>CACCOR010000005.1:0-82347 GCA_902547695.1 uncultured SAR86 cluster bacterium | reverse complement strand
AATTAGGTAAGGCAAACCTCTTATTTTTGTCGCCTCCTGCTAGCAGCAATGCTCCCATGCTTGCAGCCTGTCCAATACACATCGTAGATATTGATGGAGTAACAAATTGCATTGTGTCATATATTGCAAGTCCAGCAGAGATGCTTCCACCAGGTGAATTAATATATATGGATATATCTTTTTCTGGATTCTCTGACTCCAAAAATAATAATTGGGCAACAACTAAATTAGAGATGTAGTCATCAATAGGCCCAGATAGAAATATAACTCTCTCTTTTAAAAGACGTGAATAAATATCAAACGACCTCTCACCTCTTGGAGTCTGTTCAATTACCATTGGAATTAGGGCTGATTTAATATCTTTCATATAAATTATCTATTTGCTAACTCTGAAAATTTTATCACTTTCTTCTTAGATTTAAGAACATTTTCTAATTTTTCAACCAATTGTTTTTCCAAAACAATCATTTTAAATTGCTCTAATTGCTGTGGTTGACCAGTTATCCATTTCTTATATTGTTCAGGATCCTTATATCTTTTTGACTCCTCATCTATAAAATCATCAACATGCTGCTTTTCTACTTTAATATCAAAGTGATTGATCAACTCAGCAAATAGTAAGTCAAGTTTTACTCTTTTTTCAGCTTTTTCCATAAAGCTCTCTATTGGAAAAAGATCATCGCCAGCATTATCTTCGCTATGCCCAATTCTCATCAACGCATCTTTCCGCATCAAATCTGCTTGTTCATTAACTGTAGCATTAGGAATTTTAAAGTTATTTGTTTTTAACAGCGTTTCATACATTGACTCTTTAGTGAGTTCTTTCTCTTGAGTTGCAACCTCATTTTTCATTCGAGATGTAATTTCATTCTTGAATTCTGATTTATCTTTGATTTCCATTTGAAGTTTATCAAAAAGATCTTTATCAATGTTTGCCTCTTTCATTTGTTGAACATTTTTAAGATTAATTTCAAATTCAGCCTTAACGCCTGCTAAATCTTTTTTGAAATAGTCTTCAGGAAAGGTACATTCTATAGAAAACTTAGATGGTTTTTTCCCAACAATACTATCTTCAAATCCTGGAATCATTGATTTACTTCCTAATACTAACTTAAAGTCATTTGCAGTATTACCCTCAAATTCTTTACCATCAATTTTTCCAATGAAATCAATTACAACCTGATCATCTAATCTTGCTTCTCTTTGCACATCATTCCAATCTCCATATCTCTTTTTGATATCATCTATTGCAAGATTTATGTCATTCTCCTCAATCTCGATTTCAAACTCTTCATAATTTGTCCACCTTGATAGCTTAGGTTTAATTTCTGGAAATACTTCGATAATTGCTGAATAAGTTAAAGGTTTTTTTGGATCTTCAGAATCAATTGATACCTGAGGTGATGATGCAGGTCTTATGTTGTTTTCTGATATTGCCTTTGGATATGTCTCTTGAATGAGTTCGTTAATAACTTCATTATGAATAGAAGCCCCATACTTCTGTTCTAAAACATCATTTGGCACATTGCCCTTCCTGAATCCATCAACTTTAGCTTTAGTTTTAATGTTTTTTAATTTTGTAGAAAATTTTAATTCATATTCATTAACTGGAATTGTAATTAAAACCTTCCTTTCAAGATCTTTTAATTTTTTAATACTTACTTTCATTATTTTTCTCTCAAAACTGGGGCGAGCGATGGGGTTCGAACCCACGGCCTCCGGAGCCACAATCCAGCGCTCTAACCAACTGAGCTACGCCCGCCACAAGATTCGGTATTATAGTTTAAATAAAATTATTATCTATTTTTTGATATGTTTTAGGGAAAAAATTGAGGTTCAGCATTTTCTTCCCAAACATCATATTTATACATTACTTCTTTAAAAAGATTTGAATCAAGAAAATTAAATAAAATTTTTTGAACTCCTTTAATTTTATTTTGCTTATCAAACCATTCAATATCTGCAATTCTAAATTGTCTAATAAAAGGCAGGATTGATATGTCTAATTTATTAATTTTGCTTCCAAGAATCCATCCTTCGTTTGAAATTAAATTTTCTAAATTAATTAAAATCTCTAAACACTCCTTCTTGTGTTTGTCTTTATTAATATTTTCATATCTAGTCGCATACTTATATCTATCAAGATTATATTTAAATTTAGAATCAAAAAGCTCAATTAAATTGTTTGTTAAATCTATTTGATCATTATCTAAATTTCCTTCAAATATATTGTTTGAGCTGAGAGCCCATTCAATTATGTCATTACTCTCATCAATTACTTCTTTCTCAAGGACTAACACCGGCACGGTTCCTTTAGGAGATTTGTCTATCATCTGCTTGGGCTTATTGTTAAGCCTTACTTCTCTTATTTCGCATTTTGTATTTGTAAGTTTCAATGCCATTCTTGCTCTCATTGCATATGGACATCTAATAAACGAATATAAAATTGGATATTTCATAGCAATTAATTAAGTATTTCCTCTTTAGGTCCAATATGTCGCTGATTTCTTTTTTTTGCCAAGTCTACTTGTTTTTGTCTGCTCATGTATCTCGATTTTTGTTCTTCAGTTGTTTTATCAAAACACTTTGAACAAGATACACCTTTGATATATTTTTTAGAAGTTTTATCTTTTTCAGTAATCGGCATTCTGCATCCATGACACATATCATATGTTCCCTCAGATAAGTTATGTTTTACAGAAACTCTATCATCAAATACAAAACACTCTCCCTGCCATTTGCTTTGCTCTTCAGGGACTAATTCAAAATATTTCAATATTCCCCCTTTGAGATGGTAAACGTTCTTAAACCCTTGATTTTTCATAAACGAAGAAGCTTTTTCACATCTAATTCCACCAGTGCAAAACATGGCTATATTTTTTGTTTCTTTGTCCTTATTGGAAAACTTTTGTTTTTTAATCCATTTTGGCAATTCTCTAAATTTATTTGTATGAGGATTTATAGAGTTTTTAAAAGTCCCTATTGAATATTCATAGTTATTTCTTGTATCAATTAAAATTGTGTTTTTGTCTTCTATTAATTTGTTCCAGTTATTTGGGTCAACATATTCACCAACCTCTTCTGTTGGATTTATTGAATTATCTCCAATGGTTACGATTTCTTTTTTTAATTTAACCTTCATTCTTATGAATGGGCTTTTTTCTGATGAAGAATACTTTACATCTAAAGCATCAAAGCCATCTATACTTCGTAAATACTTAATTGCTCTGCTTAATTTTTTTTCACATGTTGCAGAAATAGTTCCATTAAGGCCCTCTTCGCCAACAAGAATTGTTCCTTTAATAGAAAGTTCTTTTAAATTTGAACGAATATCTTTATGAGTTTTTAATGGATTTTGAATCCTTGAAAATTTATATAAAGTAGCAATTTTATACATATCAAAAAAAAATGGCGCGCCTGAAGAGATTCGAACTCCTGACCCACTGCTTAGAAGGCAGTTGCTCTATCCAGCTGAGCTACAGGCGCTTGGTCGGGGTAGTAAGATTCGAACTTACGACCACTCGCTCCCAAAGCGAGTGCGCTACCAGACTGCGCTATACCCCGAGGATGCAAATATTAAAGTTAATATAATAAATAAGCAATCTTCATGGGCATAAATATCAATTAATGAGATAATAATATCATGTCTGCAATAGTATTAGATGGTAAAGAGCTATCAAGAATTTCTGAAGAATCTATAAAGAAGAAGGTTCAAGAATTATCTTCAAAAAATATAAAGCCAACTTTAGCGACTATTCTTGTTGGCAATGATCCTGCTTCTGAAACCTATGTGAAAATGAAAAGAAATACCTGTGCAAGAGTTGGTATGGAGTCTATAGCTGTCGAATTATCTGAAGATACAACTACTGAAGAACTTTTGGAAAAAATTAGAAGTTTAAATAATGATGTGAATGTACACGGCATTTTGCTTCAACATCCAGTTCCATCTCAAATTGATGAAAGATTGTGTTTTGATGAAATAGATATTAATAAAGATGTAGATGGAGTGACTTGCCTGGGTTTTGGAAACATGTCGATGGGGCTTGATGCTTATGGCTCATGCACACCTGCTGGTATTATGAGATTAATTAACCATCATAATATTAAAGTAGAAGGCTTAAATGCTGTCGTTGTTGGCAGAAGTCCAATTTTGGGCAAGCCAATGGCAATGATGCTTTTAAATATGAATGCAACAGTGACAATATGTCATTCAAGAACTAGAAATCTAGATTTAATAATTAAAAATGCAGATTTAATAGTTGGGGCTGTTGGAATACCTAAATTTATAAAATCTGATTGGATTAAAAAAGATGCAATTGTTATTGACGCTGGTTACCATCCAGAAAAATGCGGAGATATTGATCTTGATAATATTGAAGAGATTGCTAGTGCTTATACACCAGTTCCTGGAGGAGTAGGACCAATGACAATTAATACGTTAATACTTCAAACACTTCAATCAGCTGAAAGAGCAGCGTCTAATTAATTAGTTTCTTGTTTTGAGGAAGAGTCCTCTATTTCTTCCGCTTCAATTATAACCTCTTCTTCTGAATTGTTTTTAAAAGGAAAAGGTTTTTGTTCAGTTTGAAACAATAAGAATGATAAAGAATCTTGAAAAAACTCAATAACATAAGAATTTACATTAGCTATTGATGGATTTACTTTTGATGTAAAAAGAACAAATAAAAACTGAATAACTGCAAGCCCAATGCATATTGGTAAAACAAAATTTAATGCAAATGCGTATAGAACCATAAAAATGAATCTAATCCACTTACTTGATTTTAAAATTTCGTCTTTGTTAATAGTTTCCATACTCAATAATTAAATTCTACATCAACCTCATTTGGATTATTAATTAAATCATCAATAAGTGTGTTTGGTGAAGCATTATTGTAAATTATATTATACATAGATTCGACTAATGGCATTTTAATATTCAATTTTGATGATTCTTTTAAAACAACTTCAAGAGTCCTTACTCCCTCAGCAACTTGACCAACGCTTTCCTTTGCCTTTGACAAAGACATGCCAGATCCAATATTAAAACCAAGTTGATAATTCCTTGATAAAGTTGACATGCATGTTGCAACCAAATCACCCATTCCCGATAATCCTAAAAATGTAATAGGATTTGCACCTTTTGCAACAGCAAACCGACTCATCTCAGCCATGCTACGAGTTAGTATTAATCCGATAGCATTTTCGCCAACTTTTAGTGATTCAGCCATTCCGCATATTACTGCATAAATATTTTTTAATGCGCCAGCCATTTCAACTCCTTGCATATCTTTACTTGAATATATTTTAAAAGTTTCAGAAGACAAAACTGATTTAACTATATTTATTAAACTTTCATTTGGACTTGCTATGACTGTGCCTGCTATTTTTTCATCCGCTATTTCTTTTGCTAGGTTTGGGCCACTCAAAACACCAATGGTATTTTTGAGTTTTGATGAAATAATTTCTGATAATGGTCTAAATGGATCATCAAGAATACCTTTTGTACATGAGACTAAATATGGTTTTTCATCTATGTAATTAGAAACTCTGATTACAATTTGTTCGAAAACAATACTTGGTGTTGCAATAAAAATTATAGATTTATTATCTAAAACTTCTTTTAAGTTATCGGATGCAATGATATTTTTTGATAATTTTAATTCGGGATGATATGTGGTGTTAGCTCCCTCCGAATTTATTCTTAAAGCTTGTTCAGAATCTCTTACCCACAACGAAACATTATATCCATTTGATGCTGCTAAATTTGCTAGAACCGTCCCGAAACTTCCTCCACCTAGAACTGCAACACTTTCAGAATTTTCCATGACTTAAAGAGTTGTTGCTCTAAAGATTTGTACTATAGCTATGGCCATAATTACCACTGTATTAAATATACTCAGATTATGTAACCATTTGAAAAGGTTATCCCAACCTCTATCTCTGGCACTATTTGTTAGAGGAATAATTATGTATCCAAAGAAAGAAAAAAATACAGCTACAAGTGCAATATAAATATCGAACATCTCAAAAAATAAATAAGATATTAATAAACCAAGTAAGGTGATTAAGAACAGTAACAGATAATAGCGAGGAAAAATTTTTCTCAAGAATTTAGATGCATTTTGATCATCTAATACCTTAAATACCACTGGAGCTGTAAGAAGCACTTGTGCAAAAATGATTCCAAGTACCAAGGAATAGCAAAGTATTAAAAGACTTACGATTAAAGTATCCATATTAAATTCAGTGGCGGTCCGACGGGGAATCGAACCCCGAACGCCGCCGTGACAGGGCGGAATTATAACCGTTTAACTACCGGACCACATCAAGGTTGCATAATATATGTTATTAACAAAAGTTCAACCTAAATGGTGGGTGATGACAGGTTCGAACTGCCGACCCTCTCGGTGTAAACGAGATGCTCTACCAAACTGAGCTAATCACCCTAACCTTCTTAATTAACAATTAAGGGTGCTAATAATACTATTATTAGAAAAAAAATAACATTATTTGTTAGGTTTGTTTTTGTTGATTTCCAGTTAGATTGATTCTTGCTAAATAGATGCCGAAAAGTGCAACAAGTACAAATATTATTTGTGTAATATTTAAAATTTCTCCAAATATAAATGCAGCTAAAATAGTTGCTGTAATGGGTTGCATTAAAAGTCCTACAGATCCTTCAGAGGCAGATATTTTTCCAATTCCATGAGTAATTAAATATTGACCTCCAAATTGACATAAAACTGCAAGTAATAATAAGTTTATCCATTCAAATGAAGTGGACGGTACCATATTTCCACCTTGAATAAGCATTGGGATTATTGAAAATAAACAACAAAATAATGTTGTGTAAAAAATTATATTTAGGGAATTTTCTTTACCTAATTTTGCAATTATTAACAAATACACTCCATAAAAAAAAGCCGCAATTAAACAGAGTATGTCACCAACAACTCTCCCAGTAGCGTAATTATTTGAAAAATAAATTAACCCCAGTATTCCAACATAGGTAATCAAGAAAGATACAACAAAACTCCTTGAAAGTTTTTCCTTAAAAAATATATATCCAAGAATAGCTACAAAGACAGGAGCAGAATTAACTATTATAGTTGCATTAGAAACGGATGTTATATTCATACTGTAATGCCATAGAGTTAAATCAGTTGTAAATGCTAAAGATGCAAGTGCAGCAAAAAAAATTGTTTTACTATCATTTACAGTGAACTTAAATTTTTTATTTAATCTTAAGTTTAGTAAAAATAAAAAGGGTATCGCTAACAACATCCTATAAAAACTGATTGCTGATGAGGATAACATGCTCCATTTAACAAAAATTGGCGCAAAGCCAATTAGTACAGCTCCAAGTGTGAGGATAAGAAAGTGATTTGTTCGCTGAAAATTAGTTTTCATAAAGTTATACTTTCAACATGACTAGTGACATTGTAGTGCAGAATGATGAAATTATCTCAGTAGGCGAATTAAATAAATCTGCAAAATACTTATTAGAAAATAACTTCAACAATGTATCAGTTGTTGGAGAAATATCAAACCTTTCAAGGCCTAGTTCAGGGCATATCTACTTCACGTTAAAGGATGAGGAAGGAGCAATAAGATGTGCAATGTTCAAAAATCAAAACATGAAATTAAATTTTTCACCTGAAAATGGAGATCAGTGTGTGCTCAAGGGTCAAGTAAGTATTTATGCTCCCCGAGGTGACTATCAATTAATCGTAAAAACTATTGAGCCTGCAGGTGCAGGAAATCTGATGCAACAATTTGAAAAGCTAAAGAATAAATTAGAAAACGAAGGATTATTTAATTTGGACAATAAAGAAGATATACCTCAATCACCTAAACACATTGGGATTGTAACCTCATCATCCACTGCTGCATTTCAAGATATTATTTCAACTGTTAAAAGAAGAGCGCCAAACTCAAAAATTTCATTAAGTGATGCTCTGGTTCAGGGCGACAATGCCCACGTCAGTATTATCAATGCACTTAATAGAATAATTTTGCACAATGAGAAAAATCCTAATAACAAAATTGATGTTGTCATTCTTGCTAGAGGCGGAGGTTCAATAGAAGATCTTTGGTGCTTTAATAATGAAGATTTAGCGAGAGAAATTTTTTCATATCCAATTCCAACTATATCTGGAGTTGGTCATGAAATTGATTTTACTATTTGTGACTTTGTTTGCGATATTCGAGTCCCTACTCCTACAGCATCAGCAGAGCTTGTCACTGAATTTAATTTTAAACTCTTAGACAAGTTAGAAGAATTTAAATCAAAAATAAATAAAAATATAAAAACTTTCATTGAAGACTTAAAACGAAATCTAGATTTTAATCAATCAAGATTGAAAGATCCTTTGTCGCTATTAAGAGAGAAAAATCAATATTTAGATAATCTGGATCTAAGAATGCAAAAACAACAAAAATCAATCATTAATGATAAAAAGAATCGAATTGAAAAAATTGATTCTCAGATTAGTTTTAACAATCCAATTAGAAAATTAGATCTTATTAAAAATAAATTAATTCAAGCTAACGAAAGACTTCATAGAAATATTAATGAAAAGATAATGCTAAATAAAAATTTAGTTGATAAATTGCTTAAAAATATAGAAATACTCAGCCCACTATCAATATTAGATAGAGGATATGCGATCGTTACTAATAGTAAAGGTGAAGCAATAAAGACTTTCAAGGATGTCAGCAAAGGAGAAATTTTAAAAACAAGATTAAATAAAGGCACGCTTGATGTTGAAGTAATAAAAAATGAGAAATAAGCTTAAAAATTCTGCTCTTTGTTATATATGTTTAATTTCTTTTTTTATTAATGCGGAAAGATTTGGAGACCCTGGCGAAATAATTGCTATAAAAGCTTCAAGTAATGATCTTGATAAATATTTAACGGTCGAAATTAATGAATCTCTATATAAATTGATACCACTGCCATTTGAAAAACAAAATGACTCAATATATGTAGATGGTGAAAAAATAAATATTAATCAAAAAGATTTTGGTGAATCTAGAATTACTATTGAAAACAATTCTATGGTTAATCTAAGTAAAGAAGATTCTGATAGGGCTTTCAAAGAATCTAAAATTATACAAAAAGCACTTAATAACTATTCAAAATTTTTAGTGCCTGATTTAAATTTTATGAATCCTGTTGAGGGTATTATCTCAAGCAGATATGGTAAAAAAAGATACATCAATGATGAACCTAGATCTCCTCACCTATCTTTGGATATTGCTGCTGCTGAGGGAACAAAAATTGTATCTCCTTCAAAAGGTAAAGTAATTTTAGTTGGTGATTTCTTTTATGCAGGAAATTACATAATAATAGATCATGGATATGGTCTAATAAGTTCATACAGTCATTTATCGTCAGTCCTGGTTGATGAAAATGAATTAATTGAAAAGGGACAAAAAATTGGAGAAGTTGGATCAACCGGAAGAGTCACAGGACCCCATTTGCATTGGACAGTGTATTTAAATAAAGTAAGGATCAATCCAGAATCAATTATTCAGGATAACTTTTTAGAAAGCCTGCTTTAAATCCAACAAGATATCGTTAAGCGCATCTTTTGTTTGTGGTCTAAATAATGAAAGTGATAATTCGCCATTAGGATTTATGAAAAAAGTAGCTGGAACTGCTGGGGGTGTTTGAATACCCCATATATCTCTAGGATGAGTCACCAACGAGGGAACTTCTATATTAAATTTTTTTGCAATTGGTGCTAAATCTTCTTGATCGAGTTGATCAAAGTTAAAAGTGAATACAAATATATCTTTATTTTCATGCGCAAACTCATTAAGTTCTGGTATTTCTTTTATGCAAGGTGCACACCAATCAGCCCAATAATTTATTACAACCCAGCTACCTTCAAGCTTGGTAAGATTAGTATTTGATCCGTTAAATACTTCAATGTCATTCTTTTGACAAGCAAAAAGTAGTAACAAACAGAAAAGTTGTATAATTTTAGACTTCATCGCGTACATAATATAATTAAAACTTTAAATGTAAACATGGAAAAGAATTTTTTATTAGTATTATTTTATTCTGCATCTGGATCAGTTAAAAATTTAGCGCATGCTATTGCAGATGGTATTGAAGATGTTGGTTTAGATGTTCGCTTGAGAACAGTTCCAAAAATATCATCAAATGTTGAACAAATTGAAGATGATATTCCAGAATCTGGCGAAATCTATTGTACTAAGGATGATTTAATTAACTGTAGTGGTCTTGCTTTGGGTTCTCCAACAAGGTTTGGTTCAATTTCATCTCCATTAAAATATTTTTTGGACTCTACAGGTGATTTGTGGGCAACAAATGCATTGGAGAATAAACCAGGCAT
The DNA here is from genome assembly GCA_902547695.1 of uncultured SAR86 cluster bacterium. GTDB lineage: Bacteria > Pseudomonadota > Gammaproteobacteria > Magnimaribacterales > D2472 > SAR86A. The sequence continues at coordinate 71,977 of CACCOR010000005.1, read as the reverse complement.
AGCATTTACATCTACAAGCTCTATGCATGGCGGTCAAGAGACAACTCTTTTTAGTTTAATTACTTTCATGTTACATCATGGAATGGTTGTAGCTGGAACGCCCTATTCTATTGATGAGCTAAATAAAACAAAGTCAGGTGGAACACCTTATGGCCCCTCTCACGTTGAAAATTTTAATTCCTCAAGTGATTTAACAAAAGATGAATATGAAATTGCAAAAAAAACTGGATCAAGGCTTGGCAAATTAGTAATGAAAATTAATGATTAGTATTACTAATTACAAACTTCTTTTAAATTTAATCTTTGTATGTTTGTTTATTGCAAAATTTATCAATGTTATTCAAGATAGAATAGATATATTTATGTATATCTTTTGGGCAGTACCTATTTTAATTTTTTACGTGTTTATAAATAAATTAGTAATCAAAGCCTATCAATGGTTTTGTTTTTTGTTGATCATATACTTTCTATTGTGCTCATTGAGAGTTTTTGGAACAGCTGCATACTGGTTAGATATTCTTGAATTATTTCTTATAAGCTCACTATTTATTAGCACCATGTATGGGCCAAGAATCATTAATAATATGAACTAAAATGCGTTTACTTAGTCTTATATATGACATATCATCATAGTCTTTTTTGGAGTAATTAATGAGCAAAGTTCAATCAGTATGGTCAAAAGCGGATAGATTTTTAACACTATCAAGAAAAATTATTGTTAACTTATTCACAGTTGTCGTGCTCATAGCAATTACGTTTTCACTAATAGGCGGAATTGGTTCATTGTTTTCTGAAGAAGAGAGTATTTCAACAAAAGATAAAATTTTATGGTTTAAACCTGTTGGAGTAGTGGTTGATAGTTCTTCAAGCTCATCGTCATCTCTTGATGCCCTTCTTCTTGGCTCAACTGATATACAGCAACATGAATTAGAAGATCTCATTAAGGTTTTAGAAAATGCAGCTGATGATAAAAATCTTGCTGCAATTTATATTAACGTATCTGAACTTGGAATGTATTACGCTTCAGCATTTGAAATTGCCAAAGCAGTTAAAAATATTAAAGACAAGGGCAAAAGAGTAATAGCCTATGGTCAAAACTTTGGAAACAATGCTTTTTTAATTAGTTCACAAGCAAATGAAATTATATTAAATAAATATGGTCAAGTATCTTCCTTTGGTTTCTCAAGAAAAAGAGAGTATGTAAAAGATCTTTATGAAAATATTAAATTAAATCAACATGTATTTATAGCTGGAGAATGGAAAACTGGTCCAGAAAATTTCACTAGAAACACTATGTCTGAAGAGGATAAAACTCAATGGAATGAGTTTGCTATTCCTCTTTGGAAAAAAATGACAGATTTAATGGAAAGTGGAAGAAATCTTAATAGTGGAACAATTCAAAATTATGGTGACTCTTTTTGGGAATTAACACTAGAAGAACCAGAAGCTTCACAAATTGCTCTTAATCAAGGGTTAGTGGATATGGTTTTTACAGTAGAGGAATTAAGACATTGGTTCTTTGATGAATATCCAAATGAAGATAATGATGTAAATAAATTACCTGACTCAATATCGATATATGACTATTTATCTACTATTGAATCTGAAGAAAATGATTCCAAGAATAAAATTGCAGTTATTAACATTGAAGGTGCGATCTCTACTGGTGAATCTATGTACGGTATTGCAGGCTCAGATACAATTGTTAAAAATATCAGAAAAGCAATAAAGGATGATGATGTTAAAGCTCTTGTTCTTCAAGTAAATAGTCCTGGTGGCGGAGTTTATCCAAGCGAATTAATTACAAATGCACTAAATGAATTTAAAGATACTAACAGACCAATAGTAAGCTCAATGGGAGATATTGCTGCATCAGGCGGAGTATGGGTAACAACGCTATCTGATGAAATATGGGCTAAAGAGGAAACTTTGACTGGTTCAATTGGAGTTTATGGTGTGCTTACAACTATTGAAAACTTATATGACTGGGTAGGAATTCAAGTTGATGGAGTTAGTTCAACAGATGCAGCCAACTGGGATCCAAGATTTGAAATGCCTGAAAACGTTACAAGTGCAATACAAGCTACGGTTGATGATATATACGATAAATTTGTAAATAAAGTTTCTGCAAATAGGAATATGCGTTATGAAGAGGTTCATGCTATTGCTAAGGGAAGAATATGGTCTGGAAAAAAAGCCTTACAATTAGGCTTAATTGATAAAATTGGAGAGCTAGATGATGCGATAGAATCTGCATCAGCAATGGCCGAAATTGATAACTACAAAGTAGTAAGATATTTCAAAGAATTAGATCCATTTGAAATTTTTATAAGTGAACTTCTTGATAATCTTGATATTGAATTCAACTTTGGTACTAAATCAAAGAAAATATTAAATTTAATGAGCAATCAATATAGATTTATAAACGAAGAGAAGGATGTTGATATGGTATCTTTTTGCTTTGAGTGTGAATATTTCAATACTAAATAATTTCTTTTATTAACGGTACTGTTATTTTTCTTTTTAACTCCATTGAAAGCTGATCTAGTTTGCTAATAATCTCAATGAGATCTGACATATTTCTTTTTGTATATGTAACAAGATAATTAATTTCTTTATCTCCCAAATTAATTGACCTTAGTTGAGAAACAAATTTTATTGCTTCTGGCAAGTTCGCATCACTAATTGGATAGAGTTCAATATGGTCAATTCTTTTTATTCTTGATCTTAAGTCAGCTAACTCAAAATTTATTGACGATGGATTTTTGCATGAAGAAAAAATTAGTCGACAATTTGATGAAAGACAGTCATTTATAAGATTAAAAATTCCAACTTCCCAATCTTTATTTGATGCAATTAAATCGATATCATCGAGACATATTAAATCCAGTCCCTCCAATGAATCTATAAAACTAGTTCCATGCTTAATTGCTTCAGAAATTGGTATGTAAACTGAAGATTTGTAATCAGATGCATAATAATTACATGTGGATTGAAGTAAGAATGATTTGCCTGAATCTTTAGCTCCATACAAAAAAACATCGTCATTATTTTTCAAAGCTAATTTAACTTCTTTGTTAGGTGAATCAAAGAAAAAATCATCAAATGTGAATTTATTTTGTTTGCTCCATGGAAATGTTAATTGTTGCGGATTATTCATTATGATAAGTCCTTAGATCTCTCACCCAATTATATGTGTATACAACTAAGCTCAGGATAGTTACAAGAATTATAAATACATCAAGGGGAAGCAATCCAAAATCTATATCAATAATTTCTTTAAGGAAAATAATTGCAATATAGATAATTTGTAAAGTAGTTGTTAACTTCCCTAGAAAATTTGGTGTAGGTGTATCAGATTCAATAATTGTCATTCTGATAGCAGCTCCCAAAAGAATAGCAACATCTCTGCTAAAAAAAATTACAAAGATATAGAAAGGAATATATTGATTAAGCCAAAGAATAAAAATAGATCCCGACAGAAGAATTTTATCTGCGACCGGATCTAAAAGAGTACCAAGCTCAGTTTGCCAATTCATTTTTCTAGCAATAAAACCATCTAAACCATCAGTTATTGAGGCGACAATAAAATATATAATACTAATTTCAAAATTTCCTAAATAAATATTATTTAAAATTGGATAAACCAAAGCTATTCTTACGATAGTAAGTAAGTTGGGAATGAATATAAAATACTTTTTCATTTAACGAAATTCATATTTATCTCAGATTTATCTTTATATTGACTAATAATCTCAAGAAAATTATTTTCAGATATTTCTTTTACAATTGAATCAAAGTCCCCAAATATATCCAATCTATAAAAAATAGTATCTATATGAAATCTACTGATGTCTATGTTTCTTGATCCTACTAGATTCTCAAGAACCTTCCGAGATTTTTCATAATCTTGAAAAGAATTAATATTTGAAACAGAAATATTAATTACTCCTTTTTTTGAAGTATTTATAAGATTTTTCTTAAGTATTTTATTAATTATAGAATTAGTATGTTCTTTAAATTTTTCTATAAAAGGACTAATAAAATCTTTATCATCCACGGTCATATTTATATCACCGCTGATTGACCATTCATCAATACCCGTTTTAGATACATTGATTTTAATTAATTCATCAAAAATATATTTTTCGTTAATAATATCCTCATAATTAATAAGTCTTTCATAGTTCCTTAATTGATTGACATCAATCAAATCTGGCTCGGGGAGTTCAAGAAAAATTCCTCTTGAAGTTGATTCATTTTTTAAATAATCTTTTAAAGACTCATCTAATACAGAGTTGTTTTGAGAATTTGTTAAATAATAAGGTTCTTCTGTCCCAGAATCGATTTCAATAAGGAATAATACAATAGGCCTAGAATTGCTTAAAATTGGAATAGAAAGCCTATTAAAAACTTCAATCAACAAATCTTTATCAAAATTTACCTCTAGATAACTTTTGTTATTAATATTCTTTATAGAATAACTTTTTATAAAATTTTTTCGTGCATTACCAGCATTGATGATTTTCCATATATTTGAAGGAGAATCACTGCCGCTTAATCTATAAATCATAGTATTAAATGAATTATTTATTGATTTCTCAATTTGCGATACGCTATCAATTGGTTCTAAAACTACAAAAAGTTTGTCAAACTCCTTTCCAAAGCATGTATTAGAAAAGATAATAAGGCTTAATAAAGTATGTTTTAAAAATCTCATATTTTTTAGTATATGAAGGTATTTTAAATGACAAAAGAAATTATAGAAAATGATCCATACAAATTAGCTGGAGTTGATATTGATGCTGGTAACAGCTTAGTTAATCAAATTAAAAAGAGTGTTGCCGCCTCTCATAATAAGAATGTCTTAGATAATATTGGAGGCTTTGCAGGAATGTACGAGCTAGATAAGGATATTAAGAATCCAGTTTTAGTTGCATGTACAGATGGAGTTGGAACAAAAGTTTCGCTTGCTCAACAGTACAATGATTTATCAGGCATTGGTCAAGATCTTGTAGCCATGTGTGTTAATGATTTAATTGTGTGCGGTGCAAAGCCTCTATTTTTTTTGGATTATTATGCATCTTCAAAGCTAGATGTTAATGAAGCTACTACCGTTGTAAAAAGTATTGCAGATGCATGCGTCAAATCTGACTGTGCGCTTTTAGGCGGTGAAACTGCTGAGATGCCTGGCCATTATATTGATAATAATTTCGATCTTGCTGGATTCTCAGTTGGATGCGTTAGCAAAGATAAGATAATTAAAAATGATAATGTCATGTGCGGTAATGTCTTGATAGGAATAGAATCAAGTGGTCCACATTCAAATGGATTTTCTTTAATAAGAAAAATCATTAAAGAATCAAAGGTAAATGAAGAAGAAAAAAATATAATAGCTAAAAGATGTCTTGAGCCAACCTTGCTTTATCCCAAATTGATTATGGAGTTAATTTCAAATTATAAGATTAATTCTCTTTCACATATTACGGGAGGTGGTCTCACAGAAAATCTACCAAGATCCATACCAGATAATCTCTGCGTAGAAATAGATACTGACTCGTGGGAAATGCCAAATATTTTTAAATGGTTAAAAGAAAATGGAAATATTTCTGATGATGATATGTATAGAATATTTAATTGTGGAATAGGCATGGTGCTTTTTGTTGATGAAGATGAAGAGTTAAATATTTCTTCGAGAATAAAAGAATTAAAAATGAATAGTTTCGTCATTGGAAAAGTCAAAAATAAAAAGGAAGAATCTTCTGTAATATTTGTCTAAATAATTAAAATGAAAAAAATCGTAGTCTTGATATCAGGCAGTGGTTCTAACTTGGAAGCAATCATAGAATCATGCGCTGCCAAAAAGATTAATGGGAGAGTTATTCATGTAATATCTAATAATCCAGATGCTTATGGTCTAACCAGGGCAGCAAAGTTTAATATTCCATCAACAATTATTGATCATAAAAAGTTTTCATCAAGAATTGATTTTGAAAATTCATTAGAAGATTGCCTAGATACGCTCAGTCCAGATTTAATTGTTTTGGCAGGTTTCATGAGAATACTTGGTACTAAAATTACATCTAAATTTTCCAATAAAATGATCAATCTTCACCCTTCTCTTCTTCCTATGTATCCAGGATTACATACTCATGAAAAAGTTCTTGAAAATAAAGATACTCATCATGGCATTTCAATACATTATGTTTCATCTGAATTAGATGATGGTCCATTAATTGCTCAAGGGTTTATAGATATAAGTAAAGATGAAACTTTGGAAAATATAATTAAACGCATTCATAAGATTGAACACTTATTGCTTCCAGAAATTATCAATGAGATTTGCAATGAAAATATTTATCTAGATAATAACGAAGTTAAATATCGTAATATTAATTTACACAACCACAAGCTAATTAAAAGAAGTTATGAAATATAAAGTTATAAATTTTTTGTTGATAATTTTTTTATCAATCAATGTGGTTTCATCTGAAATACCTCCCTATTCAGCAAAATATAATTTTGAATCAGAAGAAATATCAATCTCTGGAATAAGAGAATTCTATAAAACTGAAAATGGCTTTGAAATGAGATTCAAGGCATCAAATCTTTTTGCTAGTTTATTTTTTTTATCTAAGTTTGAAATTAAAAATAGCGAAGTTATTTCAGATTCGTATGAAATAAAAATCAGACCAAAATTTCTAGATAGAGATCAATACTTAAATTTTGATTATGAGACTATGGAGGTTCGCTCTGAAGGCATAAACAATTGGGTTGCATCTTTGAAAGATGATTTAGTATATGATCCTTTAAATGTTCAAATTATGATAAGAACAAACGTAAAACATGGTTTAAAAAGTTTCAAAATTAATATTGTGGACATGGAAGAAGGAGGATCTAAATCTTACGAATTTAATGTTGTTGGACTTGAGGAATGTATCTTCAATGGAGAAACATTAAAATGCGTAATACTTGAAAGATCAAGATTAAATAGCAATAGAAAGGTAACTTATTATCTTGCTGAAGAGCTCGAATACATGTTCATTAAAATAATTGATGCTAGTCCTGAAAGGACTAATACATTAAAGCTTCTAGAGGTTTTAAGTCTTGGGTAAAGTAACCCCGGTTTGTCCTTGATATTTTCCATCACGATCTTTGTAACTTATCTCACACTCTTCATCTGATTCAAAAAACAACATTTGAGCAACTCCCTCTCCGGCATAAATTTTTGCAGGAAGATTCGTTGTATTTGAGAACTCAAGAGTAACATGACCCTCCCATTCGGGTTCAAGTGGAGTTACGTTTACAATAATTCCACATCTTGCATATGTTGATTTTCCTAAACATACAGTGAGAATATTCCTGGGAATTTTAAAATACTCAACGGTTCTAGCTAATGCAAAAGAGTTTGGAGGAATAACACAAACATCTGAATTAATGTCCACAAAACTTTTTTCATCAAATGACTTGGGATCGACTATAGCAGAATGAATGTTTGTAAAAACTTTAAATTCATTTGAGCATCTGACGTCATATCCATAACTAGACACACCGTAAGAAATTAGTTTATTGCCATTATTATCAAGCCTTACTTGATTTTTTGAAAATGGATCAATCATATTGTGCTCTTGTGACATTTTTTGAATCCATTTATCTGATTTAATCGACATCTATTTCTATCCTTCCCTCTATTGCCCGAGCAATTGTAGTTCCATCAACATACTCTAACTCTCCTCCAATTGGAATACCATAAGAAATTCTTGAAACCTTAGCATTTGTTATATGATCTTTTATAAATATTGCTGTTGCATCACCTTCTACAGTGCTACTAGTTGCAAGAATTACTTCTTTTACTTCATCATTATTAGTAATGTTTAAGAGGTCATCAATACCCAAATCTTCAGGTCCAATACCATCAATTGGCGAAAGCCTTCCTAATAACACAAAATATCTGCCTCTGAAGCCACCAGTTGATTCAATAGCTAATACATCAGATGGGCTCTCAACAACACAAATGCTGTTTTTGTCTCTTGTTGAGTCGGAGCAAACTCCACATAAATTATTAGATGTAAGCATTCTGCAATTTGAGCATCTTTGGATACTTTCGATGGCATCAGATAAAGTATTTGCTAATATACTAGCGCCATCTTTATTCCTATCAAGTAAATATAATGCCATTCTTTGAGCAGATTTTTTGCCAACTCCAGGTAGGATTGTCAATGCATTTATGAGTTCATTTAATAGATCTTGGTTCATTTTCTACTTTGAGGGTTTAATGGTTTCTGGTTTTATCTTTCCATTAAATTTTTCAACGAAATCTTGTATTTCTTTATCTTTGCTAATTTGATCTTTTGCCAAGTTTTCTTCTTCTTCTATTTTACTTTCATTTAATTGTATTGGAGAATTAATTACATCTCCTTTCTCAATTTTAATATTAATTTTATTTAAAAATATACTTTCCAAGGTAGTTTTAAATTCCGACATAATATTCTCTGGGACTTCACCTAAATTTATATCTGCTTTTAAAATAATGCCCTCATCGTTGTGCAAAAGTAACGACATATTTCCAAAATAATTTCTCGCAAAGGGGCTTAATTCTAGAGAGTTAAATAATTTCACCCAATCTTCATTATTGTTAAGGAACTTTTTTTCGCTTGATTCTTCAGACGAAGGACTGTTATCTCTTTTTATTTCTTCATCAACTTTTTTGAGACTTTTTTTTTCTGCATTACCTGGATTAGAGTTTTGGTTATTTTCTGAAAGTTTCTGAAGAGGATTAAATGTAAGCATTCTTAATAAACAAATTTCAAGGCATTCTTTAGGACTTGGATGTACAGAAAATCTAGTAAAAGAATTCATGCCAATTTCGTATAAAAGTTGACAAAACTCTTTATCAATTTTCTTTGATATGCTTATTATATTTTCACTTTCTGAATTATTTAGAACCTGTTCAAGTGAAACTTGATGAAGAATGCTTATCAAATCTCGAAGAATAACATCATATTCTGGTAATAACTGTTCAATTTCAGCAAGCTTATCAAAAACTTTCTTACCATCTCCATCGACTACACCCTCTAGGAGCTCAAATAAAAGTGAATCATCAATTGTTCCTAACAGTTTTTTTACTTCATTGCTATTAAGCTCGCCATTACCATGCGCTATTGCTTGATCAAGAATTGTCAAAGCATCTCTTACAGATCCATTTGCAGATTTTGATATTAATTCAGTACTCTTATCATCATGTTTGATTTTTTCTTTTTTTAATATCTGATTTAAGTGGTTGTTCAGCATTTCTTCATTAACTGTTTTAAGATTTAGCTGCAAACACCTTGATTGAACTGTCTTTGGAATTTTTTCTGGATTGGTTGTTGCAAATATAAATACAACATGAGGCGGTGGTTCTTCTAAGGTCTTTAAAAGCGCATTGAAACTTGCAGTAGAAAGCATATGAACTTCATCGATGAGAAAAATCTTATATCTACCTTTAGCAGGTTTATATTCAACTGTTTCTATTAAGTCCCTTATTTTCTCAACTTGAGTGTTAGATGCAGCATCAATTTCTAGAAAGTCAACGCTTCTACCGGCAGTTATTTCAATAGTATTAGAACATTTATTACACGGTACTGATGTTGGTTTGGTGCTACTCTCACAGTTTAAACATTTTGCTAAAATTCTCGCAATAGTAGTCTTACCAACTCCCCTTGTACCTGAAAATATAAATGCTTGGTGAATTTTTTCAGACTCAATACTGTTTATCAAAGCCTTCACGACATGCTCTTGACCAATAACTTCTTCAAAACATGATGGTCTATATTTTCTAGCTAAAACCTCATAAGACATAGCATTGAATCATAACATGTCATTACCAAAAACTGATTCGATTTCTTTAAATCTAAAACCTCTATTTTGTAAAAAACTTTTTTGTTTTAATTTTTCTTTGATATCAGGACTAGGACCATCTTTGAATTTTTTTGAAAAAGCTAATTTAGCAGCCGATTCCCAATCGCCCTCTTCAATAATTACGCTATTTGTTACTGATTCATCAACACCTTTTGATGACAATTCAAAAGCAATCTTTTTAGGCCCAAATCCTTTTCTTTTTCTAGCCGATACATAGGCTTCAGCATATCGTGTATTATTTACTAAGTTATTGTCACTAAGTTTTTCAATAACAGATTCTATTATTTTTTTATTTTCAAAGCGCGCAGAAAGCTTTTCTTTAATTTCTTTAAATGAGTGTTCTCTTCTCGATAATAAATCTAGAGATTTGTTATATATGATATTAAATAGATCATCTGACATTATTCAAAAGGAATAACTCTAGATTTTCCATTTCTTTTTATGATTCTTACTTTTTGACCGGTATTATATGAAAAATTACCTGCCTCTTGAATGATGGAAACAAAGCTACCAGATTCGGTCTCTATCAATAATTCAACTCCATCTTTCTTTGTTAATGCTGAACCAATCTCAGATCCAACAGCTGAACCAACCAAACCTCCTACAACTGCAGCAATATCAGATTCTGGTTCTGAATCAGTTGTATTTTTGCCAACAGCCGCCCCAATAGCTGCTCCAGCAGCAGCACCAACTTCTCTGTCACCTTCAATTGTTAACATTGAAATATCTCTAATTGTTCCAAAAACAACATTTTGTTGTTTTTGAGCATCTGATCTTGAAACAACATCTGGCTGCAATGAATTATTTACACATGAGGATGTGATAAAAATAAGTGCTATAAATAAAAAATTTTTCAAGTTTCTTCGCCTTTCGATAGTTTATAGTGTCTAATAAGATCATCTTTTATAACATAGTATTTTCTATTTTTCTCAAAGCCATCTAAAAGCTTAACTTCATATATTTTTTCAAAATGTTTGGAGTTTAAAATTTCAATCCTGTCGCCTTTATTTAATCTAACTAAGTTTCTTGAATCTATAATAGAAAACCTATCCCAATCTGAAAATATTCGTGCCTGGTAGGTGTTATATGCATCATTAGAAAAAAAATATAAAACCTTGCTACTTGAAGGAGTCAGTTTATTGCTCCTTGATTCTAGATACCATGTTTGACCCTGTTCAATAGAAGGTTGTGCATCTTTAGCATTAAAAACTGCAGTAAAAGAAAATATAAATATAAGCAAAATAAATTTGGTTTTCATAATAATTTTGACAATTGAATTTAAATAAAGTTCTTGTATAAGGATATTTTAAAATTACAAAAAAATAAAGCTTGAAATAGTTAATAATGGCTATAAATAATAGTTGATGAAGATGCCATAACGGATCTTCGCATTAATAAGTGTATGCTTTTATTAGATGCACATTTATCAAGTCGCTTTTAAGGAGGACTATTATGATACTTAACTTTACAGACCCATTTTTCACAACGCGTGTACTAGGGTTCGAACCTTTGTTTGATAGATTACAAAGACTCTCTGAGTCTAATGATAGATCATCAAGCTATCCGCCATATAACATTAGCAAAAATGGTAATTATTTTGCCATTGAGATTGCTGTAGCTGGATTGTCAAAAGATGATATCCAGATAGAGCTTGCTGAAGGAGTTCTTTCAGTAAGTTACGATGGGCCAACCACTGAGGTTGTTAATGGTGAAAATAAGGTTGTATATCAAGGAATTGCTCAAAGAGCATTTAAACAGCAATTTACCCTTTCTGAGGATGTCGTTGTTCAAGGTGCAGAATTGATTAATGGTTTATTAACTATTAGTCTTGAGAAAATTATTCCTGATGAAAAGAAACCTAGGATGATTGAGATTAAATCACCAAAAAGAATCTCAAGTAAATAACTCATATAATGTGAAATGGGGTGCATAATGCACCCCATATGTTAAATAGGATAAAATTACATTTCATGAAATTTCTTAAAATATCCTTTCTACTATTTTTTTGCTTAGCCACAAATGCAGTGACTGTTGATACCGGTCATGCAAATGTCTCGTTGGTAAAGTTTGAAAATGTAAAAGAAGGTAAAAGCCAAGCTCTTATTGGTATTAAAATGGATATGCAAGAAAATTGGCATACCTACTGGAAAAACCCTGGTGATTCAGGAGGCCCAATAAAAGTTAAATGGTCTCATGACGACAATATTTCAATTAGCGAGTTATACTGGCCAACCCCAACTTTAATACCATATGAACCACTAATGACATATGGGTATAAGAATTTTGTAATTTTTCCCTACGAGATTAATAACTCTAATGATAAGAATTCATTTATTGAGGCAAATATAGATTTTTTAATATGTGATGATATTTGTGTTCCAGAAAAAGCATTAATCAAAACAAATCTTAATGAAATTAAAAATGATGCTGAGCTGTATGATTGGTTTTTAAAAGTTCCATCTCAGATACTTCCAGTGAGGGCATCACTAGATAGTGAGTTCATAAATATAAGGTTTTCTTGGCCTTTCGATGTTGGTTACGTAACATTTTTTATCGATAACCAAGATATTATTGAGCATGCTGCAGATCAAAAGCTTATTAAAGAAGAAAATAATTATCTGCTTAAGATTAAAAAATTAGATGATCTTAAATCTTTTGAGTATTTATCTGGAGTATTAACTATTAATGATAACGAGAGTTATATAATTGATACTGAAATTGAAAATGCTACTAAAAACTCACTTAATATTTCATTTTTACAAGCTTTAATTTTTGCGTTTGTAGGTGGTCTAATTTTAAATTTAATGCCATGCGTTTTTCCAATAATTTCATTAAAAGTTCTAAGTTTTGTATCAATGAGTAATCAATCTCCATCAAAAATTAGAGCTCATTCCCTATCGTTTTGTGCTGGAGTGATGATTTCATTTCTTCTTATTGGATTTGCAATGATTTTACTAAAACAAGCTGGTTTATATTTAGGCTGGGGATTTCAATTACAGTCACCACTTATTGTTGGATTACTAAGTTTATTAATGTTTGTAATTGGTTTAGTGCTTCTAAGCGATATTAACATAGGCTCATCATTGACTAGACTTGGTAGCATAGGAACCAACGGAAGTTTACTAGGTTCCTTTTCTACAGGTATTTTGGCTGTTATTGTTGCCTCACCATGCACAGCACCATTTATGGGCGCAGCACTTGGTTATGCATTAATTCAACCCTCTGGAATTACATTACCAGTATTTTCTGCACTAGGTCTAGGTTTTGCATTTCCTTATTTTGTATTATCAGCCTCGCCAAGTTTGATAAATTATCTACCGAAACCAGGTAACTGGATGGTTGCTTTGAAAGAATTTTTTGCATTTCCCATGTTTGCGACATCAATATGGTTAATATGGGTATTTAGCGTTCAAACATCTTCAAACGAAGTGATTTTTCTTTTAATGACGATTCTAATGATCTCTTTGTTAATATGGATTTCTACAAAACTAAATAAATCTAGTTATAAATTAGTTATTTTTGTTATTGCAGCTTTCGTAATTTTCTTTCAATTCAGAGATATTCCTTCAAACGAAATACAACCAACAAATACGGTAAAACTTGAGAGTTACGATTATGTTCAATGGAATAAAAATATAGAAAATGAATATAAAGACAAAAATCAAGCTTATTTAATTAATTTTACTGCTGCGTGGTGCATAACTTGCCAAACAAATGACAAAATTGCCTTATCAAGACCAAATGTTAAAGAATATATTTATAAAAATAACATCCAATACATTGTTGCTGATTGGACTAACAAAAATGATGAAATTCTAAAAACTCTTGAATCCTATAATAGAAATGGTGTTCCGTTGTATATTTTTTGGAAACCTGGAATGAGCGAGTCGAAAATTTTACCTGCGATTTTAACAGAACAGATTTTACTAGAAAGTTTCAACAACTCTTAAATAATAATATAATTCGAATTTATAAATTTAACAGGGAATAATATGTTTGGTACACCTTTTCAAATATTTGGCACAGTTCACCTTATAACTATATTTTCAGTGATTATAGTTTCAGTATTTTTACCAAAGTTCTATAAAAATAAATCTGAAAGTGATAAATCTCTTATGAGCAAAATAATCGCAGGAATAATAGCTGCACATGTCATTATTTCACCATATAAAGATCTTTATCTGTTAGCAAATCCCTACGATTGGAGAGAAACAATTCCACTACATATGTGTGATCTTTCTGAAATATTTCTAATTTGGTTTTTATTAGGTGGGCCAAGGATTTTATATTTGTGTGCGTTTTTTTGGGGCCTGGGTGGAGCATCTATGGCAATTCTTACACCAGACATAAGTCATCATGATTTAGATTACATATTTTTTATGATTGGTCATGGAATGATTATTGTTGGAATAATGTATGCAACAGTTTCTCTTGGTAATAGACCTTATGCAAAAGATATATTAAAAGTGTCAGCAATAACTGCTTTTATATTATTGCCAATAGTCTATGTGATTAATTTGATGTTAGGTGATCCTGCAAATTTTTGGTATTTGATGGCTAAACCAGATGGTGCTTCTCTAATGGATGTATTTCCAGAACCGCCATTGCATTTGTTAGTTATAACTCCGCTTGCAATTGCAGTTTTTTACTTAATATATTTACCTTATTTTATAAAAGATAAAGCTGCAAGATAACTCGCAATTTTGCTTAAATTTATAAAATAAACATAAAATAACAACATTATTATGGAAAATTTTATAAATCTTATCTCTGAAGTCTGGAACAAAGGGTTCTTAGGTATTGATCTAGGATCAATAATTTCTTCTTTGTTAGTAATTTTAATAGCATTTCTTTTTAGAGGTTTTATTATTTCAATTATTCTAAATTCTCTTGAAAGGCTGGCCAGTAAAACAAAATCAAAGATAGATGACGAAATTCTTAATGCATTAAGAAGGCCAATTGGATTAGTGCCTATCACGATTGCTTTATACATTTGCACTTTAATATTACCTCTTTCAGGTTTAATTGGTGACATAGCAACAAATATAGTAAAAGCCTTTGTCATTTTTACAATTTTCAGCGCCCTTGCAAATAGTGTAAAACCAATTTTTGCTGCTCTCTCTACAAGCTCATGGCTTACAGCATCAATGCAAATGTGGCTTGAGAGAGCTTCAAAATTTATTGTCTGGGTAATTGGAGCAGCAATAATATTAGATATATTTGGTATTCAAATTGGTCCACTCGTTGCTGGTTTGGGATTATTTTCTGTGGCAGTAGCATTAGGCGCACAAGATTTCTTCAAAAATCTAATCTCAGGAATATTAATAATTGGTGAGCATAGATTTCAGCCGGGTGACAGAATTGAGGTAAGTGGACAGCTCCATGGAATTGTAGAAAGTATTGGCTTTAGATCAACTGTCATTAGAACTTTTGACACTGCACCAATGGTTATACCTAATAAAGATTTATCTGACGTTAAAGTAATTAACCATGGTGAAATGATTAATAGAAGAATCAATTGGAAAATTAATCTTATTTACTCAACAAGCGTTGAGCAACTTGAGTCAATAAGAAATGAAATAAAAGATTACATAATTAAAAGTAATGACTTTACTACAGAGGGCGATTTAGATCCTGTTGTAAGAATTGTTGAATTGGGTGGTAGCTCTATTGATTTAATGATTGTTGCTTATGCTGATCCAATGGGATTTGCTGCATTTAACGAAGTAAAAGAAAACTTGATCTTCAATATAATGAAAATTGTAAAGAGCAACAAATCTGAATTTGCCTACCCTTCAACTTCTCTATATGTTGAATCCATGCCAAAATAAAATTGATGAATTATGAACGATCAAATCATATTATCCTCAACTTTGATTGCTCTTCTGAGTTTGTTTATATGGGGAAAAATTAGATATGATGCGCTAGCGGTCGGTGCATTATTTGTTTTAGTAGTTCTCGAAATAATACCTGGCAATGAAGCTTTTGCTGGATTTGCTCATCCTGCTGTTATTACCGTCGCACTTGTTCTTATAATTAGCCAAGGTTTAAGTAATTCAGGTATAGCAGGTCTTGTAGGTAAGCTTATTGGAGGTAGGGAGTTTACAGAAATCCAATTTATGATTTCTCTGCTATTAATAGCTGCTATTTTGTCATCATTTATTAATAATATAGGTGCTTTAGCAATTCTCTTGCCCATAACACTTAATATATGTCAAAAGATGGAATGGCATCCCTCTAAGTACCTAATGCCCTTAGCCTTTGCTTGCATTTTAGGTGGAATGAATACCGCAATAGGAACTCCACCAAATATAATAATATCTGAATATAAGGCATCTATATCAAACTCTGGGTTTAATTTCTTTGATTTTTCTTATGTTGGTCTAGTAGTAACAATAATTTGCGTTCTTTTCATTGCTTTTATTGGAAATAGGTTAATTTTTTTAAGAAAAGAGATGCCTTCAACTGAGCATTTAATTGATCTTAAAGGGTACTTATTTGAGGTGCTCGTAAATGAAAAAAGCTCTTCAATTGGCATGACTTTATATGCATTTAAAACACAAGCTGGAGAAGATACAGAAATCCTTGGAATAGTATCCGAAAATGGCTCAATTAAGAAAGTTCAAAATAATATGAGAATTAAAGCAGGACAAATATTGGTTATTAAGACCCCTCCCGATGATCTTGCAAATATTCTAGATATTTTTGATTTCTCCATTCCCAAAGAACTTCATTCATTTGACGAAGATGATCTTGAAGAAATTGAAGTCATGATCACTCCCGGTTCTAGATTGATTGGAAGAAAGTATGATTTTTTTCAAAAGCTCGCTTTTGAAGAGTTAAATCTTCTTGGACTATGGAGAAAGGGTTCAAAATATAGAACCAGACTTACAAGAGAACAATTTAGAGCCGGTGATGTATTACTTCTAGGAGTTAGAGATCTCGCTGAAGAAGATGTCTCTAATAAAATTAAACATTTAGGTTTAATGCCCCTAAGACAAAGAGAACTTCAAACAATACCAAGTAGAAGTAGGCTTATAAAGGGGTTGTTATTCTTTTTATTATCAATCTTTTTAGTCTCATTCAACTATTTAAGTGCGGCACCAGCATTTTTATTATGTGTTTTAGCTTTTGCAAGAATTAAAATTATTGACAGTGATTTTTACAGAAAAATAGATTGGCCAATTATTGTTATGTTAGCAGCAATGATACCAATCGGAACTGCGCTTCAAACAACAGGAGTGAGTAGCTTGATTGCAACTTCAATATCCACGTATGCATCAAGCCTGAGTTTGTTTTGGATACTCCTCATTATCTTAATTGTTACCATGGTAACAACCGATATTATCAATAATGCAGCAACAGCTGTGATTATGGCTCCAATATCAACTGGAATAGCATTAGAATTAGGGTATGCCATTGAGCCTTTTTTAATGGTCGTCGCAGTTGGGGCAAGTTGTGCATTTTTAACTCCAATAGGACATCAATGTAATACTGTTGTAATGGGTCCAGGTAACTATAAATTTACTGATTACTGGCGTATGGGCTTGCCTATGGATATTTTAATAATATTGGCGTCTATACCAATGATATTGTTTGTATGGACTTGATAAATGGATGATAGATATAAAAGATTAAATAGTGCAACTGGAGAGCCATTTCAAGCAGGCTATCAAGATGAAACTGGAAGAATTTTTCTTAGGTATCTAAATAAACAAGGTAATGATGGGTATTATCTTGAAGAATGGAAAAAAGACATTAATACTTTTATAAACAAAGCTGATGAATTAAATATTAGTTACGACTTAAATCAGCAATTGAATCAATAATTTCAGGATATTTTACATAGAATTCGTAAGATTCTCCCTCCTCATCCGTGAAAGGAGTAATCACATCTGATCCAGACTCTATAGTTCCTGAAGCTATCAACATCCTGCCAATTGCAATAGCATTATCTATGCCTGCCCATCTAAGATATTTCATTATGCCCCACTTTTGAGTAGAACCATTGTCTTGTTCTGCATATTTAGAGATTCTTGTTACAACAATATCATTTTCTCTGTCTACAAAAGTATATTGTCCGAACTTTCCACTGGTATTAAATATTTTTGATTCTTCATCATACTTTGAGACCCACCAGTGCAGAGAATAGTAACGTTTATAATCTGTAAATCTGCTTGGTGTTTCCCATACCACCTGAAAAGTTTCATCTACAAATTCTTTAGACACAATTTGTTCATCATTCCACTTACCGTCTCGAGCAAATAATAAACCTAACTTAGAATAATCTCTTGCTGACATATCCACGCAACAATATGTCATCACATTTCCTTTTTCGTCTTTCCATAACTTATAGTCATCTATATCCAGAGGTTCTAAGATTCTTTCTTCAAAAAGTACATCAGCTTTTTTACCAGTTGCTTGAAATAAAATGTCACCTAGTAACATCGAATTGACATTGTTATATTCAAATTTTTCACCAGCATCTTTTTCTACACCGACTTTTTTTGCATATTGAAGATGGTCTACTTGAAAAAACATTTTTTCATGTTCGTGAGTTGGAAAATCAAGACCACTAGACATATCGAGAAGATCTCTTAAAGTGATATCTGACCTTTCGTCATCAAAATAATCTAGATAATCTGAAACTTTATCATCGAGACTATTAATCTCACCACGGTCAAGCGAAATTCCAATTAACGCAGCATAATAACTTTTAGCCATTGACCAAGATGTACCATGAGAATCAAGATCATATCCATCAGCATATTTTTCTGAAATTATTTTGCCATTTTTAATTACAACAACTGCTTGAGTTGCATCATCTGAAAATGATAAATCCATTAATTTATCAATTTTATTGGGATTTACACCCTCTGCTTCAGGTGATGAAATATCCCAATTTTCTTTATTTGGAAAGTAATCTGCTAAAACATTTAATGCAAGCAGAGGTAACAGTATTAGTATTAAAAAAGGTCTAATATGATTGATTAATTTCATAGTAAAAATTTAAAAAATATAGAAAATATATGTTTAATATAATCATTTTTATATTTAAAGCAAATGATTGATGATATAAATTATATTGATATTTAATTATAAATAAATATAATAATGCTATGGGCACTATACAAAAAAACCTAATCTTTTCTTTAATAATTTCTTTTACAAGTTTGGATCTATATTCAGAAACTCATACTGTTAAGATGCTTAATCAAGGTGCTACTGGTGTAATGGTTTTTGAGCCTGCATTTTTGAAAATTAATGTTGGTGATACCGTTACATTTGAGTCTACTGATGCTGCTCATAATTCTGCATCTATACCTGGTATGATTCCATCTGGTGCTTCACCTTGGAACGGACAATTAAGTAGAAATATTTCAGTAACCTTTGAGATTCCAGGTGTTTACGGATACCAATGTACACCTCATGCAATGATGGCTATGGTTGGTGTAATACAAGTAGGTGACGATAGTTCAAATATAGAAACTGCTAAAAATGTTGCAATACAATTTAAGTCTACATTTGTAATGAATCAAACAAGACTTGATGAATATCTTGCAAAAATTAATTAATATTATTTAATAAATTTTTTGTGTAAAATTACTCCTCTTTAAGGGCGAGTAACTCAGTTGGTTAGAGTGTCTGCTCGACACGCAGGAAGTCGGGAGTTCGAATCTCTCCTCGCCCACCAACTTAATTATTTTTTAAGTTGATCTGCAACCCAACTTATCGACCAGTTATGACCAAGTCTTCTTCCGTTATAGGTTTTAGGTAATCTTGTTACTTTGCTACCTTCAACTTCAATAATTTGAGGATCGTAATCTAGATTATTAAATGCGCCATCCAATTCTTTAATTGTTCTCCACTGAAAGAGAGTTACATTATCTCTAACAAATTTAGGTGCAGAATAATTACAAATCTTATTAAAAAGACCTAATCTAAAATCAGATGGTATAGGTCCAGTTAAAGGTCCTGCCACTGCATGCAAGGTCAATGGTATTTCATTTATCCATGTCTCTGAAAACATTGCTATGATCATTGCACCATAACTGTGGCCCATTAAAACTACCTGATCAATGTTTTTGTTTTGATCTAATACACTATTAATTTCACTAAAAAGAATTGCATAAGCTCTGTTTGGACACAAATTATCATTGTAACGAAAGAAGCTGACTAGATTTTGCTTGTTGTCTAATGTTATTAATGGGTATACCCATTCATACCCCTCACTATCACCACCGTGAACACCTATAAAAAGTGTATTTTGCATGTCTGATTCTTCCTCAAGATAGTGCAAACCATTATCAAGAGAGATCAAACTTCTTCCACTACTAAATACCTCTTTTAAATCAAGCTCTTTAAGAGATATATCAGATTTTATATCAAAGGAAATTATTAAAATGATCCACAAATATATTTTCATTTTACTTTTGCATTGATAGTAGTTGTTCTTTTGTTGCAACGAGAATAGCTTTATCTTCTTTGTTATTTCTTTCATCTAAAAGTTTTTCAATTTCATTGAGCGCTTTATCAACAGAGCCCCATTTTCCATCTGTATAAACTCTCTCATTAATTAAATCATCAAATCTTGTTTTAATATCATCAGGAATATCTGTTTGATATTTATCACAAATAATTCTTTCAGCTAAAAGTCGAAATCTTTCATCTTCAAAATTTCTTGAGATTTTAATAAGTTGCTCAAGATTATCAGTATGGTGAAATTCTTTCATCAGATCTTGATCTCTATAGGAAGGAAAACCACCTGAATATATGGTTCCTTCAACATAATCTGGTTCTGGAAAATTCATAATTCTATCCTCCATAGCCTGAGAAACTTGTGTGAAGAAGTCTTGATTAGACTTAACTATATCCGCTCGTCTTTGAAGCTCTTCATGAGTTATATCAAAGTGATTATTTTTTGTAAGATGTTTGCTTGAGCATATTGGAATAGTTTTGTTAATTTTATATTTTTTTAAAGGTAAGTCCCTTCCTCCAGATTGAATCATTTTATTAATTTCTGTGAAGTCTAGATCAATAATTTCATCTGGATCAAAACTCAAATCAAAGAAACAAATATCATTAGGTCTGGAGTTATCAGCACCACAAATTACAACAGGATACTTAAAAGGATGGCGCCTGTAGACCTCACCAAGAGCAAGAAATTCATCAGAATATAAAAGATTTTTAACACCCTCCTTTGTTGAAATATCCAAAAATGAATCAAAAACTTCAGGTATTTTATCTTTAATAACTTTGCATAGCCCAATCATAAATTTGCAGTCTGAAATTGCATCATGTGCATCACTGACATCAATACCATGTTCATCTGCTAAATGTTCCAACTTAATACTAAAAGCAGGTCCATCTTCGAATAAGGGAATTGATATTTCGTCTGAAAAAAATGCAGCTATATTATGAATCATCAACATTAAATCAAGTCTTCCATTTTGATTTGTATTTGTTATGTATGGCTCTAATAGATTGCACCAAAACTGCCTTCTGATGAGCTCTTCATCAAAAGCATGTCCGTTGTATGTTACAAATATTGATGGCAAGTCTATACACCATTCTTTCCATTGATGTTGAATATCTTTCATCATTTGATAATGAGAAGTATTGGATGAAAAGGAATTAATCTTTTTATTAGTAAGCATTGCTTTGGGTTGAGGGATAATCCATGGCAAAGGTTTGCTACCAATATTCTGTTCGTCTAAAACTTTTAATGTGTTATCAGTAAAAATTGAACCACATTGTATTATTTGACTAAAATCTTTATGAATTCCAGTTGTTTCAGTATCGTAAAATATTAAATTGCGAGACAATTTTTTAACTCATATATTTACCTAGCTCATATCTTGCGACGGCTCTTCTATGAACTTCATCAGGACCATCAGCGAGTCTCAGTGTTCTCATATGAGCATACATAGATGCAAGTGGTGTGAGTTGTGAAACTCCTTCTCCACCATGAATTTGAATTGCTCTATCTATAATCTTAAGGGCTACATTAGGTGCGTATACCTTGATTTGTGCAATTTCGCTTGCTGCAATTTTATTTCCAACTGTATCCATTTTGACTGCGGCATCCAATGTTAAGAATCTTGCAGCATTAAGTTCAATTCTTGACTCAGCTATGTAATCAAAATTTGCTCCAAGTTGTGCTAAGTTTTTACCAAATGCTACTTTATTGGGATCCATGCCCCTTTTGCACATTAGTTCTATAGCAACCTCACCTGCACCAATTGCTCTCATACAATGATGAATACGTCCTGGTCCTAAACGACCTTGTGCAATCTCAAACCCTCTTCCTTCACCAAGTAAAAGATTTTCCTTTGGTACTCTTACATTAGTAAATTTCATATGTGCATGTCCATGAGGTGCATCGTCATAGCCAAATACATGCATCATTTTAACAATTTCTACACCCTCAGTTTCCATTGGTACAAGTATCATTGAGTGTCTTTGATGTTTTGGATTATCAGGATTAGTTACACACATAAATATAAGAATTTTACATCTTGGATCACCAGCTCCTGACGTCCACCACTTCTCACCATTTATTACATATTCATCACCATCCAAAACTGCTGTTGCTTGCATATTTGTTGCATCAGATGATGCAGTTCCAGGTTCTGTCATGCTAAAGGCGGATCTAATTTCACCATCAAGTAATGGTTTAAGCCACTCTTCTTGATGTTGCTCATTTCCATATCTTGCAATAACCTCCATATTTCCTGTGTCTGGTGCACTACAATTCATAGCCTCAGAGGCGATATGAGATTTTCCCATTTCTTCTGCAAGATGAGCATATTCATAATTGGATAGACCTGCTCCAAATTCACTTTCTGGTAAAAAAAGGTTCCAAAGGCCTTTTGCTCTTGCTTTTTCCTTTAACTCATCAATAACTGATGGATAACTGCTCCATCTATCTTTGCCAACATTAATTTGCTCATGAAATACGTGCTCTTTTGGTCTAACTTCAGAGTCAATAAAATCTTTTACTTTTTCAACTAATTCAACTGCTTCAGGTCTTAATTCAGGCATCATGAGGTTAAATCTCCCTTTATATCAAAAATTTTGTTACTATTATAAATACTATGAATAGTACTAAAGTAATTCATACTTATAATAGCTTTATGTTACTTACAAATCTATACGATCTAAATATTTATTTAAGGCGATAAAATGAAAATAAGTTCTTTTGATTTAAACCTTTTTGTAATCCTAAATGCTATCTATACAGAAGGAAGTCTCACTAAGGCTGCTGAAGTCGTTGGAATTACACAACCTGCTGTTAGTAATGCTTTATCAAGACTAAGAGAAAAGTTCAATGACGACTTATTCGTAAGAACTGGTTCAGGAATGGTACCTACTCAGAAAACTGAAAACATGATTCAAGATGTTCAAAGTGCTCTGACTTTGATACAACAAAGTGTCAATGAGCCTGATACTTTTGATCCTTCAACAACAAAAAGAAACTTTAAATTATCGTTGGGAGATGTTTCTGAGGGAAGAGTTTTACCTTACCTTATGAAAG
Organism: uncultured SAR86 cluster bacterium; assembly: GCA_902547695.1. GTDB lineage: Bacteria > Pseudomonadota > Gammaproteobacteria > Magnimaribacterales > D2472 > SAR86A. Next base: position 48,540 of record CACCOR010000005.1, on the reverse strand, counting down.
AAATATATAAGGAAGCTCCAAATATCTCAATTGGAAGTTATGCATACCTTAGAAGCGATCAAGTTCATGCCCTTTCTACGAATAATTTAGATTTTGTGGTTGATCCAGTTATACCAAGATCTGATGAAATCAATTCTGAGAAAGTTTTTGAGGATGATTTTGTTGTTATGCATAGAGAAGGACATGATTTATCAAAAATTAAAAATCCAAGTGTAAACGACATACTTGAACAAAAACATCTTCATGTCTCTGGAAGAAAAAGAGGCCTTCATTTAATCGATGTTGAGCTTGATAAAATTGGTTATAGAAGAAAGGTTGCCTTAAGATGTCAACATTTTTTGATTGCTCCTACCATTATCCAGTCAACTGATCTAGTTTTAATGGGGACTAGAAGTTTTGCTAACAGAAATAATCTGCCATTTGTTGAAATACCGATCGAGATTCCTTTAATGGAATACTTTTTAATCTGGCATAAAAGTGATGAAGGTGATGGCGGTCACATTTGGATGAAAGATCTTATTATAAGGGCTTTCAAAGACGCTCAAAGGTAATCTAACTAAGATCATGATTGGCGGTTTTAACTATTCCGCCATCAGATGTTATGGTCTCACCAACAGTATATGCTCCAGCTCGAGAACATAAGAAAATTGCCAATCCTGCCATATCTTCAGGAGTTCCAACTCTTTTTCTTGGATTTCTTTTTGCTATTTCAGAATAGTCATAACCTACAGCTGGTCCGAGCATATCACTTGGATAAGGTCCAGGAGCAATAGCGTTAACCAAAATATTTTCTTTAACTAATTTTGCAGCCAAAACTCTTGTTAAGTGATGGACAGCAGCCTTTGATGCTCCATAGGGATATGTTTCCATTGATGGAACATTTAGCCCATCGATAGAGCCTATATTAATTACTCTGGATGGATCATCATCACTAGCATTTTTAGACAATAAGTTTTTAAATTTCTGTGTTAAGAAAAAAATAGACTTCACATTTAAATCCATTACCTTATCCCAGCCTTTTTCAGAGAAGCTTTCTAGAGGTTCGCCCCATGCAGCTCCTGCATTATTAACTAAAAAATCAATGGCATCTTCCTTTTCAGTAATCTGATTAACAAACTCATCAATACCATCCATTGAACTCAAGTCACATGGAACTGGTATACATTCTTGATTATATTTTTCTGACAATTCTCTAGCCTTTTCAATCAAAGCCGGAGCTTTTCTTGCTGAAATATAAACTTTTACCCCATTCGCCAAAAAGCCAGCAGTTATCATTTCTCCAATTCCTCTTGAACCGCCTGTAACAACAGCAACTTTTCCAGATATGTTAAATAAACTTGTTATTTCCATTTGTATTCCCTATAAATTTGAAACTAAATTATATTGTATTTTTCGGAACGAAACATAATCTCCATTAATAACTAAGGTAAAATAAATTATGGATTTCCTAATCAACTTCCTAGGTTTAGTTGCTTCCTTAGCTATATTAATTTGGGGTGCAGACAAATTTGTAGATAACTCATCTTTAATTGCAAAGAAGATTGGAGTTAGTGAATTAACAATAGGATTGACTATAGTTGCATTGGGTACTTCCGCTCCTGAAATATTCGTAGGAATTTCTTCTGTCTTAAATAACAGTGAAAGCATTGCGATGGGCGCAGTTGTTGGATCAAACATATCTAACATTGCACTAATATTTGGAGTTTCATGTATAGGTATTTCTTTTTTACCAAAAAAAACACCAATAATTCAGCTAATGCCTTTTTTAGTTGCAGCATTAATTCTTGGATACGTATTAATTGATTTAAACGTCTCAAAATTTGATGGAATCCTGTTGTTATTTAGCTTTTGTTATTTTTTGTATGTAATAAATGCAAATAGAAATTCGCAAACATTAATTGATGAGCAACAAGATAAAAATAATTCAATTACCTTAATTTTTTTGATCATAGGATTAATTTCATTAATCTTTGGTTCGAGATATGCAGTCATTTATGCAGAAAAAATTGCTATTTTGTTAAATATTTCAGAATTGATTATTGGATTAACTATCATTGCTATTGGAACAAGCCTTCCAGAATTAGCAGCTACAATAAGCGCGGTTTTAAAAAAGAAAACTGATATGGTGGTTGGAAATGTTATTGGATCAAATGTGTTAAACATTACATTAGTTGTTCCAATTATTGGTTTTTTTTCAAGCGTTCAGCTAGATCAAGTTTTATTAAGCAGGGACTACACAATAATGATCTCAGCAACAATTGTTTTTATGTTGGTAGTACTATTTTATTCAAACAAAGTATTTTCAATAAATGCTATCCGCTTAATTGGTATATTATTTGTTAGTAGTTATATTTTATATTTATTAAGTTTGAGTAATTTAATTTAATTTCTTTTGAAGATATAACAGCGTTATTCCAACAAAAAAAGCAATGACTTCAAAAACAAAGTAAGGATTATAGAAGCCAGGGGTTGTTGGAAGCATAGAAAAGATAACTCTACCAAATGCAATTGATCCAACTAGAAAGGTTATAAATTTAATTGAGAAAATGCCAATGTTTCTTTTAAAAATACCCACTAGACACATAATGCCCAAACATAAGTTTAAACCACCATATAATCCAGCTATTTCAGAATATCCTAATGGATCTGTTATTGAGAGGCCTACAGCATTTAAAAAACTTGGATACCCGAGCTCAAGAGCACCAAGTAAAGGATCTAATATTGCCCAAACTCCAATCAAGGCATATATAAATGCCATAAATAACAAGTACAATCTAATAATCCAGATCAACTTTTTTTCTCCAACTTTTTAAAATAAAATTAATAATATGTTAAAGAGTGTAATCAAATATATTAATATTTCATACTTTTTTTTAATTTGTATTAATATTAATGGAAATATTATGCTTGATGAAAATGACAAATTAACCACACCACTTCCGTTGCCCTACAATGGAGAAATTTACAGTGTTGAATTCCTGGATAACTTTATTGATAAATCAATTAAAGACGGAAAACAACCAATACTTATTTTTGGAGCTAATTGGTGCCCGGATTGTAGGATATTCTCTGGAACAATGAATATTCCTAAAATTGAAAAACATATTAATGAAAAATTTAATGTTCTTTACATAGACGTTCTTAGATATGAAATAAATATGAATTTAATGGAGGAATTTGGAATTGCTTCTGCAGAGGGGATTCCGAGAGTTTTGGTCTTTGATAAAAACAAAAATGTTATAAATAACTCAAATACTACAGAATGGAGAACTGCTAGAGATAGATCAAGTCAGGAAATATTTGATTTTTTCCAAAATATGGTCACAAATTAATCGAATTGTTTTTCAACACTTGCAAAAAGTAAATAAAAGGTTCCACCGAATAAAAGTACAAATGTACAGACATAAAATATAGAACTCCAAGAGTTAGTTATTTCAAGAATATATCCTGCAGCTATTGGACTTATAATCGCTGCAAGCATTCCAATGCTTCCTGCAATTCCTACCAATGAACCAGTATATTTAGGACCTAAATCAGCATGATTAACTCCAAAACCACCTGCACATATGCCAGAACATACATTAATTAAGCTCAATAATATGACAACATTTATAAGAGAATCCTCCAGCGATATTAGATATAACAATAATGCCGAACCAAAAAAGCCTATTGAATTTACACTTCTTCTTACGTTTAGTAAGCCATATCCCCTTTTAATTAAACCATCAGCTAAAAAGCCTCCCAATATTAAAGAAAAAATTGCAACAAGACTTGGTATAAGTATTGAATAAATGAATACATTTGATCCTAAGTCTATCCCCATTCCACCTTGGGCAACAGGAGCGTTAACATATTTTGGTAAGTAAGAAAGAAATGTATATAAAGACCAATTATTACAAAATGTTGCAACGGCTATTGCCATAAAGGGAGCATTTCTTATAAGTTTTAAAAGCGGAATTGTTGGAGCAGATTCTTTAGACGGTGCTTCAGTCTTTATATAATGTAATTCCTCATCTGAAAGAAGCTTATTATCCTCTGGAAAAGATGTAACTATTCTATTCCAGAAAAAATACCAAAAAAATCCTAGTAATCCAAATGAATAAAATACCCATTCCCATGAGTAATTTGCAATTATCAATGCTGCAACTGCAAATCCAAATAGTGTACCGGCAGCTATACCACTATTAGTAAAACCTATAGCTCTTGTTCTTTCTTGAAATGGTATCCATCTAGCATATATCGCATGCCATGAAGGAAAAGTAACCCCTTCTCCAAGACCCATTAGAATTCTAATTAATATTAACCACCACAATCCTTGGTATGCAAAAAAAGGAGTAATGATTGTAAATAATGACCAAATTAGTAGAGCATATCCAAGAACCTTTTTACCGCCATATTTATCAGCTAAATATCCGCCAAGAATCATTGTAATCATATATCCAAAATAAAATGATCCCAAAATAATACCAACCTGCGATTCAGACCATCCAAACTGCTCTTGCATAGGAATGATTGCAACAGAAATATTAACTCTATCTATATAACAAATAAAAACTGCTAAGAATGATAAAAAAACTACTTTAAACCTATAAGGTATTATCATTCTTTGGTGAATTTAATTGGCATTTCTTGGATAGCGTGAACAAAATTATTTGGAGCCACCTTCCATTCACCATTCATTTCAAAATCTGGAAATCTCTTAAGAAATTGTGAATAAAATTCATTCAATTGCATCAAAGCAATTGGTTTACCAAGGCATGTATGCCTGCCTATACCAAAAGCAAGATGTTTTTCTGCATTTTCTCTTTGAATATTAAATTCATCTGGTTTATCAAAAATTTCTGGATCTCTATTTGCGGCTCCATACCATAATGCTATCTTTTCATGAGGACCAATCTTTTGACCACCTATTTCTGTTTCAATAAGAGATGTTCTTCTCATATGAATTACTGGTGAAACACATCTTACAGTCTCATTTATAAAACCTGAAAGTAAGTCATAATTATTAATTAATAACTCTTTTTGATGCTGATTCTCATGAAGAAGTTTAATGCCGCCGCTCATTGTATTTCTTGTAGTGTCGTTACCTGCAAAAATTATTAACAGCCAAGATCCATCTAGAAATTCATCAGAAAGCTCTTCACCTTCTATTTTTGCGTTAGCAATAGCACTCAAAAGATCATTTGAGGGATTCTTTCTTTTGTTTTTAAGAATGAACCTTCCGTAATCAAACATTTCATCAACCATTGCATTAAACATATCTATCATCGCTGGATCTGGGGTTGAATCTGTCTTGCCCTCATTTTGCTCTTTTATCATTTCATAAGTAAAGTATTGGGCTAATTCAAGAAATTCCATCCAAGAGACTAATTTTTGTCTGTCTTCATCCGGAATTCCAAGTATTTCTGAGAGAGTATAAATAGGTAATTGTTGAGATACTTCTTTAACAAGATTGCACTCACCCATTGGAGCAATTTGATCCAATAACTCAGTAACTTTCAAAGAAACTTTTTGTTTTAATTCATCTACGTACCCAGGTTTAAAAAATGGCATATGTTCTTTTCTGAGATTAAGATGCATCTCTCCATCTAAATTTAACATATGGTCTATAGTTGATTTAAATAATTTAGGATGTCTATTTTCTTCTGATCCTAGTGTTAGCATATTGCCAGTAGCATATTGCGACGAAAAAATTTTTGGATTCATTGATACGTACTTTATATCTTCATATTTAGTTAATACCCAATAACCCGGCTCAGGATCCATAGGCATAGGATCATGAAAATATATTGGTGCATTTTCTCTAAGCTCTTTATAAAGACTGAAGGGTTGCCCTTTAGTGAAGAGTTCTAAATCATTTAATTTACCTGATGCATCAAAGTTATGCTTTTCTTCAAAAGCAGGAGAATTGATCTCATGATCAATAATTTCATCTGATAATATAAATCCCCTAGACATACACTAATTATAATTGATAATTTTTAAAGTCTCTCATATTCAATCCAATCAATTATAAATCTATGACTATCAGGATTTTCTTTATTTGAGCAGGCTCGATCACTGCAAAATGCATCAAAATCAACCCAATAATCATCATATTTACCTCCAACCGCTACATTTAAAATCATGTAGTAATCTCTATTGAATGGGTACTTATATTTTTGAAATTCTGGATGATCAGAATTTATAGTGAAATATGGATCTGGAGAATTATCAAGATAAAAAGCAATGTAATTTTCCTTCCATACCAAAGATATAGAATGAAATTTGTCCTGGAAGCGAACCTGCCTTGGAATTAAAGCTTCACCCACAAGTGTAGATTTTTTGTTCCATTGTTTGCCAAAATGAAGAGCAGAGCTTGAAATATTAGATATTCTGCCTCTATTTTCTAAAATATCAATTTCTCCTCCAACTGGCCATCTAATATCTTCACTTGGCATCAACCAAAATGCAGGCCAAAATCCAATTCCTTTTGGAACCTTGAAGCATATTGAAATTTTTGATGGATAGGAAAAAGATTTAAGATTTTTGGTATTAATTCTTGCTGAGGTAAAGTTATATGCAGCTTCACCGCTGCTAATTCTTGATTTATCTTTTCTATATATAGGTTGTATTTTTAAATACCCATTTTCAATAAAAAGATTTTTAGACGTATTGGTATTACCTTCTGAATTTCTTGGCTTTGTATAATACTGAAGTTCTCCATTGCCCCAACCACTAATAAATTCTTTTCCATCGTAAAAACCATTTGATGTTGAATAATTCCAAACATTTGGAGATAGATAATTTTCATCAAAATTCTGGGACCATATTAAATTTTTTGGTTCAGCTCTATCTTTGCAATATGAGCTTTTGTCGACAGAGTACTCTTTTAGATTAACTATATTTGTTTCGACAATATCTTCATTATCAGAACAAACAATGATGGAAAGTGTAAGAAAATATATAAAAATAATTCTCATATAGTTTTACCTAATTTTAAAAACTATACTAGATTAGTATTTTTATAGCTAATTAAAGTTGGATGAAGAGATATTATCTCTTCATCCATTAAAAATTTAGAAACTAAAAGAATATTTTAGGCTAACAGTTCTTGGAGGTATCCACTGCATCCAGTTTCTTGGTCTCCAAGATGTGTCATTAACTGCATAAACATATGCTTCAGTTCTTTCGTCTGTAAGATTATCTACAGATAGTTGTAATTTAGAATTTTCATTCAAATCTAATCCAAGATTAAAGTTTAACTTTGTATAATCTGGAGAGCTCGAATTTGGATTCTCAGCAAAAGTATTAAAACTATCTCCATAATAATTTACATCAAGTCTTGCATAAGTAGGATATGACATTATTGAAGTGTCATACACCAATCCAAGATTCCATTGTTTTTCAACTGTATTTGGAAGTCTGTCACCTGCTGATGCTCCGAGTGAGGCAATATCAATTGATGTCTCTGCAGTCATTGTGCTTCCAGCAAAATCTAGTGAAACAGAATCATTAACCGCATATGTAAAGTCAAATTCCCAACCAGAAGTTTCAGCTTTACCGCCATTAAAATTATATCTCCAGCCACAACCAGGAGTAACTTGGATAATAATTCCATCCCAGTCAACATCGAAATATGTCACATTAGCAGTATAATTATCTCCTCTAGCTTTCACACCAAATTCTGTAGTTTCAGCTTCATCAGAATTAAATCTTCTTGAAAAGTTTGCTTGAGCTGCTTCATCACTGCTACAGAAAGGAGGAAGTGGTGCCTGATTTCCACCAGGTCTGTAACCAGCTGCTTGTGTTGCATACAATGTTAGATCTTCATTGACCCTATAGCTTGCTGCATATTTCATCCTAGTATCAGACTCCGAGCCTGATAATTCCGAACAATCAGTACCTGATGGATCGTTACCATCGCACCCAGTACTACCCATAAAAAATATTCCATACTGGTAAGACTTAGAAGCATCTTCAATTTCATAATCTCTAATTCCTAACGTTAAAGTCAGTTTATCGTTAACGTTGTAATCGAATTGACCATACATTGATGTCTCTTCTTGTTCATTATATTCAGTATAGGATCCATAGTAGAAATATGGATAACCAAGATGCCCTTCACAAAAAGGAGGACAATAAGCAGTTGCATCATAGTCATCAGGACCCAAACCAGCTGCATAAAGCATTACATATTCTAACCAATCCTGATCCATTGCGTATTGTGTTTGAGATATAGAATTAGGCTCCTCATTAAACTTGTAATTATAATAACCAATAGTCCATTCAAATTTTCCTGGCTTTGAAATTAATCTAAGTTCTGTTGTCTCCTCATAATACTCATCACCATCAACAATTAATGGTGCTGGCACATAATCATCCATATCAATTCTAGCCCAGTCTGTAACTGAATCATCAGTTACCGTTCTGTCAGAAATGATTAAGTTCGCATCAAAGAGGCCAAAATCATATTTAATGTTCGCAACTAAAGTTTCTCTAGTTATATCTTCAGATTCATCTGCAGCTAGGGCATGAGAAAACTTAGGATCATAATTTGAGAGAACTCCACTTACCCCCTCAGAGGCTGCAAACGAAGATATTGCATCTAAACGCGAGCATGTTGGATCACCATCAAAATTATAAAACCAGCTAGTTGCCTTAGGGCATCCCTCAACATAAACATCAGCACTTCCAGGCTTACTTTGACCAGGTTCTAAAATACCAAATGCTTTGTTGTTGAAATTAATATACCTCAAACTTCCTGTAAGTTTGCCTCCATTATTGAAGCCAAGCGTGATCATTAATTGTGAATCATCTTCTTCACCAACTGTTTTACCAGTTTGTATATTTTTATAGATACCAGGTGATACAAGTTGAGAATATACTGCTCTTACAGCAAGACTTTCACTTAAAGGCATGTTGTACATCATTTCAATACTTGTTTCAGGATCTCCTGCTTTTACTTTATCACCATAACCTACTCTAATCTTTCCATAGGCTGAGCTTGAATCAGGTTTATTAGTTATATATCTTATTGTTCCCCCGATTGCATTTGATCCATAAAGCGTTCCTTGAGGTCCTCTAAGAACCTCTATTCTCTCAACATCAAATAAGCCCATTAAAGATCCATTAATTTCATCGATATATGTAGACGACGTTCCTGAAGATCTTTGAGAGGTAGATGTATTTAAACCCCTGAAAGTATAATAATTTGAGCCACCAGGTGTTGAGACACCAGCAATAGATCTCAAGTAGTCTTCAGGGTTAGTTATACCTCGTTCCTCGATTGCTAATTCTGTTATTACAGATATATTCATAGGTATTTCTTGCACAGTCTCAGCCTTTTTGTTGGCTGTTACTATGACTTCTTCAACTTCTTGTGAAATCAAAATAAATGGTGCCAAAACTAGTGTGCACAAAATTGTTTTAAAGTTTTTCATAATTCATATCCTCTCAAAAAAAAACCCAGCAATAGCTGGGTTAAATAATAAAAGCGGTCCCAGCTATGCTGATACTCCCCGACTTTTATGTAAGTTAACATTTAACATGCTCTTTCGAGTATATATGTAAAAAACAATTTAACTAGTATTTTAATAAAAAAAGTATCTATTTTTTATATAAAATTGGTAGGGATGGAGGGAGTCGAACCCCCACGCCTTGCGGCACTTGGTTCTAAGCCAAGCGTGTCTACCAGTTCCACCACATCCCCAGGCATATGCATTATATATAGTTATATTGTCTAAGTGGAAAATTTTTAAAGATCGTAATTAAGTAAATTTTTTCTTTGTCTGTGAACTATTGTCAGACCGATAAGAGTAAGTACACCTAAAATTGATGCAATGACATCATGAAAATGATATCCCTCGTAATATAATCCACAAGCTTTACCTAGAAGCATGAATGCACACATGTATATTAAAACTGTGCCAAGTTGAACTTTTGATGAGGAAAAAATAAACCGGACAAGAATATAGCCAGATGCAACAAAAACTCCAGACATTGTTCTGATAAAATTTGCCAAAGGAGTATATCTTTCTACACCATCAAAGGCAGGATACCAAGACACAAATTCTGGCCCAAACATTGCCCATAAACCCATTACTATTGAAGTAACACCAATTATAAGTAAATATCCTTTAATTATAACGCTCATAAAACTCCCAACATATACAAAGCAAGCATGAAAGAAAGACCTCCAAATGCCATCCATATGTACATTTCTTTATAATTGTTAAATTTATAGGAATTAATTGCAAGAAAACAGCAAAAAATTGGCGCAATCACAAGAATTCCATAACCAACTAAAATAGCTAAAGGAATAAATGCAAGGAACAAAAAAACCTGTAAAACAAACCTATTCACACTTATATATTAAATAAATTGTTAATTTTGAACAACTTTATCGCTGTTTAGAGAATTTTGAACACTCGATATCTGTGTTTGTATCTCTAATATCACCTGATTTAGTTGATTTCTGTAGTTATTGAGTGCCTGAACAGAATCATCAAGCAATATCAATTGAGTATCAATATTATTCAAACTTAATTTTAAGGAAATTAAGTCCTCCGAAGACAGGCCAAGATCATCTATTTTTTTTATATTTTTACTAACACTATCTTGTGTTGATAAAAGATTCTTTTGATTTATTTCGATATCATTTCTGATAGTTAACAACAAGTTTTCTATTTCATTGGTTTGTTCGGTAAGTTTTTGAATATCTACTTTGTTTCTTTTGTTACTTAAATCCCACAATTTTCTTATTTCTTTATCAAGAAATTGTATTGATGAGGTTATATCAGTCATAGAATCATTGTTAGTTTCATCAACAATATTAATTTGTTCTTCAATAAGTGAAAGTCTCTCATCAACTAATTTCATTGATGATTTATTATTTTCAGATTCAAAAGTTTGCCATATAGCTAAAAATAAAATGCTCATAAACGCAATTACATATATAAATCCTATAAGAAGACCCCCTTTTGATGATTTCTCAAGGTAAGAAGGCAGATTTTTTGTAATTTTAAGTTTACTAGCCATTGATAATTAAAATTCAAACGTATTTAGCATATAATAATTGATTATTTTACCTTAACTTAAAACTTTATAATGAATTTAGATTTTTCAGACGATCAAAAGTTTCTTCAAGAAGAAGCAAGAAAATTCTTAGAAAAAGAAAATGCCCTATTGCGAAATAGAACAGTTTTAGAAAATCAGTCACATTTTGATCAAGAGCTATGGTCAAAAATTGTTGAGCTTGGGTGGACTGGTATTAGAATTCCTGAAGAATTTGATGGTCTTGGTTTAGGACATTTGGAGCTATGTGTTATTGCTGAAGAGCTTGGAAGATTTTTAGCCCCAGTTCCTTTCTCATCTTCTGTATATTTATTCACAGAAGCAATAATTAAGTATGGAAGCGAGGAAATGAAAAAAGATCTTCTTCCAAAATTAGTATCTGGTGATGTCATTGGAACCTTGGCAGTAACAGAAGATCTCTTTGCACCTTCAAAAGATAATATTAAATTATCTTGCAAATCAGGAAAAATAAATGGCAAGAAAATTGCTGTACCTGATGCGAGCATTGCAACTCATGCATTAGTTGTTGCTAAATCAGAAAAAGGTATTTGCCTTCAAGTTGCTGATTTATCTCATGAAGGTGTTTCAATTGAACACCAAGAGAATATTGATGAAAGCAGAGGCCATTTCTCAATAACATTCGACGGTGTTGACACTCAAGCTATTGGTGATGATATTTCTGGATGGGATATTTATGAATCTATTATTAATCAAGCAGCAGTTCTTTTTGCTTATGAGCAAATTGGAGGTTCTCAAGCATCACTAGATATGGCCGTTAATTATGCAAAAGAGAGATATGCTTTTGGACGACCGATAGGCTCTTATCAAGCAATTAAACATAAGCTTGCTGATATGTACATTGCTCTTACTCTTGCAAAATCAAATTGTTACTATGCAGCTTGGGCATTATCAACTGATTCAGCTGATCTCCCATCAGCATCAGCAACAGCTCGTGTTAGTGCAATCAAAGCTTATCAGTTATGTTCTCAAGAAAATATTCAAACTCATGGTGGAAATGGATTTACATGGGAATATGATTGCCATATGTTTTATAGACGATCTAAGCTTTTATCATTAAATCTTGGGTCTCTAAGTAATTGGAGAGAAAAATTAGTTACTAGTTTAGAACAATCAAATATTAATTAGGAAAATAAATATGGATTTTAACGACACAAAAGAAGAAGCAAAATTTAGAAAAAAATGTAGAGATTGGCTTGAAAAAAATGCCACCTATAAAGAGGATTCAACACCTCAAAATGATGACTTTGCAAATAAAGACAAAATGAAAGCAGCTAAAGCATGGCAAAAAAAGAAATATGATGCTGGATGGGCAATGCTTCATTGGCCAAAAGAATATGGTGGAATTGGTGCGAGTTCAATGGAAAGAATTATATGGGCTAACGAAGAAGCTAAGTTTGATGTACCAAAGGGAATTTTTGAAATTGGTTTAGGTATGTGTGGTCCAGTGATGATGGAGTATGCTTCAGAGGAACAAAAAGAAAGATATTTACCACCAATGGCAGAAGGTAAAGAAATATGGTGTCAATTGTTTTCTGAGCCTTCAGCAGGTTCAGATGTGGCTGGTCTTAGAAGTAAAGCAGTTCAAAAAGGTGATAAGTGGATTATTAATGGTCAGAAAGTCTGGACATCTGGTGCTCATTTTTCAGATTATGGAATTTTAGTGGTAAGACATGATCCAGACTTAGAAAAACATAAGGGTATGACGTTCTTCTTTGTTGATATGAAATCACCAGGCATTGAGGTAAAGCCAATTAAGCAAATTACTGGTGGTTCAAGTTTCAATGAGGTTTATTTCACTGATGTAGAAATTCCTGATTCTCAAAGACTTGGAGAAATTGGTGATGGCTGGAAGGTTGCTATAACAACATTAATGAATGAAAGACTTGCCGTTGGTGATGCAGGTGGAGCGGATGTTGAGGATGCCTTTAGATGGGCAAAAACTCAAGATAATCTAGGAGAGCCCCTTTTAAATAATAAAGCAGCAAGAGAATCTATTGCTGATTGGTATTGTGAAAAAAGTGGCCTTAAAAATACAAAGCTAAGAACAATGTCTGCACTTTCTAGAGGAGATACTCCTGGACCTGAGGCATCAATAACTAAGATTGTCAGCGCTGGAAAACTTCAAAATATTGGTAATTTTGGGATAGATTCACTAGACATGGCTGGCATGCTAAGAACAGATAATAATGATGTAAAAGGTTTTCAAAATGCCTGGTTGGGGGCACCTGGAATGAGAATAGCTGGTGGAACAGATGAAATCCTAAGAAACATCATTGCTGAAAGAGTGCTTGGACTTCCTCAAGATCCACGGGCTGATAAAGGTGTTGCGTTTAAAGACATACCATCTGGCAATTCTTAGTTAATTTATCTAAATTTGCTTAGGAATTGGAGAAATTCAACCGAACCTCCTTCTATTTGCATGTCTCCTGATGCAATAGATGTAACGGGATTAGATAGTCCAGTTAAAACTTTTTTAAGTTCTATTTCGTCGGTCAAAACAGTAATCGAGCAAATATCTTGATTTGAATTACTGATAACTGCTACTTGATTTCTTATGGTAATGTTTTTTATTAATCCTGAAGAAAAAATAAAACAAACAGTTATGTTTTCTTCAATATTTTTCGGATTATATCTTGTAGATAAAACATCAAATAATGTACTCATTGAAATATATTCTAATAGTTCTTCAGAAGTCCTATCTAACAATGAAGGTTCATCATAATCTGAGCTCAACTCAAAAGCTGAGGTTAAAAAATAGTTTCTTTTATTTGGATTTGATGATCTTGAACCTTCGTATAACAAAGCATCTATTCTTAAGTTTCTTACTTCCTCGGTAAAATTATCTAATGCGATTAAATAATCACTTAGTTCAAGTGCCCATTGCATATCATTATTACTAACCGCAATCCTTAGATCCTCAATCAAAACATTTATGTCTCCAGCAAGATTTAATACTCTTTTTGCTTTTTCTTCTCTAGAAAGCGGATCTAATTCAGATGGATTACCGCTAAACCATCCTAAGTATCCATTAAATATGCTCTTAACAGACCATCTAACAGTTCCATAAAATTCTTTTAAATATGGGGAATTTACTATGCTATCGGGTAATTCTATCTTTTCGGCAATCTCATCTGGATACATTCCTTGATTCATTAATCTAATTGTTTGGTCGTGAACATATTGAATAGCATCTCTGTAAACATTTAAGACATCTTGTATTACATCCTTTCCTATAATTGGTTTGGTGTGACTTGGAAAAAGAAATTCTGGATTAAATGTTTTCATATGATCTAGGCTTTCTATCCAGCCTTTTACATCTCTATGTGTGGTGCCTCTTATGGTGTATAAGTTTGGAAAAGTCTTATATACATTATCTCCTGGCATTAGAGACTTGTGATTAGGCAACCATACAAAAATCTGATCATTTGTTTCACCAGGCGCATGATACATCTCAATTTCTATACCAGAAATATTGATTTTTAGTTCATCTTCAAAGGTTAAATCTGGCTTTACATATCCTGTTGGTGATTTTGAAACACTTAAGTTTGGACCTATGCCAACATTGATTAAATCTTCTTCAGGTAAGGTAGTGCCAAACATTCTTGTGCTACGAGCAGCAATAATAGGATTAAGAATCCCCATTATTCTTTGAACATAAAAGTCAGTATCTTCATGAGCAATGATTTGTGGCCTTTCTTCTTGAATATTAAGATAATATTGTGTTCCAAAAGTATGATCTCCATGGTTATGAGTGTAAATAATCGCTTTAATCGGATTTGAATTTTTTTGTTTGAATAAGTTATAGACCTTTTCCGCCTCGTACATGCTATCAGCAGCATCAATAATGATGTTGCCACCATTACCCTCAACCATTATTGAATTTGCAATGCCAAATCCAATTGCAAAGTGAATGAGTCCGCCAGGAGTATCATAAGATAATATTTTTTGCTCAAATTCTTCCGAATGAAGAATAAGATCTTCAACTTCAGATGAATAAGGAATATCAATTTTTTTACTATCAGAATTTGAACATCCTGTAACGACGACAAGTATTAAAAATATTTTAAAGAATTTATGCAAAATATACTTTTATAAAAAGCTTATCATTATCTCATCCACTAACATATTCGACGCATCGTCAGAAGATATTGATCTGCTAGAACCATCTCTCCATACTGTCACAACAGTCCAAAGTGTTTTGTCATCATCAAGATTTCTTAGATTTACTCTTAGTATGTTTTGAGTAACGTTATATACGTCATCTCTATATCTATAATAATCATAGTAATATCTTGAGTAGTAAAAATTCAATGGATCGGACTCTACTGTTTCTTTTGTAGTAAAATTTATATCAAACACAATATTTGAATCTTTATTGTATTTAAGACCTCTTTGTTCAACTGCTGTTTTGAGATTTTCTTTAAATCTTTCAAGCACAATGGGGTTAACTTCAGCGCTTATATTTGTATTGTTTATCTTTATATTAAATTCGTTATAATTACTTAAATTAAAAGTCTCGATTGAATCGGTCTTAATATTCGATTGAGTTGCAGTACAGCCTATAAGTATTATTAAGCTTAAAAGTGATGTAATTTTATTCATAAATTATTTATTATTGAAATATGTTTAACTTAGAAGATCAGAAATATATTAAATTATTAGACCTTAATGCTCAAATATATACTGAATCTAATTTCAATTGCAAGCATATTCATCTAGATTCAAAAAGTGATGAAAAAGTCTTTATGGTTGCCTTTAGAACTATTCCTGAAGATTCAACTGGAGTTGCACATATCTTAGAGCATACAGCTCTATGTGGATCAAAAAAGTATCCTGTCAGAGATCCATTTTTCATGATGATAAGAAGATCTTTAAATACGTTTATGAATGCTTTTACTTCAAGTGATTGGACAGCATATCCTTTTGCCACACAAAATGATAAAGACTTTAATAACCTTTTAAGTGTTTATTTAGATTCTTCTTTCTTTCCAAATTTAGATGAACTTGATTTCCTTCAGGAAGGCCATAGGCTCGAATTCTCCGAAAGTAATAACGCAGATAGCGATTTAGAAATTAAAGGGGTGGTTTTCAATGAAATGAAAGGAGCTATGAGCTCTATAACTAGCCAGTTGTGGCATGGTCTATCAAAGCACCTATATAACTCATCAACTTATAAACATAATAGTGGTGGAAATCCTGAAAACATTATAGATCTAACCCATGATTACCTTGTAGAGTTCCATAAAAAACATTATCACCCGTCGAATGCAACTTTTTTTACATTTGGTAACGTTGATCCTACTGAAATTCAAGAATTCATAAATGAGAATGTTTTAAAAAGCTTTCAGCCATCATCTGAGACTATAAGTGTGAAAAACGAAAATAGAATAAGTGAACCAAAAACTATTACCGAATACTATAATCCCATGCCAGAAGATGAAAATAATCATCATGTCGTATTAAGCTGGCTTTTGGGAGAAAGTCATAATCCAGTAGAGTTATTAGAATCGTATTTAGTTTCAAACATACTTTTAGATAATTCTGCATCGCCTTTAAGAAAGACGCTTGAAAATACCGATTTAGGTAAATCTTTATCTCCATTAACTGGTCTAGAAGCTGATCATAAAGAGCTAGTATTTGCTGCAGGTCTTGAAGGTGTAGATTCCAATAAGCAACTTGAGGTTGAAGAATTAATTCTAAATTGTTTAAAAAATGTTGTCTCAAATGGCATTTCTGAAGAACTTGTTCAATCATCACTTCATCAACTTGAAATAAAACAAAGAGAGATAACGGGTTCCGGTATGCCTTATGGTCTTCAAATTATGTTAGGTTGTCTTCCAGCCTGCTTACACAATGATGACCCTCTTAGAGTCTTAGATCTAGATGCATCATTTGATGTAATTAAAAATAATCTTAAAAAAGAAAACTATATTGAAAATCTTATTGAAAAGAAAATTATTAATAATCAACATAGAGTGAACTACTGCCTTGCGCCTGATATTGAATTCAATTCAAAAAAAGAAATGGAAATCCAAGCAAAAATTGATCAAAAATCAAAAAACTTGTCCGTTGATGACAAAGAAAGAATAATTGAACTAGCTAAAAACCTAAAAGCTAGACAAGAAAAATCTGATAATCCAGAAATTTTACCCAAGGTAACTAAAGCAGACATACCAAAATCTCGAGAATATGCAAAATCTCAATCTTTTAAAAATGACAATAAAAATTTTTATTACAACGTTGGTACAAATGGCATTACTTATCATTCAATAATTCTTCCATGCGATCCGCTGACTAAAGAGGAGTTAAAAATTGCTTCGTTATTTACAAATACATTAACTGATGTTGGGATTGGTGATAAAAGCTATGAGGATGTACAAAAAATGCAGTCTGCGGTAACTGGGGGTATTTCAGCAAGTTTTACACTCATTCCAGATGATAATCAATCGACTCATTCTTTAGGATTAAAAATCACATCTAAATCACTAGAAGATAATGAAAAGAAAATGCAAGATTTAATGATTGAAACTGCAAAGAACTCAAATTTTTCTGATAAAAATAGAATTAAAGATATGCTTAACTTCATATCATCAGATAATGAAAAGTCTTTAATACAAAATGGACATATTCTTTCTATGAGCAATGCTGCAGCTCAAATTAATAACATTTCAGCTACCAATGATTTCGTATCAGGTATAAATTTTATTACCAATACAAACAAGCTCTCAAAGAATATCGAAACGCAATCTAATCTTGATAAGTACATTCAATTATTAAATGGTATAAAAAATAAAATTGATTCAAACCCATCTTATTCATTTACTGCATCTTCTCTTGACATAGATCACTCAAATATTAACTTTGAGTTTGACGATAAAGATACTAACTTTAGTGTTCAGAATTATTTTGATATACAAGAAGAATCCATAGGATGGATTACAGGTGCTCAAGTTACTTATTGTGCTGAGGCTTTTCCGACGGTCGATTTTTTTCATAAAGATGCGCCGGCTTTGAGCGTTTTAGGTGCTGTTTTAAGAAATGGGTATTTACATTCAGCAATCAGAGAGAAAGGTGGGGCTTATGGTTCCGGAGCGATGCAAGACTCCAATAACAAAGTATTTAAATTCTTTTCATATCGTGATCCAAGATGTTCTGAAACGTTTGAAGAGTTTCAAAAATCCAGAGAATGGTCGCTCAAAAATATTACTCAAGAGCAGCTTGACGAGGGTGTTTTAGGAATAATATCAAGTATAGATAAGCCGCTATCTCCATTTGGAGAGGCGATGAGTGATTTCTCTATGAATCTTGATAAAAAAGATTTAGACGCAAGATTAAGAATTAGATCATTAGTAAAAAGCTGTTCACTTGATGATCTAGTAAATGTCTCTCAAAAATATTTGTTTAATGAATCAAAGAAATCTGTCATTGCTGGCGAAAATTATATTGATGAGATGAAAAAATTAAATTTCAAAATACAAAATATTTAATTAAAAAAATATAAATTTCTTCCTTTTTAAATCTTTTTCACAACCCCAATACTGTTTTTGATACTTGGTTGATCTTGCTTGAACTCTATCTGCAACTTTTATTAACCATTGTTTTTTTCGATAAGTTTTTCTTTCAAACCCTGTATAACCCTCGTGATATGCTAAATACAGTGACCTTGCATCAGTCCTCTCAAAACCTTGATAGTAACCCTTGCTTGCGTACCAACCTATAAAGTCTGCTGAATCTGCAAAATCTTTTCTGTTCGCCCTAGTATTTCCAGTCTCATCCTTATAATCCTCCCAGGTTTTAGTAAGTGCTTGAGAATATCCAACAGCAGAAGACGGTCTAAACCAAGGTATAAAACCAAGGATTTTATCTCTATCAGGTCTGGCATCTGCTTGGAAACTTGACTCTTGATGAACAAATGACATCAATACATAAGGTGGTATTTTCCATCTTTTTTCGCTTTTAATGACTGCTTTGTACCAACTTCTTTTTTCTTTAAAAATCAGACATATATTGTCAGGATTCTCAGGAGGTCTTGTAGCACAAGATTGAATGATCAATATTATTAATAGGAAGTAACTATACTTAAATCTTTTCATCCTCTTTAAATCCTCTAAAGTTTTTAAATCTTGGAAATCTTAAGCTATAGTGCTCGCCCTCAATACTTTGAGTTATAGCATCTGCTCTAATTTCTACCATTCTTCCAATAAGTTTATCTTTAGCAGCCCAAAATCTTTCTCTGTCATCATCAGTAAGGCCACTTCCAACACTTAAAGAAAAGAACTTACCATCATCTTTGCCTTCTACATGAAATGCACCTAACTTACCCTCATGCTTCCCTGACCCCTCTTGAATATCAATAACCTTAAGCGTTACCTCAATGAAAGGTTTAATTTTTAACCAAGCATGACTTCTTTTACACTCATAAAAATTATCATTCGGTTTAATCATTAGGCCTTCAAAGCCTTTTTCAAGTGCTTCTTTGTTCATATTAGAAAATTTAGCTTTTCCATCATCATTATCAAAGTTAATAATTTCATAATCTACAAGCTTTATTGCATCATCAAATAATTTAGCTAATTCATTAAGTTGTTCTTTTCTTTCAATTGAAGTTAGTATACTTTTTCCATTATTAAATTCTTTGAGTGGAAGAATATCAAACAAAGCAAGATAAGCATCGTCAGTTTTTGCTCCAGATTTTCTATAAACTTGTTTCATTAAAGCCTGAAAATCATCGCTCATCACCTCTCCATCGAAAACAAGATTATTAAATTCTTTTTTACTTAGAGCGCTTTCAATATGTGGAAAATTGTTAAATATCTTTCCATTTCGACTGTATAAAGTAGCCCTTCCATTTTTAACAATCGCAATAACTCTTACACCATCATATTTGTACTCTACCAAACAATCGCCTCTAATTTTTTTTGGATGCTTAGCGCCATCATGAGCTAACATGCATGAAAAAATAGGTACTCTGAATTCCAAGTCCATTTTTTTTGCAACGTTATTTACTGTCTTTTCACTTACTCCACATCTTAGGTCCTTGATGAGAATTCTTCTATACCAATCATTCCACTGATCTGTCTTTGATGACTCAATTAATTCAATAATCAAATCTCTTGCAGCATGGCCAGTTTTGTCTCTATCTATTAATTGATTTGCAGCTTTTTTAAAATCACTCCAATCTAGACCTGCTCCATCTTCAATGCATTCTGGTACTTGTTTAACTCCAAATGTAGTCAAAGGATCTAAACACATAACAAGCCCCTCTTGAAAGGTTTTATCGTTAAGGAACTTTTCTATTACTCCCTCTTTAAACAATCGACTGTTATCACTTTCAAGTTCTACAATAATCTTCCAAGGTTCTATCATTTATTTAATTTTCCTCATCAGAAATATTTAGTTGTTTTAATCTTGCTATATCTTGAGCTCTAGACTCTATGTGTGAGATCATTTGTTTTGTTATTGGAGTTCTATCTTGATCACAAAGTGTTGCATAAAATTTTTCTGCAAAATTAATTGAAAATTCGATCATTTGTTTCACTGTATTTAAAGGATCATCTACAACATTTAAATCAGATACAACTGCAATTGCAAATGATTTAGTTTCATCTTCAAAAGTTCCTGGTTTTAAAGCGTTTATAACCCGAAATTTTTCTAGTTTATTATCTTGATAAAAAGCAAAATAATTATTCACAGTTTTTGCTCCATAATTTGATAAAAAATCAAACAATTGATCCATGTCAAACATAGATCTATCCATAGAAATTAAATTTAGTATTACTAATTCCTGTTCTTTTGACTGATTTATTTCAAAATCAAAAGATTGTTGATTTTTATGTGGCTCATCTGAAATATTTAAATCGGATGAATCTTGGACTTTCTCAATTTTAACTTTTAACTTACCATCATTTGAGACTTTTCTAATGAACAAAAAAGTAATTATAAGAAATATCAAAATAGCCAGTCCTATTAGATATATCTCTGAATTTACGCTCATTTAGGATTCAGCTAATTCTAAAGCTTGATTTACGTCGACTGATACCATTCTTGAAACTCCAGCCTCTTGCATTGTCACGCCCATAAGGTAGTCGCTTCTTTCCATTGAAACTTTATTATGAGTAATAAATATAAATTGAACAGTTTTTGACATCTCCTCGACCATATTTATGAATCTTAATGTATTTAAGTCATCTAGAGGAGCGTCAACTTCATCTAACAAACAAAAAGGTGCTGGATTTAAGTCAAAAATTGCAAAAACTAAGGCCAATGCAGTTAAGGCTTTTTCACCACCAGATAGTTGAGATATTGATGAATTTTTCTTCCCAGGGGGTCTTGCCATTAAAATCACACCAGCATTTAAAGCATCCTCCTCAGTTAAGGTTAATTCAGCTACCCCGCCACCAAATAGTTTTGGAAACATCTCTTTTAGTTTTAAGTTAACAGAATCAAAACTCTCCTTAAAAATTGTTTTAGTTTCTTGATCTATCTTCTTAATTGCACCAGTGAGCTTTTCTAAAGCTTCTGTTAAGTCATTATATTGTTCATCTAGCTCTTCTTTTCTTTTTGATTCCTCTTCAATTTCCTCTGGCGCAGCTAGATTAATGGCTCCTAATTTTATTATTTTTGTCTCAATATTGACCAGCTTGTCTTCAAGCTCTTCAATAGTCATGTCTTCATATTCAGAAAAATCTATTTTATCTATGTCTATTCCAGCTTCTTTAATTTTTTTGTTTGAGTTATCTAAATTAATTTCGTAAGTTTTTTGCTCTATTCTTATATTTGTGATCTTTTCAGAAATTGTTCTAGCATCTAAATCTGCAATAGATTTTTTATTTTCAAACTCTCTTAACTCTTCATTAAATTTTGATTGTTTTTGCCTAAGGGAAACTAAAACTGATTCAGCACTAGAGCTTTTATCTACAAAGTCTCTCATTTCATCTTCGATAGACTTTTTCAATTTTTCAGCATTTAGAATTTGGTCTTCAAGATCATTTTGTCTTGATAAATACTCCTCAGTTAATGTCTTTGATTGAGCAGTTGCTATATTAAGTATATCTGTAAGTAAGCTCTTTAATTCAATCGCTTTTTCTCTTATATTTTCATTATTTATTCTATATTTCTCTATTGTATTTATCATACTATCTAAAATATGCATTGCCTTTTCGCTTGGACTTAACTCTTCAAAATTCTTTTCAGTTTCTTTAGCTTTTTCATAGTTTTGTTTTACTTTTTCTAAATTAGACTTTGTTTCTTTTTCGTTTTTATTGATGTTTTGAAGGTTTGCTTCCCTTTTAGCTATTTCAGCACCAACTGCATAAAAATTCTTTTGAGCCTCTTCGTATTCGCTTAGAACAGATTCATTTTCGGTTCTAAATTGATCTATTTGAGATTGTATGGTCTCAGATTCAGCATTTTTTATCTGCAAGTCTCTGTTTAGTGAGTCTAATTTTTTTTGAAGATCATCTCTACTACTTTTGGCTTCAATAGAAAAAAGAACGGCCTTATCTAGTTCAAGTTTTGCTTTATCTTTTTTAAGTACATTATATTTTTCTGCGGCTTTTGCTTGATTCTCAAGTCTCTTTATTAATCTTCCTATTTCATCTCTGATATCTTTTACTCGTGATAAATTTTCTCTGGTTCTTTTAATTCTAGATTCTGTTTCTCTTCTTCTTTCTCTATACTTTGATACGCCTGCAGCTTCTTCAATATGCGTTCTTAACTCATCTGGTTTTGCACTTACTAGCTTGCTGACCATCCCCTGTTCAATAATTGCATAAGAACTTGGTCCAAGACCAGTGCCAAGGAATATATCTTGTACATCTTTCCTTCTACATTTCGTATTATTTATAAAATAATCAGACTGAGCGTCTCTTGTCATAACTCTTTTAATTGATACTTCATTAAATGACGCATACTCTCCTCCAATTTTGGCACTAGAGTTATCAAATAAAAGCTCGATACTGCATTGACCAGAAGCCTTTCTGTTCTCTGAACCGTTGAAGATTACGTCCACCATTGATTCACCTCGTAGATTTTTTGCTGATAATTCACCAAGCACCCATCTAACAGCATCAATTACATTTGATTTTCCGCAACCATTAGGACCTACAACGCCAACCATATTTGTTGGGAAAGATATCTTCGTTGGATCAACGAAACTTTTAAAACCTGAAAGTTTTATATGTTTAAGCTGCATTTAAAGAATCAATTTAATACTACTATTATAACTCTTGTGGGGTTTTAAACCATTCATTTAAATTAATTTTGTATGAATTAGAGGGGACATCTTGATTAAGAACTATTATGTTTTGTACAAAAAATGTTTGCTGATCATCCAAGCAATTTATTTTGATTTTCATCTCAATAGATTCTTGATTTAAATATGCAGATGCTAAATCAAATCCAGGTATCACACTATCAAGATTATTTAATGAAATATTATCTTTATTTTTGAATTCTTTTTTTGCAATCGGTATTTCAGGACCATTTGTTATGAAAAGAGTAACTTCTACATTTTTAATAGAGCACGGATACAATGAACTAGAGTCTATCTGAAAACTAGAGTTCTTAAATTTAGGAAATTTCTCATCTCTTAAAGCAGAATATAAGTTATAAAAGATAAGTTTTTCATTATTTGATATGAAGAATCTCTCTGAAAAAGCTATTAAACTCTCAGCTGACTTGAGTTTCTTTAAATCTATTGATTTGCCAATTAGCCCTAATAGCCAATTCTTCAATTCATCTTCATCAAGAATATTCTCTAGTTGTTGAAGATATTCAACAGATATTGATGAGTCAATATAAATTTCATCAAAAATTTTATTATTTAGTTTTTGTTTTTCAAAGGAACCAACAAATGCAAATTTACTTATAAATATAAATAGGCATAAGGAAAGGATTAACAATGATGATCCAAAGATCAATCCTTTGTTTAAGGTTTTTTGAGCCAAAACATAAGCAATTATTGGCAAAGCAGCCAGTATTGTTAATAAATAAAAAATAAACATTATTTTTTTCTAAAGAAAAAAATTAAAAAAGCTAAAAGTAAAAAAACGAATGGAGAATACCATAAAACATAGGTTGTATTATTTAACTCAGGTTCATATAAAGAATCTTGTCCAAATCTTGACGAAACATAGTCTTTAATTTCTTGATCAGTTTTGTTTTCATTGATCATTTCTGCAATCTTGATTTTTAAATCTTCAGATATTGGAGCATTTGAACTTGATAAAGAGCCAGAAGTACATTTAGGGCATCTTATATCTTTTATTAAATTATTAAATCTATTTTCATCATACTCATCTTCAAAATAATATAAGTTGTCTGATGAAATATTAAATGATAAGAATAATATGAATGTATATAAATATCTCATCTAAAACATTTTCCTATCTTTAATGATTGGCAAAAAGACATCATTCCATATTTGATCATTTACCTCACCTTGATAATGAGCAATAACTTTGCCATCGCTTATCAAAAATGTTTCTGGCGCCCCTGTCACACCCAAATCAAGTGCCAAGTTTCCTTTATAATCATGCAATATTGTCTGATATGGGTTGCCATATTTTTTTAACCAAAAGATGGCATCTTCTTGTTCATCTTTATAATTTAGTCCAATAATAGGTACGCCATTTTTACTTAAGCTTGTTAGGTAAGGATGTTCTATGATGCAAGTTATACACCAGCTAGCCCATACATTTAAGACGTAGTCGCCATCTAAAAGGTCATTGTCAACTGTCATTGAATTATCAAGAACTTTTAATTCAAATTCAGGAATCTGAAATTGATTATAATCGGCACCAGGATATGTATCTTCATTAGTTAAAATCATAAAAAATAATAATATAAAAGTTGTTGGAACTATGAAAACTATTAATTTTAATAATAAGTTCATGTTTTAACCCTGTGTGAAAAAACTAATATTATTCCAGCTAAACCCATCAATAATGCTGATAACCAAATCCATCTTATTAAGTAGTTAATTTGGATATTCACAATCCAACTTCCATCATCAAGTTGATCTCCAATTGTTATGTAAATATCTCTCAAAACTGTTACATGTATTGCTGTTTCTGTAGTAATTTGACCTCTAGTAAAATATCTTCTTTTTTCTGGCTTGAGATTAAATGTTCTTCCGGTTTGATCTTCCACAAGAAATGTTGCTTTTATTGAATCATAATTGGCATTATTTTCCACACCAATATCTTTAAAAGAAATTTTTAAGTCCTTGTATGCCTCAGTACTATTCAAATCAATACTTAAAGCTCTTTCAGTACTCAAAAGACTATTGAATGAAATGGATATTAAAAGTAATCCAAGTGACATATGAGCTATGACGCTAAAAGGATTTATAAATTTCTTACTAAAAATAAAGTTAATAATTTCATATATGTATCTAAATATAATCAATGAGCCTGCAAATATCGAAGCAAGTATTGAAATACTCTTAGATTCAAAATATTGCATAACAAATAGAGTAAATGCTAACGATAATAAAATTGAAAAAGATATTGGCGTCGAAATGAGTTTGAGGTTAATGCTTCTTGACCATTTTGAATCGACTGAGAAAAACAAAAAAATTGCAGCTAAAACAACTATTGGGATAAATATTGCATTATAAAAAGGCGCGCCAACACTAATTTTTTGATCAAATAAAAATTCATAAATTAATGGATACGTAACACCCAACATCACGGAAAAGATAAGAGCTCCAAAAAGAATATTATTTATAGAAATAAATGATTGTTTTGAAAATTTCTTAATTCTCGATAGGGATTGAATGCTTGATAATCTCAAAATAAACAAAGAAACTGATATGAAAACAATTAATCCAATGAATCCAAGAAGATATAGACCTCTGTCAGGATCATTTGCAAAAGCATGAACGCTATCAATAATTCCAGATCTAACAATAAATGCGCCGAACAAACTGAGCGAAAACACTAAAATTGATAATAAAATTGTCCAAATTCTAAGTTGCGATGATTTTATTGATACTCCAAGAGAATGAATAAATGCAGTAGCTGCAAGCCAAGGCATTAATGCGACATTTTCAACTGGATCCCAAAACCAATATCCTCCCCAACCCAATTCATAATAAGCCCACCAACTGCCAAGAGTTATACCAATTGTAAGAAAAACCCATGCAGAAACTGACCATGTTTTTACTAAAGCTTCCCAGTTTATTTTGGAATCGCCGTAGAGTAAAAAAGCTATTGCGCAAGCAAACGGAATTACAAATCCGACGTATCCCAAGTAAAGAGTTGGAGGATGAATTGCTAAAGCAGGATCTTGCAAAACTGGATTAATATCAGCTCCATTTAAAGGTGGAATTGGAAGTATTGTTACAAAAGGATTTGATGTTGCTAACAAAAATATTAAAAATCCAACTAATATGAAGGAAATTACTCCCATTGTTTTAGGCTTTAAAACTTCACTATTTTTTACCCTAATATTGAATAGGAATCCCCATAGAGATAAAAAAACAATCCAAAGAAACATTGAACCTTCATGTGCGCTCCATATCGAAGAAATTTTATAAAAAATTGGTAGGGCTGTATTGGAGTGATTTGCAATATATTGAACACTAAAATTATCTGTAATAGCCAGCCAAACATATATTAAAAATGAGGATAGAAGAAAAAAGAACCCATGCGAATACGTTCTAACAATCAAGTTTGATATGTAGCTAGAATTTGATGAAGGAGTAAGGATAGAAAAATAACCAACGAGTAAAAATAAGCCAGTAGCTAAAATTGATAAAAAATGAGAGATTTCAATTATCATCACTTATCACAATATTCGGAGGCATATAGTTTTCATCATGCTTGGCTAAAACTTCTTCTGCATACAATATTTTATCTTTTAAATTTCCTAAAACGACTACACCGCTATCTTCTTTAAATAAATCTGGAACTATACCCTCATATTCAACTTTAATTGAGTTTTCATAATCAGTGATGACAAAAGAAATTGAAGATGAAATTCTTTCTACTGATCCACTTAAAACCATGCCACCAACCTTAATTCTTTTATCAGCCGGAATATTTCTATCTTTAAGTTCTGTTGGCGTAAAAAAATAATCTAAATTTGAGTTTAATGAATAAAGAATTAGTGAAATACCTGAAATTGAAAATAAAAGTACAAAAAGAATGCTGTATATTCTTTTCTTTCTAATTGGGTTCATTTAATTTATCTTTAATTTTTTTAATTTTTACAGTGTAGCCTATAAAAAAGCCTAATAAACTAATAAAAACTAGTATTACTACGCTCCAAACATACAATCCATGACCATTCATATATAAGGCCTCATAAAAAGAATTAAATGCAAAATTAAACATAATCTTTCACCCAAGATTTATTTTTTTCTCTATGGAGTATTTGATATTTTGATGAAAGTAAAACTAAACAAATTACCAAGCCAAAAAATCCGATAATTGAACCCATCAGAGGATACAACATCACTGGATCAATGCTGGGCTTATCAGTTAATGTTATAGATGCAGATTGATGAAGTGTGCTCCACCAATCAACTGATTTTTTAATTATTGGAATGTTTACTGCTCCAACTATTACTAACCATGACAACAATTTATCTGCTTTTTCATGATTACTAAATGAATTATGAAGCGATATTAAACCTAAATACATAATAAATAGAATTAAAGTAGATGTTATTCTTGCGTCCCATTGCCACCAAGTACCCCAAGTGGGTATTCCCCATATAGATCCTGATATTAATGCAATAAATGTTGTCATAGCTCCAATTGGAGCAATAGCAATGATTAAGTATGCTGCAAGCTTAACTCTCCAAATTAAATACGTGATGCTGGATATTGCCATTGCTAAATATAATGTCTGAGATAAGAATGAGGCAGGAACGTGCAGATAAATAATTCTATATGAATTTCCTTGAACAAAGTCTTCTGGCGTAAAAAAAAGTCCCCAAATAATAGACATAATATAAATTACCAAAGAGAAGTAAAAAATATATTTATAAAACCTACTTACTTGATATAAGTATGTTTTTGGAGATGCAAATTGATGTATAAATTTTTTTATCACTTTGTTTTGTACTGAAAGACTTTATTCCAAATGAGCCTTAATAACATAGGATACTACTATGGGTATTGCAACTATTATAATAGATAAGCTTCCCAATAATAAAAAAATAAAACTTTGATAATTTATATCTAATTGAATTGCGATAAGTCCTTTTCCTAATACGATCAAAACAGGTAGCGCTAAAGGCATAGTAACCAATGCTCCTAGAACAGAACCTTTATTTAAACTAAGTGCATTACCTAAAACAAATAAATTTAAGAAAATATAAGAACTTATTATTGCTAGAGGAAGAATTGATAAGCTTAAAGATAAATCTTCTGTAGTACCCAGAGAAAAAACAAAACTTAAGATTGAAATAGGCAATCCAATTAAAAGCCAATGTGTGAATATTTTAGTTACGATGATAATAGAAAATGATGGATTTTTAATTAGAGTTTGTTCAAGAGATCCATCGTTATAATCTTCAGAAAAAATGTCCTCTGTAGCAAGCATCATTGATATTAGTATGGCAATCCAAAGTACAGAAAAAAATCCTATTTCTAATTTATCTCGAAGGAATTCAACAGTTAAAGGATATGCAAGCATGATCAACCAGAAAACTAAAATTGGTCCTAGCCAGCTTCTTGTTTTCTTTCTTAATTTTAGAAATTCTAACTTAAACATATTTATTTTATTTTGGTATCTCTAAAACCTTAGAATTAATGTTACAAGGAATGTGTGAAGTAAAAACCAATGACTTATTCTGATCTAATTCATTATTCAAAAATGAAGTAAGTACTTTGTGAGCTCCATCATCTAACCCCACAAAAGGTTCGTCCAAGATTATTAAATCAGAATTATTTAGAAATACTCTTAACAAAGCTAGCTTTTTTTGTTGTCCAAATGATAAATTAGATACAGTGACATCTCTATATTTATTGAGTTCTAATTTATCAAGATAGGATTTAAGCATGTCACAATTAGTTAGCTGCATTAAGTTGATGTTATCGTCAAGAGTTAAGTAGGTTTTTAAAGCATTTTTATGTCCTAGGTAGCATATCTCCTTTGTTGATTTATTTTCTAAAGTTCCTTTAACTGGTTCGGTAATTCCTAAAATAATTCTAATTAATGTAGATTTACCCGATCCATTTCTACCTTTAATATGCAGCGCCTCTCCATGCTTGATATCAAAAGATATATTATGAAAAAGCTTATTTTCATTAATTTTATAACCAATATTTTGTGCAACTATTAAAGAGTTTTTATTCATTAGAATATTTCAAGATTTGTAGTCCTTATTATAAGTGCTGGTAAGGGATTTTGTGGATCAATTCTTGTATAAAATCTTTTTGAGATTTCCTTAAAGGGATCAGAACCAAAATCTCCAATTCCACCAACTGAAAAATATAGCCTCTTACTAAAAAAAATACCCTGTTCTAATTTAGGAATGTTTCTTAAAGTTGTGGATATTTTTTTTATGTTTTGTAAAAAATTCTTTTTCTCTTTAAATCGAAACCAACCCCAAGCTGAAAGATCAAGCATAGCAATCTTCTTCAATGCATTCTTAGCTTTTAGGTTTGGAAATGCAGAGGGAGGTAAAAATACTATTAAACTTCCACTTGAATTAGTTACTAATTCATCTAACTTTTTTTCATAAGAAATATTGTTTGAAAAATTCGCAAAAATATACTCTTCGTCTTTATTAGAGACGGGGCACTTTAATGTCTTTAGCCTTTTTTCAGAGCCAAGAACTATATAAGTTACTAATCCTTGGCTCAAAATTAATTAAATTTTCGATAAAGCTTGTTCGAAGTCAGCGATAATATCATCAGTATGCTCAAGTCCAATTGAAAGCCTTACAAAACCCGGTGTTATACCTGCAGAGAGTAATTCTTCCTCTGATAATTGACTATGAGTTGTGCTACCTGGATGAATAGCTAGACTTCTTGAATCGCCAATGTTTGCAACATGATAAACCATTTCAAGAGCGTTAATAAACTTCTCACCTGACTCTCTTCCGCCTTTAACCTCAAAACCCATTAGACCTCCGTTGCCACGAGTAAGATATTTTTCAGCTCTTTCTTTTGCATAACCGTCCATTACAGATGGGTAAATAACTCTTTCAACAGAATCATGCTCTGATAGATACTTAGCAATTACCTCAGCATTTGCAGAGTGCTCTCTCATTCTTAAAGCAAGGGTTTCTAGCCCTTGAATAAACATAAATGCATTAAATGGACTCATTGCTGCTCCCATATCTCTTAAAATTGTTGTTCTTGCTTTAAGAATATATGCAATAGGTCCCAAAGGTTTTACAGCTTCAGTCCATACAGCACCACCATAAGAAGGATCTGGTGAATTTAATGCAGGTTGTCTATCTGGGAAAGCCTCCCAATCAAAATTACCACTATCAACGATAATACCTCCAATAGAAGTTCCATGACCTCCAATAAATTTAGTTGTCGAATGAATTAAAACAGCCGCACCATGATCAAATGGTT
The DNA here is from genome assembly GCA_902547695.1 of uncultured SAR86 cluster bacterium. Taxonomy (GTDB): domain Bacteria; phylum Pseudomonadota; class Gammaproteobacteria; order Magnimaribacterales; family D2472; genus SAR86A. Next base: position 17,920 of record CACCOR010000005.1, on the reverse strand, counting down.
TACAAATTACTGGTGCCGCAGTATTGTCAACAATTAAGGGAATGCCAAGTGGTCTACCAATCTCAGCGACCTCGCTTATAGGAAAAACTTCAAAACTTGGATTTGGAAGAACCTCGCCATAATAAGCCCTCGTGTTTTCATCAGTGGCTTCTGCAAAATTATTTGGATCAGCAGGATCTACGAATCTAACTTCAATTCCCATATCCGACATAGGGTTTTTAAATTGATTATAAGTTCCTCCATATAAATGAGATGAAGCAACAATGTTGTCTCCTTTTCTTGCAATATTTTGAATAGCGTAGGCGGATGCTGCTTGACCAGAAGCAACAGCTAGAGCACCTACTCCACCTTCAAGTGCTGCAATTCTATCTTCTAGAACAGCGCATGTAGGATTCATGATCCTTGAATAAATGTTCCCTAATTCTGATAATGCAAATAGATTAGCCGCATGATCACAATCATCAAACTGGAAACTAGATGTTTGGTGGATTGGTACAGCAACAGAATTAGTTGAATCATCTTTTCTCCATCCTGCATGAAGACCAATTGTCTCTGGATTAGTGTATGTTTTGCTCATTATTTATGCTCCTCTTTCAAAAAATATAGTTCAATTAGTATAGTAAATATTCATGTATAACAACACCCTTATTGGATATATACTGGTATATTGATAGCAAATAATTATAATTAGCCAAGGAAATTAAATTATGGCCAAAAAATATACAAATTTTAGAATTGGTGGCTCTCCATCAAAGGTTACTGATGACTATACAGTATGGACAAATGACTTACTTCAAAGGGTTATTGCAAGTAAAACTGTTATTCAGCCTGGCAAATCAACTATTGGCCATAAGTTAATAGATTCAGATGTCGTATACGTAATTACTAATGGTCGTGGCACTATGGAAATAGTTGAATATATGAATTCTGATGAAGGCCACGGTTCGAATCCTTCCTATGGTATTGAACACAAAGATTCCTATGAGCTCTCTGCTGGTGATGTTGTTTTAGTAGAGTCTGGTGATTATTGTAAAGTCGTCAATGATTCTGAACATGATCAATTAACCTATTTGAGAATATTTGATAGAGGTGGCTGGAGAAAATAAATGCTTAAAGCACAAATGAATTCTGATAAATTAGCTGTTGGATTATCAACAGCTTGTGTAATTCATTGTTTTTTTGCTCCTTCATTAATTGTATTGTCATACAGTTTTTTATCCTTTTCTATTGATAGTGAATTTGTGCATTATTTGATCTTACTCTTTGCATTACCAATAAGTATTCTTGCTTTGGGGCTTGGATATAAAAATCATAAAGAAACATCATATTTCATAATTGGCATTTCAGGATTAATGGTATTGCTTTCTGCAGTTTTGTTCTCAGATACATTATTTGGTGAAGCTGGCGAAAGAGCTCTTACTTTAATAGGCTCTACGATTGTTGCATTCGCACACTATAAAAATCACAGCATTTGTAAGCAAATAGAATGTGATTGTCACGATAATCTAAAATCTAATTAATAATTTCAAATTTCGCCACCATCGGTAGATGGTCTGAAACTCCATTTTTTTTTGCAGGATTAAAATTAATTGGTTTTCCAGTATCGTTATAAGAATTAGATTTAGTTCTGTATATTTCTATAGTGTCTTCGATATAATAAATTCCTCTATCTTTAGATAAAAATATAGTATCCAAAAACTCCCATGTTTTACCATAGTTGTAATAAAAAGAGCCTTTACAATCATCACATGCATAAATATGAGCAACACTCCAATAAATTTCTTGAGATTTATATATATTTAGTTTGTTGTCCTCTTTTGTATTTACATTAAAATCACCAAGAGCAATAGTTGGGTAATTATGTCTATTAAGTAATCCGGATAGAACGTTTAAGGAATCTATTCTCATTGACACATCGTGAAACCCGGAAGGAAAATGAACATTGTATATTTTTAACTTATCTCCATTTATTTCTATAGTTGCATCAAGAATTGGTCTGGTATCCTTACCCTCAAACTCACCTGAAAACTTTATATAGTGCAACTTAGAGTCGACGATCTTAAATCTGCTTATCAAAGCAGTATCAATGCCTCTGTAATCCTTGCCTTCTATTAAAATTGAATCGATGTACCCATAGGGCTTAAGTAGATCAAATAACTGACTAAGAATGTTATTATTTTCAACCTCCTGAAGAGCAATTATGTCAGGTCCGTTTTGACCATAAGAAATAATACTATTTGCAAGGTTTTTTTAACTTAGCGTTCTTTGTATCTTCATTCCAATCTAGATATAAGCATTCATTTTTCCAAGAATTTACTCTTATTCTGTTACATGATTTTTTATGAGCATCTGATTGTTTAAACTCAATTGGAAGATATGCTTTATCATCTTTTTTTATATCATCTAAAGTGTCAAATAAATTATCTACATTTAGCGTCATAGCACTAAATTCATATCCAAAAGTTGTTGCAGGTACGATCAAAAATAAAATTAAAAATGTCTTTATAAAATTACTCATCGATATCTTTAATATGAAGTTTGATATCAAAAGGAATATCTATCATTTTTCTTTGATTCAAATAAACATTTTGTAAATGTTCAGTTTTTTCATCTGAAAAATTTACTATTTTCCTTTTATTAAGGTCAATATGACCTAGAACTGTTTCAAATATAGCCGCAAGATCTGAATTTTCGTTTTGCAGAATACCAATGAAGTGTAATAATTTTTTATTAGCCTTATAAAGAGTAAAAGATGGGAAAACATTCTCTCCCAATGTAAATTCATCTAAGTATCTAATACTATCTTCTAGGGTAAATGTTGAAAACCCGCTTTTTAGATAATCCTCTCCAAAACCAAGTTCATCTATATAAAAGGATGTGTATACGCTGTCAAAAAGCTTGTAATAATAATTCACATTCATATGACCATTATGGTCGCACATTTTTTCAGTAACTTTTATGGTGTCGTGAACGTATGGTAGTGATTTCATATATAAATTATAAATAAAAAAAAGCCCAGTTTGTAACTGGGCTTTTAAAGTTAAAACAACTTAAAATGAAGATCCAAATTGAATGCCCCACGACCTAGGATCGGTAAATGAAGCATATAATTGCCCGCCTTGAGCATTACTTCCAGACCTAATTGCATTCATATATTGGTTATCTGCTAAATTTTTAGCATACATGCCTACATACCAATCACCATTATTTGGTGTATATCTTAATAAGAAATCAAATGATTTATTTTCAGGTATATCGAATCTAGACATATTAAAAGGATCGCCATTACGCTCACCTGTATATCTGTATGACAATCTCGCAGATGTTACACCGTTGTCCCCTGGGAAAAGTTGTGTAAATGAAAAACTATATGAGGTATCTGCTACTCTAGGTAAGTCATTACCTTGAAGGCTTACTGGATTTGCCTCACTTAGTGGACAGAAAATGTTTGCTGCAGGATTAAAACCTAGAGGTGTTAAACAGTTAAAACCACCAGATTTATACCACACCTGTCCATTATCGAATACTGCACCTGTTAAGAATCCAGTTCCATTAGGGTCAACTGGTCCTAAGTATTGGACAATACCAGTCGCTCCAGCTGGTTCAAGATAATTACCAGTCGTAGTATCTGAAGTGATTTCAGCATCTACAAATAACCATGTCAAATCAACTGAAGTTGTATCTGAAAGAAATACTTTCATTAAACCTTCAAAACCTGTGACTTCAGCATCTACATTAATGTTAAATGACTGAGTATTTCTAATGGTATCAAGCAACATACCACTGTTATCATTTTGATAAATATTCATATTTAGAAGCATTGCGCCATCAAGAAGTTTAGCTTTTAAGCCAAAATCTAATACAGCTGTATCTTCTTTATCATATGGTGCCGGATCATTACCACCGTTTATACCGCCGCCTTTTGTTGCAGTGGTATAGCTTGCGTAAACCATTACGTCATCTTGTAAATATTTTTGTATAGCAATTTTTCCGTTAACCGCAGTTTCTTCCTGAATGTCGTATAAAGTAAGTCCAGGTACATCCATTCTATTTTCATAAAGTGGTCCACCTGCTGCAATCCATGCGCTTGCAAGAAGCCCACCATTAAAAGTAGTTGTTGCATTTCCTAGATCATCATATCTAAGCCCTAAAGTAAGTTTAGTTGTATCATTTATATCGTAATATGCTTCACCATATAAAGCTTTAGATTTAATTCTTACATGCTGATCACTCAGAGTTCCTCTCAAATCAACTGGAACAGTCACATCTGGGAGTGCCGCCAAACCAGCAACAGACGCTCCAAATTGTTGCAATGCTAAAAGTTGTGCAAGTGATGGTGTTAGACCCATCGCCATCATACCTTGGGTAGTTAATGCACCAGGAGCTTGAGCAAGTACGCCCAACAAGCCTTGATAGAATGGAACCCCACCTTTACCACTGAAATCTACACCAAGTAAATCTGCTACAACTGGAGCATATGGGTGATCACCAAAACTACCAATTAACTGACTTCCTACTGTTTGCACTCTGTATTCATTATCACTTCTGTAATCATAAGCATAATAACCAGCCGTAAAATTCCAAGGTCCATCGTAATTGGAAACAATATTTATTTCATATTGTTGCGAATCATTCACAACATCTGAAAAATCATAAGCTCTATTGCTTGTAGCTGTTTCGCAGAAACCAAATCTTGAAGTACCAAAACACACATCAGCCACAATAGGAGGAAGTCCTAATGCTGCACCGGCTCCTACCATTGGAGAAGTATTAACAACTGAATCATTATCATTCATTTGTTGGAACATTCTTGTTCCATATGAGTATTTAGCTACAAGTGTAAGTTCATCACTTAATTCTTTAACAAGTTCTAAATTAGAGAACTCAGTTTTTTGTAAATGAGTTGGCTCCCTATCTCTGTATAACTTACTAAAGTCATCTGAAGTTGCTGCAGAACCGAAATCATTTGTTACTGTTCCTGGATACAAAAGACCAATAAAACCGAACAAACCAAAAGCAGTACCTCTGCTATCTGGAGCTCTGTTCATTTGTCCTAATGAATATGGAGAACAACCAAAGAAAGGATCTGGTTGACAATATGCTGTCTCTTCTTGAGGTCTGTTATCATCTGATTTTTGACCAGAATAAGTAAACTTTAATTCAGTCGTATCGTTTATGTCCCAATCAATTGATAGTCTAACAGAAGCATCATTTCTATCATCCATTAGATTGCCAGTTGCTAAGTTTTGAACCATTCCTTCTCTTGTATTAGAACCATATGCAATTCTAGCTCTTACAGTGTCACTGATAGGCATATTAATAGCACCAGTTACGAACTTTCTGTCATAGGAGCCTGCTTCAACATCAAAATAACCTTCAAACTCATCTGTTGGTCTCTTTGTTATTAAGTTGATTACGCCTTGAACTGAGTTTCTACCAAATAATGTACCTTGAGGTCCATTTAATACCTCAATTCTTTCAAGATCGATGAAGCCTGTATCTACAAACCAACTTGGATTAGCACTATGTCCATTGATACTTGTTACTATTGAACTAACAACAGCTGCACCAACACCATATGATCCTATACCTCTCATTACAAAACCTGAGCCAGAACCAACACCTTTAGCTGTTTCAAAACCTGGCACAACTTCTGCTAAATCAGAAAGATCATATATCTGATCGGCAGCAAGCTGATCAGCTGTTATCGCAGTAATAGATACAGCAATGTCCTGAGTTGATTCTTCTTTCTTAGTAGCAGTAACAACTACTTCTTCAACTTCTTGAGCAAAAGCGGAAAATGAAAAAGAAAATGTTACTAATGTTAAAAATAATTTACTTTTAATATTTGTATTAAACATGAATATCCCCCAATGTTTGATATTTATTTGCATATTTTATGCTTAAAATAGGTATTTCTACAACTTTATATTAAATAAATGCATTTAAAAAAGTTCTATTTTAAGAATCAAATTTTCCCAAATATGCTTGAAACAAAAAAAAAGGCTGGTAAACCAGCCTTTTTTAATAAATTAATATAAATTAAAACGAAGTTCCGAACGCAAGTCCCCATGTTCTTGGTTCTGTAACTGTCGCAAATTTATTACCACCTTGAAGTCCAGATGCTAAGTACCAGCTTCCGATATATCTATCATCTGCTAGGTTTTTAGCCTCTAATTTTACAAACCAGTTACCATTATTTGGTCGGTATGTAACAGTTGCATCAAAGAATTTATGCTCTGGCATTTTTAAATGTGGTTGGTTATATACTGTACCTTCCCTTTCATCCATATATCTATAGACAAGTCTTGCAGTAGTTGTTCCATTTTCACCAGTAAAGTCTTGGTTTAAACCAATACTGTATGATAATTCTGGTGACTGAGGTAATTTGTTACCTGAAACATCAACTGGAATACCTGGATTTGCACAACCCCCTGCGCCAACTGGTGCAAATGGATTAAATGGATCAAGACACATGAAACCAGCAAATTTATAAACCAATCCAGCATCGGTATTACCTACAGTTAATAATCCACCTGTACCAAGACTAGCTACAAGTCCACCACCTAATGCTGGTGGTAACAATGCTCTTGAAGTTGCATTATTAATGTTAACTGGATTAATTAATGTAAGGTCTGTTATCTCAGACTCTGCCATTAACATAGTTACGTCAATGCTTGTTGTTTCACTCAAGAATAAAACCATGTTTCCTTCAAGACCACTTATCTCAGCATCTGTATTAACGTTTCTTGAACCAGCGTTAACGATTGATGAGATTAACATTCCATCAGTTGTATTTTGGAAATAAGCTGCGTTCAATAGCATAGCTCCATCAAGGAAAATACCTTTAGCACCTACTTCAAATACTCCTGTTTCCTCTGGATCATATGGATCTGGTAAGCCAAGTGCATTAGGGTTGTTACCTCCACCTTTAACAGCAGTTGTATAACTCGCATACATCATTCTGTTATCGTCAAAATCATGTTTTATTGCCAACTTATAAGCTGTTGAATCATCAGTTTCAATAACTTGTGTTGGTGAGAAAACATATTGACTAGTTTGTCTGGATGCAATAGATAAATTATTACATGAAGTATATGTTAAACATGAGAAGATACTATCTTTGACACTGTCGTCACTGTATCTAATACCAACAGTAACTTGGGTATCATCAGATAGATCATAATACATCTCTCCTAAAAGAGCTTTTGATTTTGTTCTAATACGATCATCGTTGAAATAACCTTGTACTTCAATAGGAGTAGTATAGCCGGTCAACACAGCTGGAAGTGCAGTAGCGCTAAATCCTGTTAAAGCCCAGGCTATGTGAAAGTCAGTTGAACCTGATCCTGTGAGAGCGCCACCAAATAATGGAAGATTATATGGATGAGCTCCTGCATCTCTGATTAAGTTCCATGCTGCTGTTTGAACCTGATAAATATTTCTTGATCTATCATCGTAGTAGTAATAACCAACTTGGAAATTTAATGGTCCGTCTAGATCAGAAATCAATGTGATCTCGCCTTGCCATGTTTCCTCTTCAGCAAAAGCAAATTCATATGTTCGATCAGCAGTTGTGACTTCACAGAAATCGCTGTGGAAACCACCCCAGCATCCTTCCCATTGCATTGGAATGAATGAAGCTGGATGTCCTGGAGGAAATAGTCCTGGGAACGGAGCAACACCAACTGTATAGTCATTATCAGCCATATGATTATAGTCTCGAACATTGTATGTTCCCTTGACTTCCAATCGATATTCATCATTAAGCTCATGACTCATTTTAATTTGCGTCATTTCATGTTTTTGCATGAATACAGGATCTCTGTTTAGATTAACTTTATCCATCGAATTCAAAATAGTTACCCCAGTGTATGAATTAGCAGAAGGGCTAGAATTTAATGCGGCAGCAAAGTTAAAAAATCCAGATGTACTCCCATTTGGGTGAGCTGGCTGACCAATAATACCTTTCGTAAATGGTGAGCAGCCAAATAAAGGATCTTGCTGACAAAAGTTTATTCCAATATTTTGTCTATTGTCATCACCTTTTTGATAATCATAAGTGAATTCAATTTGTGTTTTATCACTCATGTCAAAATCAATGGAAAGTCTTCCTCCCATTGAATCTCTGTCATCAATATCATTACCTGTATGGATATTATCTATAACACCATCTCTTTTAAAAGTAGTGGTAGCAAGTCTCATTGCAACCTTATCGCTAAGTGGAGCATTTAGAACCATGTTTACTCTCTCAGAATTAAAGTTACCCATAGTAACTTCAACCTTTCCTTCAAATTCACCAGTAGGTCTAGCAGTAACAAGGTTTACTAACCCTTGAACAGCATTTCTACCAGATAATGTACCTTGAGGCCCTTTTAGTACCTCAATTCTTTCAAGATCATGAAAACCTGTATCTGTTAATGCAGACGACCCTACAGCATGACCGTTAATCGATGTAACCAATGATGCTACAACAGCTGCACCAACACCATATGAACCAACACCCCTCATAGAGTAAGATGCTCCTGTTCCAATAGCTTTATCTACAATCAATCCAGGTACAACTTCAGCTAGGTCACTAAAGTCTTCTACCATATTTTTATCAATATCTTCAGCAGTAAAAGCTTCAATAGAAACTGGAATATCTTGAACAGATTTTTCTTGTTTAGTTGCTGTAACAACTACTTCCTCAACTTCCTGAGAATTCAAAAATACAGAGAAAATCATCGCTAAGCATATTGAAATATTTAATGCTTGTTTAGAAAATTTATACATAGTCTAATCCCCCCAATTTTGGTTAACTTGTATAAGAATAACTATATCACCGCATATAAGTCTTGAAAATATATATAAAAGTTACTTATATATGAAAATATGGAAAATTTATGGTACTAATTCCAGGGGTGACACTTGCTAATTCTTACCAATGCTAAATACGTGCCTTTGAATATTCCATATTTCAAAATGGCCTCTATTGCATAAGCTGAACATGTAGGATGAAATCGACAAGAAGGAGGAAACATAGGCGATATAAAATACCTATAAAATCTAATTGGCAATATAAAAACTCTTGCAAGCATTAGTTAATAATTAAATTTTCTTTAGTGATTTGTTTGATAGCTTCTTTAAGCTCTATGACTTCGGTTTCAGTGCTTCCGATTCTTCTAATAGAAACAGTCCCGTCTTTTTTTTCATTATTTCCAATTGCTAAAATAATTGGAACTTTTCTATTGCTATGCTCTCTGATTTTATAACTAATCTTCTCGTTTCTGAGGTCAGCTTCAGCTAAAATGCCTTCTTTTTTAAGTGATTCCACTATATCTGATGAATAATCATTTACATCGGAAACAATTGAAGCTACAACAACTTGTTGGGGAGATAACCAAAAAGGAAGTTTTCCGGCATAATTTTCAATTAAGATGCCAATAAATCTTTCAAAAGATCCCAAAACAGCTCTATGTATCATAACTGGAATATGTTTTTTTCCGTCTTCTCCAACGTAGCTAGCATCAAGTCTTTCAGCTAAGTTGAAATCTAATTGAAAAGTACCACACTGCCATTCTCTGCCAATTGCATCGGTTAGAACAAAATCTAATTTTGGTCCATAAAATGCTCCGTCACCCTCATCAATTCTATATGGATATCCCAAATTTTTAATTGCTGCTTCAAGAGCTTCTTCTGCTTTATCCCATGTCTCATCTGAACCAACCCTCATCTCTGGTCTGGTAGATAGCTTTATATCAAAATTTTTAAATCCTAAATCAGCATATATGTTCGAAAGAAATTTTATGAATAATCCTGTTTCTGATTCTATTTGGTCCTCAGTACAAAAAATGTGTCCGTCATCTTGAGTAAAGGCCCTTACCCTCATTAAACCATGCATAGTTCCGGAGGGTTCATATCTGTGACATAAGCCAAATTCAGCATACTTTAATGGCAAGTCTTTATAAGATTTAATGCCTTGATTATATATTTGAACATGACCAGGACAGTTCATTGGCTTAAGAGCATTAACTCTTTTTTCGTTAGCATGCTCTTCATCGATCTCTGTAATAAACATATTTTCTCTGTATTTATCCCAATGACCTGAAGCTTCCCATAATTTTCTATCTATCACTTGAGGGGTATTGACTTCAATATAATTATTTTCTTTAAGTCTATCTCTAACAAAATTTCGTAATTTTCTATAGACAGTCCAGCCATTAGGATGCCAAAAAACCATCCCTGGAGCTTCATCTTGAAAGTGAAACAAATCCATCTCTTTTCCAAGTTTTCTATGATCTCTTTTTAATGCCTCTTCTATGTTATCTAAATGATTTTGTAAATCTTTATCATTGCTAAATGCCGTTCCATAAATTCTTGTCAGCATTGAGTTTTTTGAATCGCCCTTCCAATATGCACCTGATACTTTTGTTAATTTGAATGAACCAATAAATCCTAAATTTGGTAGATGCGGACCTCTACATAAATCAACAAACTCTTCGTCATCCTGGTAATAAAGTTGAAAATTATCATCTTGATCTGACTCATTAATGATAATTTCTTTATATGGTTCCTTGTTTGATTTGAATATCTTTAAAGCTTCTTTTTTTGAAACTAGTTTTTTAGTAATTGCAGATTTAGTTTTGATGATTTTTTTCATTTCCTCTTCAATCTTACTTAGATCATCAGAAGATATAGACTCATCGGATTCAACATCATAATAAAAACCATCTTGAACTGTAGGGCCAATAGCTAATTTTGATTTTGGATATAGATTTTTAATGGCTCTTGCTAAAACCTGAGCGGTAAGAGTGTGACGCATGATTTCAACACCTTCATCGCTATCAATTGTAATTATTGAAACTGATGCATCAGCATCTATGGCATCATGCAGGTCTCTTTGCACACCATTAATGGTTACAGCTATAGCAGATTTGGCAAGACCAGGCCCAATGTCTTTTGCAAGATCATAGCCTGACGATCCCTCAGGCAATTCTCTCAAACTATTATCTGGCAAAGTTATTTTCATCTTTATATTATAGATTGGTTAAGCAATTTTTTATATCGGCAAATATACAACAGTATTGGTAGATAGAATCATTATAAATATTAAACAAGTAACAATTGGTCCGAGGTAGATTCTTCCAGTCATTTCAAAAAAGATTCTATTAAAATAAGGAAGAATAAACATCATTGGCACAATACCAAATAAGAGATTAACACTAAGCCAATCTGTTGAATTAGAACTCCAATAAACTGTCCCTGTTGCTGCAAAATATGAATATTGAATGATAATAATAAAGATTAATCCTAGAGAATTTGCAAAACCTCCAATTAGTCTTGACTTCCACTCTGCTTGACCTTGAAATCTCATTGATCCATTAACTCTTAGAGAGTTTGAAAAAAAGAAAATAAAAAACAAAGGGAAATACATTAATAAAATAAGTATCATCTCTGGTTGAAATACTCTTACCCCCATGAACCAAAATCTATAGTCGATATGAAAAAGATAATAAATGAAAAATAATATTAAGTAGTATGAAATAAAAACTAATAGTCCAACAAGAATAGTTTTGCCAAAATCATACCAAGAAATATTTAACCCCCATGACTCTTTTTTTGTTCCATGATGACGACCAAAGAAATAATAAGATAAGATAAAAATAATTAGACCTATAGTGCCGTTAAGTGCTGCCCATAACATTACAGAATTATTCATTCTTTGTGGAAAAAACCAGGTGAGCTCCCTATTCGCGGCGTCAACAAATAAAATTTTTGCTAAATCCACCATAGGTATAAATGAAACGCATGCAATAGTTGCGCTTATAAAAAAAATAATCCAAAAAACAGTTTTACCTTTAGCGGATTGTCTTGGTAAAGGGTCTGGAACAGGTTTTACTATTGAACTGAAAAATTTAAATTTAAGAAATAGCCTTGTCAAAGGAATTAACATCAACAAAGAAACAATCATATTTATCAAAGTGAAAAGTTCTTTAAACTGCCAAATTTGATTTGATGAGTTAATTTTATTTGGGAAACCCAATACAGTATCAAAATAATCCAATTGGTTTTCAGTTGCCTCTTTGTTATATGGTTGAAAAGGATGAAGAAGTTTTTCATTAAAAACTACTCTCAAACTTCTGTCATTTATATCTCCGTAATACTTTCCAAGTTCAACTTTGTCTATTCTATTTTGGTCAGATAAAACATTGTTTATTACGCGTAAAGATTCTGGTGCAATTTCCATGTTTCCAGCATCCCAACCCTTTAATTCATTTCTAAAAGCTCCCTCATCATATAGAGCATAGCTAATGCCCATATTTGATTTTGAATCTTTTAAAATTTCATCTCTTAAAGTCAATACGTATCCTGAAACATACACAGAATGTAATTTACTTTTTTTGTTTTCTTCAATAGCTTGTTTGCCAAAATAATCAGCGCCTCTTATAGCAGCATTTCCTCCCATTGAATGACCTGTTGAGGCAATTTTCTCAGTATCAACAAACGGAAAATTTCCATCATAAGCATGATCAACAAGATCAAACATCCCGTATCCTTGCGTAGTTGCAGCTACTCTGCTTACGGAGGAAGAAGACATACCTTGAGCGTATGGATCAATCAAAGCAACAGCCATACCCCTTCTAGATAACTCTATAGCTATATTTGATAAGGCCTCTTTAGATCTTTGAAAGCCAGGCACAACTATTACAAAAGGAACTTTGTTATCTTTATTTGCTATCTTTGGTTTATATAAATCATAAATTAAAGACTGACCATTATCTGTTTTAAGTTCTTTTAATTCTATCTCAACCTTTGTAAAGCTCGATTGAACTAAAGAAGCGACAAAGCTTGATAGAAAAATTATAGTTAAGCAGCTAAAAAGAAATCTATTTGCTTTTATAAAGTTAATCATGATTTTAAAATAAAAATATTCTAATGCCTTCTTAGTTAAATGGATATAACGAATCCCTCCTAAGGATTAGTTGCAGGTTCGATTCCTGCAGAGGGCACCAAGATTATGGTACCAACCATGTCGATTGATATTTATCATCCCATTTATGAACAGCTCTTCTATGTCCAGAACTTTTTAGATATAAAAATTCAAGTGAATAAAAATTGAATACTAAAACTGAAAAATTTTTATAGCCCTCCTCAACTTCAAAATCTTTAATATCGTAATCTTCAGGATTTGTAATTTCTTTTGAGGATCCTCCCTTAACTGAATAACATTTTTTTGATCTTGATGTGGATTGATCCCAGGCCGATCTAGTTATCTCATCATCATAGTGAGCAGATATATTTCCCTGTAATTTAATTTGTATTTTTAGCTCGGGGTCATAACCTATAACCGAAGCAGTTGATATTTCATTGAAATGATCTATTTTGGCAGCGCGATGATCAGTATGAAACCTCATTTTACGATCTTCAAGACAAAACTCTCTAAGCACCATGACTCTTGATGTTATTTGATTGTCATAAAGAGAGGAAACAACAGGAGTATGGAATAATGTTTTGGCATCATCAACTGCAGCTGTTAAGATCTTTTCTGCAGTTTCAAGGGTTTCTTCCAGAGTTGAATAAACTTCAGGTAAGTTAAATTTGGTCTTATTTATCATGATTTGAGTTTCCACTCAGTTCCATCACTAGAGTCATTTATTTCAACTCCTAGCTCAATTAATTGATCTCTAATGGCATCAGCTGTCTTAAAATCTTTATTATTTTTTGCTTCAGATCTTTTTAAGACCATATCATTAATTTTATTTTTAAATTCTTCAGAAATCTCGTTAAAAGTTTCATCTTCTAAAATTCCTAATACTGAGCTAATTAAATTAAGCCTGCTTTTTATATTTACTTTTTCGCTGTCAGAGGAATTGTATTCTTTTACGATATTATTTAACTCAGTTATTAGTCCTGGAGTATTCAAGTCATCCATTAGAATTGATATAGCATCTAAATTATTTTCATTTTTATCAGAAATAGTTACATCATCTAAGTCATCTTTAATTTCATATAACTTATTAATTAATTTATTTGCTTGGTGAATAACTTTTTCATTCCAATCTAGTCCTTGTCTGTAATGTGAAGACAACAAAGCAAGTCTTATTACTTCACCGTGATAATTTTCAGCTAAATCTTTTACTAAAATTATATTTCCTAGAGATTTAGCCATTTTTTCACCATTAATTGTTACAAAACCATTATGCATCCAATACTTTGCATAAGAATCAGGCTCATCAATACTTGCGGATGTACAACAACTTTGAGCAATTTCATTTTCATGATGAGGAAAAATAAGATCTCTTCCACCTCCATGGATATCAAATGGAAGTCCTAAAGTTTTTTTAGACATTGCTGAGCACTCAGTGTGCCAACCAGGTCTTCCAATTCCCCATGGCGATTCCCAACCAGGCTGCTCATCAGTACTAGGCTTCCATAATACGAAGTCAGCAGGATCTTTCTTAAAAGGTGCAACCTCTACCCGACTTCCAGCAATTTGCTCATCCCTGTTTCTTTTTGAAAGCTTTCCATAATTTTGATATGTTGGTACGTGAAAAAGCACGTGTCCTTCTTTTTCATAGGCAAAATCCTTTTCAATTAGCTCTACTATAAGTTCAATCATTTCTGGTATGTACTCAGTAGCTTTTGGTTGAATATCCGGAGCTAAAACATTGAGTTTTAACATATCATCGTTATAAATTTTTGTGTATTTTTCAGTGATAGATGTTATCTCAACATTTTGTTCCATAGCAGCTTCTATGATCTTGTCGTCGATATCAGTAATGTTGGACACGTATGTGACCTTTGGATAAATTACTCTAAGGGTTCTAACTAAAGTATCAAAGACAACAGCCATCCTAGCATTTCCAATATGCGCATAGTTATATACGGTTGGTCCGCATGCATAAATCTTTAAATGCTTTGGATCAATTGCCTCTAATCTTTCTTTGTTGCCGCTTAAAGTATTAAACAATTGAAATGGTTGTTCACTGCTCATAATTTATTCTAAATCAATTATCTTTAAATCTCTTAATGCATTTAACAAAGGTAATAGTGGCATTCCTCTTACGGTATGTGATGAACCATTTACATAAGAAAAAAGATTACATCCTAATGATTCAAATTTGTATGCTCCTGCAGCATTAATTGGATTTTCAATATCAACATAATTAATAATTTCTTTTTCAGTTAAATCATGCATTTTTAATTCAACTGTTTCTGAATACTCCCACAAGCATTCATTATTTTTATATATACACACTCCACTGTGTTGGAAATGTTTTTGATTGGCTAAAAGTTTTAGACTTTCTATGGCTTTATCTTTTGATCCAGGTTTATGAAGAAGAGTATTGTCTAGAGCACACATTTGATCTCCACCAATTACAATAGAGTCAGGATTTTGCTTGCTTACCGGCTCTGCTTTTGCTTTTGCAAGATGAACTACCTGCTCGTTATATGGAAGAGATGATATTTTATTTTTAATAAGATCTTCGTCGGTTGATGAAATTATTACATCAAAAACGATACCAGCTTCTTCAAGCATCAACTTTCTACTTTCTGAACCAGAAGCGAGAATAATAGAAACTTTTGGCTTGATACTGGAAGAATCCAGAGATCTTGTCATTTAGTACTTTTTAGGTGAATGAATAAGACTTATAAATTCTTCTCTAGCTTTATTATCTGATCTAAAAGTACCTAACATCCTAGAAGTAATTGTGCTCGACTCAGTTTTATGAACACCTCTTGTGCTCATGCATTGGTGGTTAGCATCTATTACAACTGCAACACCTTTAGGCTGAAGAACTTTATCAATAGTATCTGCAATCTGTGCAGTCATAGTTTCCTGGGTCTGAAGTCTTTTTCCAAATAGATCTACTAATCTAGCTAATTTACTAATTCCAACAACCCTTTTTCTAGGTATATATCCGATGTGAGCAACTCCAACAATTGGCACCATATGATGTTCGCAATGTGACTCAACTCTTATGTTTCTTACAATAACTGCATCGTCATAGCCTTCTACTTCTTCAAAAGTTCTACTCAAAATTTCTTCAGGATCTTCCTCGTAACCAGAGAAAAATTCTTTATATGCTTTGACAACTCTTTTGGGTGTATCAACAAGGCCCTCTCTTTCAGGATCGTCACCAGCCCAAAGAATTAATGTTTTTACTGCTTCAAGCGCCTCTTTCTCAAGAGAACTCTTAGAAATTTCATCAGTAATTGTTTTTACTGCTTTTAAAGCTTCATCTTTTGATACTTTTTTAGTCATTTTTTATTCCGATAATGTTAAAAATGCCTATTTTATAGTATTTTTCTAAAAATTAAACCAACCATTTGGATCATACTCAATTCCAGTTGATACAAATCCTTGAACTGCAAACAAACATCCAGTTAAAACAAGACCTAAAACTGACCCAATGACACCATTATTTGCAGCATATCCCAATATCGTTGTTGGTTTATATATTAACTCTTTATAGTTTATAGATTCATCAACTTGCTCTAAAAGTGCCTTTGCGCTTGTGAGATCAGTAATTCTCTCTTTATCACCATTTTGAAGCTTTAATTCCCATATCTCTTCTTCAATTATGAATATTTCGTTTCTTATGAAATCTCTATGTTCTGCGCTAAGTGATTGAAGTTTGATCGCTTTATAAATTGCGTACAAGCTTATTGATGAAACAAAAAATATTACGACACATATCAAATACATAGTGGATATGTGATGTCTCAATTCTGTCCAAACAATTAAATTTAAGATAGCAACACAAAATAAGGAATAAAATATTAATATCGAGGTATAACTTTGAATACGTAAATAAAAAGCTTCGCCAAAAGATCGAAGCACTTTTCTCATATTCATCCAACTAAATACATTTAATCTTTTCTGTAAATCTACATAAATGTTTTCTGATTCAGATGTTGATCTAAACAAATTTTGAAAACTTAAGCCTGGAAATGCGACCAAGTCACCCAATTTTTTCGAACACCTATATCTTCTTTCATAGTCAACAGAACATACAAGTCCAAACATGATTAATTGAAAACCGTTTAGTAATCCAATAAAGGTAGCAGCAGATATGATTTTTTCATTAACTGTCATTCCAAATAAAGGAGTGCCGTATAAAAACTTAACCAAAAATGGAGTAACAGATAGAGATAGAACAGTTATAAGTAAAATAGTCCTAAAATTTTTCATAGTAGGACTGTTATAAACAGACTTAATTATATTAAAAAGAATAAAGCCAGACGCAACTTCATTTTTTGACGAAGCACTAGTTTTTGCTGGAAAAAGGCCACTAGAATCTTCTTCTAAGAATTTTTTTTCAGTTTCACTATCGACCTCTAATGGGATTCCTTGTAAACAAATATCATTTTCATCCATTGCTACTGTTAACTCATCTTCAATTAATCCTGGGAAGAGCCAAGGTTGAAGCCAACCCTGTCCTACTAAACGTCTATTAGTTTTATTTCTATCCCAGTCAGGAGCAGGTAGGCAAAGCCTTTCATTGTCTTCAGGTCTAAAATAACCATACTTCGTTGAAATAATTAGCCTACGCATAAATAACAATAAGTAGGCTAGAATCATATGAAATGGATCAATATTTAATATTAAGGAACTATCACTGAAGAGAGCAAGATATAACCCAATGTTCATAAGCCATGATCCTGGGTAGACTATGCACCACATTTGAATAATTTCGCCAATAGAGTGATGTTTTGGAGAAACAGCTATTAACATTCTATTCTGACTTACATGCCAAGCTCTGCTTAATGATTTTTCAAGAAGTAAAGCAGCTATTGGTGAAAAAATAACAGGAGGTAGATTTTCATAAATCATCGTCTTCCAAAAATCTTTCCATGAAAATTTTACTGGTGAATGATATTCGGAAGCTTTAGCATCTCTTGAGGCACTTCTTAACTTTGCAGCTTCATATGA
>CACCOR010000004.1:0-90952 GCA_902547695.1 uncultured SAR86 cluster bacterium | reverse complement strand
AGTTATGAAGATTAAAACGGGCAAGTATCATGGCGCGACTTTTTACGTTAAAAATACTACTGATAAAAAAATGACCGCTCAGGCAGTTCCAAGTGTTGCTCCATCAAACGCAGCTGCACATCTAAAAAAACTAGAGTGTTTTTGCTTTGAGCAGCAAGAACTTATGCCAGGTGAAGAAGCCCTGCTTCCAGTCAAACTATTGGTTTCAAATGAACTGCCTTCAAATATTAAAAACATAATTTTATCTTATACAATTTTTGATATAACTGATTATGATGATGAGGTTTTAGCTCATAATCAAATGGCAATGGAGTAAAGCAGAAATGAGCGGGGGAAGTTATTACGTACCAGATCAAAGCAGATTTCCAATTTTTATGGCGGTTTCTTTGTTTCTATTGGTTATGGGAGCTTCAAGTACGATAAATAACCTAGATGACCCAACCAGCAACTCTATATATATATTATATTCAGGATTTGCATGTTTATTTTTGACCATGTTTTTTTGGTTCAGACAAGTAATAAAAGAACATCTTGCTGGATTAGATTCTAATCAGCTAAAACAATCTTATGTATACGGAATGGCATGGTTCATTTTTTCTGAAGTCATGTTCTTTGCTGCATTTTTTGGTGCTTTATTTTATGTTAGAACTTTAGCAGTTCCTTGGTTAGCTGGCGAAGGATCAAAAGGAGCAGCAATTACAGCCATTGAACTATGGCCAGCTTTTGAGTCTTCATGGCCGGTTATGACCACACCGGACCAAGGTAATGAGTATGATTTAGCTGACAAGAGCATGGCATGGCCAGGATGGAGTAAGGCTCTTTTATGGCTGCCTTTGTGGAACACAATTGTTCTTTTAAGTTCATCATGGACAGTTCACTTAGCCCACCTTGGTTTAAAAAAAGGAAATAGAAAAAAGTTTAACGTATATCTTGGAGTTACAGTTCTTTTGGCTTTAATTTTTGTTGGGCTGCAGGCTCTTGAATATTATGAAGCTTATGCACATTATGGTCTTAAATTAAATTCTGGAATATATGGATCAACGTTTTTTATGCTTACTGGTTTTCATGGCTTCCATGTGATGATGGGCGGTTTTATGTTAGCTATTATGCTTGCAAGATCAGTTTTTGCAGGTCACTTTGAGCAACACGATCACTTTGGCTTTGAAGCTGCATCATGGTATTGGCATTTTGTAGATGTTGTCTGGCTAATGCTATTTATATTTGTTTATATTTTATAATTAGGAATCTTCCCAAGGAACGCTGTTACCAAGTTCGCCAGTATATAAACCAATTGCAATTAAAATGATTAAAACTGTAGCAAAGAAAACTCTAAGACCAAGCAAGTAAACTGTTCTTTTTCTTCCTGTCTCGCCCTTATCTACAAGTAGAAAAAAAAGACCGCCAGCAAGTGAAAGAAGTAACAGAGGTATTACGATATAAATTAAGGTAGTAATCATAATAAAATTTTAATGCATATATACTTTTATAGATATGAAAAAAAATAAATTTAATCCAGGAGCAAGAATTACAATTTTTTTTGTTACGTTTGCAATTATTTTTTTCTCATTAGGATTGTGGCAAATTGAAAGAGGACAAGCAAAAACAGTATTGCTTGATGAATTCGATAAAAATTCAGTTATAGAACCTCAAGAGATCAAACAGGATTCAAAAAAATGGGAAAGAGTATACGTGGAAGGAACATGGTATGGAGCCAATCAAATATTAATTGATAATGTAATAAATGGAGGCATTGCTGGATATAAAGTGCTTACACCTTTCAGGCTAAACGAAACAGGTGATCTAATCCTAATAGATAGAGGATGGATAAAAAGAAATAGAAATATGTCAGACTTACCAAATATTAGTATTAAGGATATTAAAGAAAGAGTAAGTGGGATATTAGAATCACCTGAACTTGGACTTGTTCTCTCAGGCGAGCTAGTATCTGGTGAATGGCCAAAAATATCGCAAACTAAGAATATTGATGTAATATCAAAAGAGTACAATGAATCAATATATCCATTAATTCTTTTAGCAGACCCAATAAGTAGATATAGCTTAGAATATATTAAAATTAACCCAACAAACATGACGCCAGTAAAACATTATGGTTATTCAGCTCAATGGTTTTTAATGTTTATAGTTTTATGCGGCATGTATGTCTGGTACGGATACAAAAAAAATGAGAAGTAAAATTTTTCTAGCAGTTTTGTTGCTTACACCAATACTGGTTGTTACTTTTTCAACCTTATATTTTTTATCAGGCATGTCTCCAGAAGGCACTAAAAATAATGGCATATTTTTTAAAAGCTATTTTGATTTAAATGACTTTAAAAATATAGAAGGTAAACAAGACCTTATTAAGTTTGAAGATGGTAAATGGATATTATCTGTATATGTTACAAATATAGATAGCAGCGAGGAATCTATATACCTTGCAAGACAACTAAATGTCGCACTTAATAGAGATATCAATAAGCTTAAAAGAGTAATTTTTTATTCAAATAAATTACTTGAACCCAATCTTAAAGATATTAAATTACAATATCCTCGAGTTGAAATTATTGAGGATAAAAACGGGGTATTGTTAAACGTTTTACAAAGAAATTCATCGCTTGATTTTAATATTGAAAATCCAATATTTGTTATCGATCCATATGGAAGGGCAGTTATGTATTTTTTACCAGATACTGACCCAAAATTAATTTTAAAAGACTTGAAGGTGTTAATTTAATGAATCAAATTAAAAATTTGTCTCTTTTTGGTATTTGCTTTGCATTTGTGGTTATTGCATTGGGAGCATGGACGCGTCTTGTAGATGCTGGTCTTGGATGTCCAGATTGGCCAGGATGCTATGGTTTTGTAGTTTTTCCTATTAACGAGGCAGACATTGCTATAGCAGAAAGTAGATACCCATTATTTCCATACGATATTAATAAAGCAATTCCTGAGGTTGTGCATAGATATTTTGCAGCAGGACTTGGGCTAATAGCAATCTTTCTTGTTTATCTGTCTTTTAGAAAGACAAATGATAGATCAATACAAGGTTGGTCGTCATTTCTATTATTTTTTATATGTTGCCAAGGTGTTTTTGGATATTTAACAGTAAGCTTAAAACTTTTACCCATAATAGTTACACTGCATTTATTTGGAGGATTCACCACGTTAACTCTGTTTTATTTTATTTATTTAAAATCTCGGAACTTTGAAATATTTAACCAGATAAATATTTCAAATTTAAAAATTATTGCTGGTGTAGCATTTTTAGCTTTAATATTTCAGATATTTCTTGGAGTTTGGACTAGTACTAATTATGCCTCTTTAGCATGTGCAGATTTTCCAACATGTCAGGGAACTTATTTGCCAGAGATGGATTTTAAGAGTGGATTTAATTTAAACCAAGAAGTTGGCCCAAACTACTTGTATGGATTATTAGACAATCCTGCACGAGTAGCCATACATTATTCTCACAGAGTTTCAGCAATATTAGTTACGTTTATATTTCTTATACTTATGTCTAGACTATGGTTTTCCGAAGCAGCTCCGCTTGCCTCAACTCTCGGAATTCTTCTTCTAACTCAAATAGCATTGGGAATTACTAATGTTGTATATGTTTTACCTCTATACGTGGCGATTGCTCATAATTTATTTGCAGCCTGTCTTCTTTTAGCAACATTTACTGTAAATTACTTAGCCTGGAAGAAATGACCCTTCTTAAAAGTTATTATCAACTTTGTAAACCAAATGTAGTTTACATGATGTTGATATGCGCTTTTGTAGGAATGTTGTTAGCAGAAAAATCTGTAAGTTCTTTCAGTTATCTGATCGTGTCTTTAGTTGGTATTGCATTTTGTGCAGCTTCTGCAGCTGCAATTAATCAGGTAATTGATCGTGAGTCTGATGCCTCTATGACAAGAACCGATCAAAGACCATTGCCTCAGGGTGATCTGTCACCAATGCATGCATCAATGTTTGCTTTGGTTATAGGAGGCTTGGGCGCAACAATTTTATATGTATATGTAAATACATTAACAATGGTTCTAACAATCGCATCTCTAATAGGTTATGCTTTTATTTATACCGTTTATTTGAAGAGAGCAACCCCACAAAATATTGTGATTGGAGGTCTTGCTGGTGCAGCTCCACCATTATTGGGTTGGTCATCTGTAACAAATACAATAGATCCTTACGCTTTGTTGTTAGTTTTAATAATATTTGTATGGACTCCTCCGCATTTTTGGGCGCTTGCAATTTATAGAAAGGATGAATACGCTAAGGAATCAATTCCAATGTTGCCTGTCACACATGGAGTAATATTTACTAAACTTCAAATAGTTTTATATACGATTATTTTGTTCATAGTCTCATTGTTGCCATATGTGGTTCTGATGTCTGGAATAATTTATTTAGTTTCTGCTCTAATATTAAGTTCAGTCTTTTTATATTACTCAATTAATCTTTATTACAGTGACGATGATGAAGATGCAATGAGCACTTTCCAATTTTCAATTTATTACATTTTTTTAATTTTTTTAGCTTTACTGGTAGATCATTTTATAATTGTGGCCTAATGACGATTAAGAAAAATATATTAATTATTCTTGTTTTTATTTTCACGGTTCTAGCCCTTTTCATTAATAAGTTAACATCGCCAAGAGTTTTGAGTGAAAATGAACTTTTAATCAATGGCCTTTTTCTTTTTGAAACTCCAAAGCAAATATCAGATTTTACTTTTTTGTCAGAAGATAATATTGAATTTAAAAAAGATGACTTAATTGGAAAATGGACTTTAATGTATTTTGGATTTACAAGATGTCCTGACGAGTGCCCAACCTCAATGTATCAAATGTCAAAACTTGTCAAAGTTTTACGAGAAAAAAACTTTCCATTAGAAGACAAACAATTTGTTCTGGTTTCCATTGATCCTGAAAGAGATTCACCAGAACAGATTAATAAGTATGCAAAGGGATTTGATGAGGCATTTATTGGCGTATCAAATGTCAGGCCGATGTTGATAAATCTTGCAACACAGCTATCTGTGAATAATGTAATGCCAAGTGGAGGAGAGACTGATCATTCTCACTTGGACAATCATGTAAATAATATAATACTGCTTAATCCAAATGGGGAATTTGCAGGAGTATTTAGACCTCCATTCGACTTATCAAGACTATCTTTGACTTATCAATCGGTAACTCAGTAATCTTTATATTTTAATAATTACTTTGCCTTTAGCCTTTCTGTCTTTAAGGTGAGCAATTGCTTGTGCACCATCATCTAAACTAAATGAATCAGAGACTTCTGGATTAATTTTTCCATCCGAGTGAAGTTTAAACAGCTCTTCAAAATTCTTTTTATTTTCTTCAGGAAACATTCCAACCCATGCTCCCCAGAAAACTCCAACAATTTTCATACCTTTTAGCAGAGCAAGATTGATTGGAATTTTTGGAATCTCGCCTGCTGCAAATCCAATTACTAAATATCTGCCATCCCATGCAGTAGCTCTGATACAAGGCTCTGAATATGAATCGCCAATAGGATCATAAACAACGTTAGCACCAATGCCTCCTGTTAATTCTTTTATTTTAGATGAGAGTTCCTTTTGCTGATCTCTATCAAGCTTTCCTGATGGATAAATAAAAGCTTCATCAGCACCATGTTTTTTACAAAGATTAATTTTATCTTCAGTTGATGCTGCAGCTATTACTTTAGCCCCCATAGCTTTTCCAAGCTCTACAGTAGCAAGACCAACACCTCCTGCCGCTCCAAGAACTAATAAAGTTTCTCCCTCTTTCAAATCCGCTCTTTGTTTGAGAGCATATAGGGATGTGCCATACGTCATTGGTAAAGCAGCAGCAGTTTCGAAGCTCATAGAGTCTGGTATTTTCACAGCAGCTGTTTCTGGAACAACAATCTTTTCAGCAAAAGCCCCCAAACCAGTCATTGCAAATACTCTATCACCCACTTTTAAATTTTTTACATCTTCAGCGACTGCTTCAACTATACCTGATGATTCACCTCCGGGAGTAAAAGGTAGTTCTGGTTGGAATTGATATAGCCCTTGTATCATCAAAACATCAGGAAAGTTAACACTACCAGCTTTATTATTAATTAGCACATGTCCAGGTAGAATTTCAGGATCAGGCACCTCATTAATTTGTAATTTATCTGGCATGCCCAGCTCGACACATTGTAAAGCTTTCATAATTTCCCCCTATAACTTTAAGTTGTAGTTTTTAACGAATTCATTCATTTCTTCGTTTGTATTTTCTGGAATTTCTTTTAATTTATTTAATGATAACTCTGCTTCTTTTTTTATACCATCTAAATTTAATGAACCATTAGATCTTAAAATTTTAATATTTTCTTTAGCTTTTTTAACACCATCTGAATGAAAGCTATTATCAGGTATTTTTCCTTTTTCTGAGCCAATAACATACTCAATAGATTCTATGTATGATTCACTATTCTCAAAAAAAGATGCAACTAGCTTAAGATCATCAATTATTTCATTTCTTGCCTCATTGATATTTACCACCTGATTGTTTTTATCTATATTTGTATCTTTATCCCTTCCTTTATAAATAACTTTTGAATCGTTTAAATCAATTTTTTCTTTCTCATCATCTGATATCTTAGGACTTTGATCGATTAAACAATAAATAAGAATAATATCTAAAAATTGCATATGATGAACTGATGTACCAGTTATGTCATCAGACAATAGATCAACACCTCTGACCTCAAGATACTCAATTCCGTATTCTTTTAGAAGATTGTATGGTCTCAAGCCATTTAAAGATGATCTTTTAGGCCTTATAGCATCATAATATTCGTTTTCTATTTGAATAATTCCATTTGAGATCTGATGGTATTCATTATTAGAATCTAACAAACCAAGTGCTTCAAAGTCCTTATAAGGAACAGTAATTGCCTCCTTTATCTTTTTTAGAAAACCTGACAACGAGTTATATTTGATATTCAAATCTTTCTGAGCCTTACTTTGATATCCTATATCACTCATTCTTAAAGACGTTGCATCTAAAAGATACATATCGTTAGAGTTAAGCTTTTCTAGTTTATGTTCTCTATTATTAACAAAAGACTTATCAACTACATTCGTTTGACCAAATTCTAGAAGCACAAACCAAAACAATCTCTTAAAGTTTCTTATTAATCCAAGATAGGCTTCATCAATATCAACTTGGTGATTTGAATTAGTTAAAAAAGCAAGAGAATCAGGATTTATAGAAAAGTTATAGTGCATACCAGAAACGCATTGCATGGTTGGTCCATATCTTACTTTTAGTCCTTTTCTATATACATGTTTAAGCAGGCCAATGTTGCTTTGGTGATAAAAGCCCAAATTTATATCCGATTCATCTTCAATTTGTGGAGGCATTGAAAAAGGCCATAACATCTCATTATCATCAATATTTTGTCCTACAAATACGTGAAGAGAATATAAAAAATTATAAAGATCATTAACATCTTCATATGTGGGTGTAACTAGCTCGACCTGTGCCTCTGCGAAATCTGTTGTTATAAATTTATTTGTAAGAGCAGACCCCAAAGCTTCTGGATGAGGTTTTTTAGATATACTACCTTCTTTATCTACTCTAAAAAATTCTTTCTCTATACCTCTTTTTATAATTAGATTTTTAAAGAAGCCTGAGTCTTTTAAATTCTCTAATCTACTTTTTAGTAATGCATTAGTCATTAAACCCTGGACCAGCTTTTACTATTTCAGGTTTTGCATTAAATTTTTTGAAGTTTTCTTGAAATTTTGTAATTAATTCTGAAAGATATTTTTCGTACTCATCTTTATTTTTCCATGTATTAATTGGATTTAGTAATTCACTATCTACTCCATCAACCTTTATGGGTACAGATAGATTTAATCCAGGAACAGTTGTTGTTTCAACATTATCAAGCTCACCATCCTGAATTGCGTTAACAATTCTTCTCGTTGTGGGTATCTTAAATCTAGACCCTACTCCATAAGGCCCTCCAGTCCAACCGGTGTTTACAAGAAAAACCTTAGAATTAAAACTCTCAATGCGTTCCATTAAAAGGTCTGCATATTCATTTGCAGGCCTCGGAAAAAACGGTGCCCCAAAACACGTTGAAAAAGTCGATTCTATATCAGATCCTGATCCCATTTCAGTTGAACCAACTTTAGCTGTATATCCACTCAAAAAATGATACGCAGCTGCTTCTTTAGATAATAATGAGACAGGAGGGATAAGACCTGTAAGATCACAAGTTAAAAAAATAACTGTTTTAGGCTCGCCAGCTGCATTGCTTTCAACAGCATCCTTAATGTGAGACCTTGGATAACAACATCTTCCATTTTCAGAAAGCGAAGTATTACTATAGTCAGGCGTGCCATCTTCATTTATAAAAACATTCTCTATAACACTTCCATGTTTGATAGCTTTATAAATTACAGGTTCATTTTCTTCAGTTAAATTAATTGTTTTTGCATAACACCCGCCTTCAAAGTTAAAAACTGAGCCTTTGCTCCATCCATGCTCATCATCTCCTATGAGTGAACATTTAGGATCAGCTGATAGCGTAGTTTTCCCTGTACCAGATAAACCAAAAAATAAAGCTACGTTTCCATTAGAATTTACATTTGCAGAGCAATGCATTGGCAGAACACCTTTTTCTGGAAGTAGAAAATTTTGGACGGAAAACATAGATTTTTTCATTTCACCTGCATATTTCATGCCAGCAAGAATAACTTTTCTTTTTGCAAAATTTATAATCACACAACCATCAGAATTTGTTCCGTCTTCAGAGGGGTCGCAAACAAAATTAGCAGCACTTATTATCTGCCACTCTTGCTTATTGGCCGGATTATAATCATCGGTAGCTACAAAAATAAGTCTAGAAAATAAAGAATGCCACGCAGTTTCTGTTGTAACTTTAACTGGCAAATAATGCTCATCATGAGAACCCACATGAACGTTAGAAATATATCTATTTTTTTCAGCTAGATATGTTTCAACTTTATTCCACAATGCATCAAATTTTTCTTCTTCAAAAGGCTTGTTAATTTCACCCCAATCAATAAGATTTTTTGTTCCTGCTTCTTTAACAATAAATCTGTCATTAGGGCTTCTTCCGGTTCTTTCTCCAGTAGATGTTGAAAATGCACCATTTGAAGCAATAACACCCTCATCGTTATTTACAGCTTCTTGTATAAGCTCTTCATTGCTCAAGCTTAGAGCTTCCGAGGTATTTGGTTGGGTGTTCATATTACTAACAAATATTATAGGTACTTGGGGGGTATAATTATATATGTTGAGGTGATAATTATGTACCTATAATATTTTATTCGTTAGCAATATTTCAAATTATTATGTAGTGTATTAAAAAATTAAAGCATCATTAAGTCAATAATCTATAAATTTGTTATATTAAAGGGGTTTAGAAAGATAAAAAGATGTAGTTATGCTACAAAGTTAGGCTAATTTAATCAAACCTCTATACTTAAAAATTGTAGCAATTAGGTAAGTCGCAAAAAATATAAAGCCATACTCTGCAAAGTTAAAAATAAATCTCCACCCATCCTCAGCACAACTTGGACCACCGGCAAGCGTTCTATTTATAGCTTCAATAAGTCCAAAATAATCTACTTGAGCATGAAAAGGCATTCCACAACCTGATAGGTTGACCAATTCATCCAAAGACATACTTTGAATATATATTTGTCTTGAGGTTACGAATAATCCAATCAAAGAAGAAATTGTAATTAATATAGCACTTATAAACTGCTTATTAATTAAATATCCTAGCAACCCAGAAATTGCCACTAATCCAAAAACATATCTAGTAAGTATACATAAGGGACAGGCCTGTAAATACATAACCTGATCCATTATTATCGCTGCAAAAATTATTGCTAAAGCAGAAAACATAACCGAAAGTTCAAAATAGTTTTGGAAAATATTTTTAACAATTGCTGATATTTTGTTGTACATTTTTCTTTAATTTTTTCCATTATAGAAAAACAAGAGTCATAATACATTATATAAAAGCTAAACATGAAAAATAGAATTTTTATCATAGATGGATCGTCGTATTTATATAGAGCCTTTCATGCTATGCCACCACTAAGCACTTCAAAAGGACAGCCAACTGGCGCAGTAAAAGGCGTTACAAACATGCTCATGAATTTAAAAAAAGATAGTGAAGGCTCGCCTATCATTGTTGTATTTGATGCAAAAGGAAAAACTTTTAGAAACGAAATTTATTCGGAATACAAAGCTAACAGACCCCCTATGCCTGATGAACTTCGATTGCAATTAGACCCAGTCAAATCAATTTGTAGAGCTATAGGATTCCCACTTATAGAAATCGAAGGCGTTGAAGCGGATGATGTTATAGCAACAATAACCAGAATGGCGAAAGATGCTAAATATAAATGTGTTGTTTCATCCTTAGATAAAGATTTAATGCAACTTGTTGAAGACCCAGATACAACTTTAATGAATACTATGAAGCATGAAATTTTCAATGAGGAAAAGGTATTTGAAAAGTTTGGTGTAAAACCTAATCAAATAAGAGACATGCTAGCTCTTGTTGGTGATTCATCAGATAACATCCCAGGTGTTCCAAAAGTAGGTCAAAAAACTGCTGCAAAGTGGCTTAACGAATATAGCAACTTGGATGGAGTTATAAAAAATGCTGACTTGATAAAAGGAGTTGTTGGAGATAATTTAAGAAATAGCTTAAGTGAACTTCAAAGAAATGTTGACCTCGTTTCCTTAAAGGAAGATGTTGATTTAAATGTAAAGTTTGAAGATCTTTTAAAACTAAATCCAAACCAAGAGGAGCTAGATAAAATTTTTAAAGATTTAGAATTTGCACCAATAAACAAAGATAAAGATGAACAGACTCCTAAAAAAAATGGAAAATATCAAACAGTCCTTAGCAAAAAAGATCTAAATTCCTGGATTAACAAAATAAAGAAATCAAAAACCTTTGCAATAGATACTGAAACAGATTCTGTCCAAACTGTTTCTGCTAACATGTTAGGGATATCTCTCTCAGTAGCAGAAAACGAAGGTTGTTATATTCCAATTGGACATGATTATGAAGGCTGCCCAGAACAATTATCTATGGATGAGGTGATTACAGCCCTTGGCCCTGTTATAGAAGAAAATCAAGATAAGATTGTTGGACAGAATCTAAAATTTGATATCCCAATATTATCAAGACACGGTATTAACATAACAAAGTTTTTGGCAGACACAATGTTAATGTCATATGTATTAAATAGCACAGCCACAAGACATGGTATGGATAGACTCGCTGATTATTATTTAAACTATACAACTACAAAATACACCGATGTAACTGGAACTGCCTCCAAACAAATAAGTTTTGCCCAAGTTAAATTAGATGTAGCCACTGATTATGCTGCTGAGGATGCAGATATTACATTAAGACTATATAACGTGTTATCTCCATTGCTAAAAGAAAAGCCCATTCAGGAAAAGTTACTCGAGGATCTTGAATATCCCCTTGTTCATGTTTTATCAAGAGTTGAACAAAATGGTGCAAAGATTGATAAGAAAAAATTAGCTAACCACTCTAAGGAGTTGAGTGAAAAGATTGACGAATTATCTTCTGCAGCCTTTAAGATTGCTGGTGAAGAATTTAATTTAGATTCTCCAAAGCAACTTCTAGAAATACTATATGAAAAATTAGGATTACCTGTGCTAAAAAAAACACCCAAAGGTCAACCATCTACAAATGAGGACACACTTCAAAGATTATCTGAAGAATACGAATTGCCAAAAATTATTCTGCAATATAGGACGCTAGCAAAATTAAAGTCTACTTATACAGATAGTTTAATAAATATTGAAAATCCTAAGACAAAAAGAATTCATACATCATATCAACAAGCCGTAACTTCAACTGGCAGGCTGTCATCTACTGAACCAAATTTACAAAATATACCTATAAAAACTGCTGAAGGCAGAAGAATTAGAGAGGCTTTTGTTCCTGAGAAAGGCAATATATTAATATCAGCAGATTACTCTCAAATTGAACTTAGGATAATGGCTCACCTATCAGATGATAAAAATTTAACTAATGCATTTAATAATGATATTGACGTTCACTCTTCAACAGCGGCTGAGGTTTTTGGAGTTTCAATTGAAGATGTTTCTCAAGATCAAAGAAGAAGCGCTAAAGCAATTAATTTTGGGTTAATGTATGGAATGTCTGCTTTTGGATTAACAAGACAACTTGGAATTCCAAGAGGCGAAGCACAAGAATATTTAGATACATACTTTGCGAGATATACAGGTGTTCGGGATTATATGGACAATATAAAAGCAAAAGCAAAGGAAGATAAGTTTGTTGAAACGATTATGGGTAGACGACTTTATTTAAATGAAATCAACGCAGCAAATGGTTTAAGAAGACAAGCAGCGGAAAGGGCTGCCATCAATGCTCCACTTCAAGGATCAGCAGCAGATATTATTAAGAAGGCTATGCTCGACATCGATCTGCTTTTACTAAATGAAATGCAAGAAGTAAAAATGATTATGCAGGTTCACGATGAATTAGTTTTTGAGTGTCCAAAAGATAACGCTGATATGGTCATGCAAAAAATGAAAGATACTATGGAGAAAACTGTTAAATTAAATATTCCTCTAATAGCTGAAGCTGCTATTGGCTATAACTGGAATGAAGCTCATTAACCTGATATATCACTTAATACTATCAATGAATTCCTGAGCAACCTCTTTTTCTATACCAGATGCAAAAAAATGACCACCAGAATATTTCTTAACTATTGGACTTTGATATTTTTTAATTGTTTCTTCAACCAGCTTATAATCTATTTCAGTATCATCTTCTGCATATGCAAAATAACTTGGTATAGACTTATTTCCGATAATACTATGATCTTCAAGCCTATTTCCTGTGGCATTGCCTAAAAAGAATTTTTTAAAAAATTTTTCAGTTCCTTTCACATTAAATTGTCCAATGTAATGATCTAGTAGTTTTTTACTCATTAAATCTTCATATTCTTCTATTCTTTTTAAAACACCAGGAACTAAAAATCCTCTTATTAATAAGTCACCATATAAAGGAATCTTTACTATTGATAGCATTGGTATATTTGCAGAATTAATAAGTGGAACTTGGTAACCAATGAAACTAATGTTTTCTGGAT
Source organism: uncultured SAR86 cluster bacterium (assembly GCA_902547695.1). Classification (GTDB taxonomy): domain Bacteria; phylum Pseudomonadota; class Gammaproteobacteria; order Magnimaribacterales; family D2472; genus SAR86A. The sequence goes on along the minus strand of CACCOR010000004.1, from coordinate 77,748 downwards.
TATTAGCAGAATATTTAGCTACAACTGCAGCGCCAAAAGAGACACCATATAATATTACATCTTCAACTTTACAATGCTCAATCAGCTCTTTAAGCTGTCTTTCCATAAGCTCAATGCTAACGTTACTATTTATTCTATCTGAATAACCTCTACCATATTGATCATAGGTTATTACTCTATAATTATTTTTAATAAAGACATTTACATATTCCTCATATGCCAGTGATCCAAAAGTGGCACCATGAACCAAAACAATAACTTTGTTATTTTTATCTCCAATGTCTTTATAAGAGGTTATACCATCACTTAACCTAACTTCTTCATATCCAGAGTCTAATCTAAATTCATTTATATCAATGTTTTCTCTATCAAGAGCGAGATACAAGCAAACTGGAATAAGAATAAATATTGATAAAAGAAAAAAAATTCGTTTCAATTAATTAGCTCTTTCTAATGGAATGTAATTCATTTCCTCAGGAAGAAGAACTTTGATGCCATGCATTTCTCTTAGATCTGAAACTTTCATTGAAAGATACTCCTCGGGCATTTTAAATGGCCATTTCTTTTTCATTTTTAAAGCTCTAAACATCACCTTTCTTTTAATTCCACCAAGCTTCCAAATAATTTTAATTATTCCAAAATATCCTATTTCTTTTATTAAGTCTTTATATAGTTGCTTAATCTGAGGGAGCTTTTGATAGCCTAATATATATTTCAGTTCCCATTTACTGCCCCATAATACCCAGGTATCAAGAATAGACTCTTGCTCTAGAGATATATCTAGCCCAAAAATTACATGAGTACAGTCATGATCTCTTAGAAGAGTTCCAGAATCCTTATTATCTTCAAATATTTCTTTAGTATCAGGGAAAGAATTGTAGTAACACTCTAGAGCTTCTTGCAAAGTAAGGTCGCAGTTTTGATTTTGATAATTTAACATTATGGAATAAATTTTAATATTTCAGCAGAAAATTTGTCAAAACCTGTTCCATTTTGAGACGAAATAGCCAAAGCATCTACTTCGTGAATTTTAGTTTTAACATTTTTAATAGTAGTTGCAATTTTATTATTTGATAATTTATCGCTTTTTGTAAGAACTGGTAGAAAAGGAACGCTGAAATCTCTGCAAAGCTGAATCATGTCCCAGTCGCTTTCTTTAAGAGGATGACGAATATCCATAAATATAATGACTGCGGTGAGGGCTTGTCGTTTTTGAAAGTATTGTCCCAACAATGGTCCCCAGTCTTGTTTTTTTGCTTTACTAGACTTTGCAAATCCATATCCAGGTAAATCCAAAAGCTTCAAATATTCATTTACTTTAAAGAAATTAATTTCTGTTGTTCTACCGGGAGTCTTACTAATTCTTGCTAGTTTTTTATTATCAGTTAGAACATTCAATGCGCTAGATTTTCCAGCATTCGATCTTCCTGCTAGCAAAATTTCATACCCAATATCTTCAGGTAGATTTTTATAGCTTGTTACACCAAAAACAAACTCTGTTTTTTTAAAAAGGTTTTTCATTTAATCGTTTATATCATATCAACCTATGTTTATAATACACATCAACAAGACACACATTTATATATTCAATGAAGTATTCATTACTATATTTTATTTTTTTTGTCCTCTCAGTTGATGTAAATGCTGCTGATGATAAATCTAAAGAAATGGAATTGCCAGAAACTTTTATTTCTGGAAACGCAAGCGTGGGAGCTCAATTAGTAGACTCATGTGCTGCATGTCATGGCGTTGATGGAAATAGTATTAGCACCGATTGGCCAAAGCTTTCAGGACAGAATCAAAGATATCTTTATGAGCAACTTAAATACTTTAGAGACGGAGCAAGAATGAATGCTTTAATGATGTCAGTTACACCATACCTGCAAACATTAAGCGATGATGATTTAAAACATATCGCTGCTTTTTATTCTCAATATAACAGCACAACTGGACAGGCCAAAAATGATGAAGAGCTTTTGGCATTAGGAACGCAATTATATAGGTTTGGAAATATTAAAAAACAAATCCCAGCATGCACATCATGTCATGCAGTATATGGTCAGGGTAATAGTTTGGCAGGCTACCCTTCAGTAGCTGGACAACAGGTCGGTTATTTAACTTCTACACTTAAGGCATATCGATCAAAAGAAAGAAATAGTGGAGAATCCTCATTAGTGATGCAATCTATTGCAGCAAATCTAACAGATTACGAAATAGATGCATTAGCAAATTATATGCATGGACTATATCAATGAAAGAAAAATTAATAAAAATATTTACAATTTTAGTTTTTACAATTTCAACATTTGCAGAAGCTGAATATAGGTTAGGAGTTGATTATAGGATTGCTGATAATCCACTTCCCGTAAAAAAAGATGGAGTGGTTGAGGTTATGGAAACCTTTTGGTATGGATGCAATGCTTGTTATCAGTTTGATCCAGTTATAAACAAGTGGGCTGCAAGTCAAGGAGAAGATATAAAGTTTACAAAAGTGCCTGTTACATGGAGCAAAATTCATCAAGAACACGCCAAGTTGTATTACGCCGTTGAGGCGCTTAAGTTGGATCCCTCAACGCATTCAGCAGTTTTTGTAACAATGCACAAAGAAGGTAATTTCTTGCCAAATACGAAGGCTATTCAAGAGTTTTTGGAAAAATTTGGAGTAGCACCAGAGGTTTCAATTAAATATCTAAATTCTTTCACTGTAAAACAGCAGGTAAGCAGAGCATCCAAACAAGCCAGACAGTTAAGAGTATCCTCAACACCTATGATGATAGTTGATGGTAAATATATTATTGAATCTAGAGGTTCATATGAGAAGATAATGAAAGTCGTTGATCATGTTGTAGAACTTCAAAGGCCTAATTCTTAAAAATGATATGAAATATAGTAAATTTTTATTAGTTACATTATGTTTTTTCTTTCTATTTAATGGAAAGAAATATGAACAAGCTGTTATTGATAGATTATCTGTACCGGTGAAAGTTTGTCTAGAGGGGCAAGATTGTGGAAGTGCAGCACAAGCATCTCAGTCAGTTGCAGCAGTCGCCTCTGCGGAAGTTAAAAAAGTAGAATTATCAGAAGGATCAGAACATACAGTAAAAATGTTAAATTCTGGTGAAGGTGGACAAATGATTTTTGAACCAGCTGTTTTAAAAGTGTCTGTAGGTGACACAATTCATTTCAAAGCATCGGACATGTCTCATAATTCTGCAAGCATAGATGGAATGTTGCCAGATGGAGCAGAGTCTTGGTCTGGTCAAATGAATATGGATATAAGCGTTACTCTAGATACTGAAGGTGTATATGTCTATCAATGTGATCCACACGTAATGATGGCAATGATTGGTGTTATCCAAGTTGGTGAGGCAGTAAATATGAGTGAAATTAAAACTGCATCAAATAGCCTTAAAACATCCTTTGTTATGAATGCTGAAAGAATTGATACATATTTAAATCAGCTTTAATTCTTCTCTAAATCAGAGATCCTTTCCTCAAGGTTATCAATAATTCTTTTGAGATTTTCATATTTTGTTTTTTTGACATAGCCACTTTGTTCTACAATTTTTTCAATTTGAGGAAAAATACTGTCCTCAATATTTTTAACTGCATCTTTTGGAATAAGCTTGCTAAAAATTTTAAGCTCTTTCTCAATAATACTTTTAAGCGCTTCTGTTAGATCTTTATCTTTCATATTTATCTTTTATTATATTTGTTAAATTTTGCCAAGATGAGAATTCATCTGGTTTTTCAAAATTTTGCTCCCATTCATCATGATTATTATTAAACCATAAGCAATCTATACCAAGATTATCGGCAGCATACATGTCATTTATTTGATGATCACCAATATGAAGCATATTTTCAAAAGTAACGTCATTCACTTGGGCTAAGGCCATATCAAAATGAGATCTGTTTGGCTTGCTGTCTCTGGCCTCAAGAGAGCTGATAGAAAACTTAAAATATTTTCCAATCTTAAATTTATAAATATCTGCATTTCCATTGGTTAATATCCCGAGTAAATATTTTTTTGATAAGTCTGAAATACATTCTTCCACTCCATCAAAAAACACAATTTCATGCCTTTTAGATATAAAAATATCAAATGCACTTTCTACAATCTCATTCCTTAACTTTATTGGATTTACATGAGATAGTTTTTTTCTAAAGATTTCCTTTCTGAGCTTGCTTATGTCCCATGCAATGCTTTCGTCTTCTTTTATTAATTCTTCTCTAAGTTCTAAAAAATCATTAAAATCCCCCCACTCAACATTGCCAACTTTATCTTCTATCCATTTTCTTGTATCTATTTCTGCCTTAATTATTGTTGGACGGTTATCCCACAAGGTGTCATCCAGATCAAAAGTTATCATTTTTATTTTCTTATTCACTTTTTTGCTCGTGGGTGTGATTTGTCATAAATTTTTGCCAAATGCTGATAATCTAATTTTGTATATATCTGTGTAGTTGATAATGAGCTATGACCAAGAAGTTCTTGTATAGTTCTAAGATCGCCACTGGATTCAAGCATATGAGTAGCGAAACTATGTCTTAGCATATGAGGATGAACTGGTGGCAAGCCTTGCTTTATTGCCATTTTTTTTAACCTCAGTTGAATGCTTCTAACCGATAGTCTTGAACCTTTTGAATTTAAAAAAAGCGCAGGGGTATTATTTGAAATTTTCACCCGCTCATTCAACCAATTATTAATTGCGTTAATAGCGTATCTACCCATTGGCACCAATCTTGTTTTAGAACCCTTTCCTATTACTCGCAGAAAAGACATATTTTCTTCAAAATCACTAATATTTATGTTTACAGTCTCTGAAACTCGTAATCCTGATGAATACATTAGTTCAACTATAGCCATGTCTCTAATCTCTATTGTATTAGAGGGCTTAAAGTTCAAAAGTTGTTCAACATCCTCTGGAGAAAGAACGTCAGGTAAAGTATTTGATGATTTTGGCGCAGTAACCAGTTCAAAAGGTGACGAGCTTATAAGATTATTTTTTTTTAAAAATCTAAAAAATCCTTTTGCAGATGATAAGTGCCTCTGAATACTTTTAGGCTTATTATTTTGTGAATACAGGTCTCCTATCCATGCAGAACAGATTTCCTCTTTAATATCTGAATAATTTGTTACGTTTAATTTCTCTAGAAATAGATAAAGTTTTTTAAGATCTCTTTCATATGATTTTGTTGTATTTTCTGAGAGATTTTTTACTTGTGAGACAAAAACAAGGTATTCATTAATGTCATTAAGAATAGGCGAGGTATTCTTCATATATTATTTTGATAATTTTTTCTCTAAAACATCCCTTATATATTCTATAAAAGTAGTATCTTCGTCACCAAGATATTTAGACCTATCATAGCTTCCTAACATCAAAAGACCAATTTGACTTTCAACAAGCACTACTGAAATTACCATAGATTCAACTTTTTTATCTTTAAATAAAACTGACATTTTTTCTGAAGAGAATGATCCGCAATGAATAGCCCCTTTATGAAATGAAAGATCAGTTTCTTTTTCAAGCTCATCAATCTTCTCATTTTTATAAAATTTAAGTATTGGCTTGTCCACTTTAAAGTCTTTTTTAAAGGCATCTTCGACTACTTTTATAATCTCTTGTTTAGAATTAGATTCAAGAATTTTTAATGTGAGACTCTTTGATTTATTGAACAGATCTTCATTTATGTTGGCTGTTTCAACGAACGAAGATAATAAATTTATAAGATTCTTATGCTCCTCTCTAAGTTTTAATATTTGTCTTTCAAGAATCGACGAGGCAGAACTAGAAGAATGTTTAAATTTCATCTCTCCAACAAGTGACTCTCTGCTTTCAAAGAAATCTAAATTATCAAGTAAGAAAAGCTCAACATCTTTTGGATTTAATTCTTTAGTCACTTATATTTCCTCTATATATAAAACTTGCAGGACCTGACATTAATATACCATTTTTATTTTTTTTAAAGATTAATTCGCCACCAATTGACCTTATTCTTAGAAGTTTATCCTTAAGAAAATATGAAGCAACGCATAATGCAGCTGATCCACATGATAAGGTTTCACCAACGCCATTTTCATAAGTTCTTATATCAATACTGCCACCATCTTTTTTAAATATTGACAAATTAATATCGAGTTCCTTAATAATTCCTTCAAGATTTTTATATATTTCATTAAGATCAATTTTTTTAATAGATTTCATTTTTATGCAAAGATGGTTATTTCCAATATTTGAGATAAAGAAATTATTCACTCCTTTATTTTGTAATTTGTTATATAAACTTTTATGCTCAATTTTATCTGGTGGTTCGATATGAACCTGAATCATTTTTCTTGCTTTAGGCTCACAAACTATGTTTTTTGTTTTAGTTTGGAAATTTACTGTACCTATTGGAGCAAAGCTATTATTCCATATATATTTTGCAGCACATCTTATGCCATTAAGGCACATCCCAGCTTCTGATCCATCAGCATTATAAAATCGAATAAAAAAGTCATTATTTGGTTTTGTTGGAAGATCAATTTTTATTAGCTGATCAAATCCTATTCCTATATTTCTGTCAGAAATTTTTATTATTTTATTTCGAGTAATTTTTAATTCGTCCTCAATAGAATTGATGATAATAAAATCATTACCGTTTCCATGCCATTTTTCAAAATTAAGACCCAAGATTTACCTCATGTCTTATCAGGTCTTCGTATGTCTCTCTTTTTCTAATAACTTCAAACTTGTCACCGTCCACTAATATCTCTGGCGGCTTACGTCTAGAATTATAGTTAGATGACATAACATGCCCATATGCACCTGCTGTTTTTATAGCTAAAATACTTCCATCTGATGCACCCAAGCTATAATTTTTAGCCATTACATCAGATGATTCACATATTGGCCCAACTATTGTCCACTCTTTTGTAGGGACTTTATTATTCTCAACATTTATGATTTGATGTTTTGCATCATATAAAGCCGGCCTTATTAAGTCATTCATTCCAGCATCAATAATAAGATAATCATCTTTAACGTATTCTACGCTTGTTAATAAAATCCCAGCATCTCCAGAAACGCTTCTTCCAGGCTCTAAAATAATTTTTTCATTTCTATCACCTAAGATATTCTCAAGATCTTTTATCAAATTTGAGGGAGAAGGAAAGTTTGAGTCAGTATAGGAGATACCTAAACCTCCTCCAACGTCTAGAAATTTAAGCTCAATACCAAGATTATTAATTTCTTTAGCAAGTTTTTTAATATATTTTGCAGATTCTTCAAAATCATTTAATTCAAATATTTGAGAGCCAATATGGCATGACAAGCCAATAAGGTTTAGTGAACTAGAATTCAAAATATATTTAGATAAATTAATAACCCCCTCTAACAAAACACCAAATTTATCTTTTTTTCTTCCGGTTTTAATATATTCGTGTCCACCTGAATCAATTTCAGGATTGAATCTTATTGCAACATCAACAATTTTATTTTCATCAGTAGCTATTTTTTCTATTCTTAACATTTCTGCCTCAGATTCAATATTAAAAGACAAAATATTTTTTCTTATGCCTTGGATAATTTCTTCGTTGGACTTTGCAATTCCTGTAAATATTATTTTTTTTGGATCTACACCAGCAGCCAAGACTCTCTCCAATTCACCTCCAGAGACTATATCAAAACCACTTCCCTTATCTTTTAATAATCTGAGCACAGAAATATTGCTTAGAGACTTAACAGAAAAACAAACCAATCCATCATTTTTTTCGAAGGCATTAGAATAGGAATCAAAATTGTCCAATAAAGTCTTTTTTGAATATACATATGCGGGAGTACCAACCTTTTTAACAATGTCGGTCACAGCAACATTTTCACAAAAAAGAATATTATCTTTGTATATAAAACTACTCATGTATTAAATATATAATTTTCAGAATATTAGTGGACCCTTTACACCACACCCATATAGGAGGAATATCACAATTAAACTAAAAATTTTTTTGAAATTCATAAAGAGTATTATGAATTTAATTTATTTAAATTGATATATAAGCTTTTTAGTATTTGTAACTTTCTTCTTTAAAAGGCCCATCTTGGGGAACATTTATATAATCAGCTTGTTCTTCAGTAAGTTGAGTTACCGTTCCACCAAAACCTTCAACCATAAGACTAGCAACTTCTTCATCAAGTTTCTTAGGCAATACCTCAACGCTTAACATTTCTGCTTTTTTATCAGCATCATTCACATTTGCAAAGCCTTGTTTATATAAATGAATTTGTGCAAGAACTTGGTTGGCAAAAGATCCATCCATAATTCTACTAGGATGCCCTGTTGCATTTCCAAGATTTACTAATCTTCCTTCAGCTAGCAAAATAATATAGTTTTTGCTAGACAAATCAGGAGTTCCGTCTGGAGCTGTATCTCTAAAAACTCTATGAACCTGAGGCTTTATCTCATCCCAGTAGTAATTTTCTCTCATATAAGCAGTATCAATCTCATTATCAAAATGACCAATATTACATACAACTGCAGTATTTTTTAAAGTGCTTATCATTGCAGAATCACAAACATTTACATTACCAGTGGTAGTTACTATTAGATCCGTATCACCCATGACATCCATATTAATATCCTTGGGATCTCTTGTAACTACACCATTTTTGTAACATGAAACAACTGCAAATCCATCCATGCAAGCCTGCATCGCACAAATTGGATCTGATTCAACAACACTTACTATCATACCTTCTTGAGCCAAACTTGCAGCCGACCCTTTACCAACATCTCCATAACCAATTACTAATCCTTTCTTACCAGAAAGCAACATATCGGTTCCTCTTTTTAGAGCATCATTAAGACTATGTCTGCATCCATATTTATTATCATTTTTTGCTTTTGTAACTGAGTCATTTACATTAATAGCAGGAATTTTTAGCTCGCCTTTTTCTAGCATCTCTTTTAACCTATGCACCCCAGTAGTTGTTTCTTCAGACACACCATGAATAGTCTCTAACATGTCAGGAAATTTAGCATGCACCATAGCTGTAAGATCACTTCCATCATCAAGAATCATGTTTGCATCCCATGGCTTTCCATCTTTACAAATAGTTTGTTCAATACACCACTCGTACTCCTCTTCAGTTTCACCTTTCCAAGCAAATACAGGAACTCCTTTTGCAGCCATTGCTGCTGCCGCATGATCCTGTGTTGAAAATATGTTACAGGATGACCATCTTAATTCTGCTCCTAGATCGAGTAATGTTTCCATCAAAACAGCAGTTTGAATAGTCATGTGAATGCATCCCATTATTTTCGCACCAGCCAAAGGCTGCTCATCTCTATATTTATCCCTTAATGCCATTAAGGCCGGCATTTCATTTTCTGCAAGAGATATTTCTCTCCTTCCAAATTCAGCAAGTTTTATATCAGCAACTTTATAATCGTTTTCCATATTAATTTCCTTATATTTATTTATTGTGAAATTTCTGATGCTTTGTCAGTCTTTTCCCATGAAAGATCAATATCAGTCCTTCCAAAATGACCATAAGCCGCTGTTGGAAGATAGATTGGTCTTTTGAGATCAAGCATATTTATAAGACTTTTAGGCCTAAGATCAAATTTTTCCTCAACTATTTTTTCAATAGCCTCTTTTGACACTTTTTCGCTATTAAATGTATTTACATTGATTGATGTAGGCTTAGCTACTCCAATTGCATATGAAACTTGAATTTCACAATAATCTGCAAGCCCGGCTGCAACAATATTTTTAGCTACATATCTTGCTGCATAGGCTGCTGATCTGTCAACTTTTGATGGATCTTTTCCTGAAAATGCACCACCACCATGTCTTGCCATACCGCCATAGGTATCTACAATAATTTTTCTTCCAGTAAGACCGCAATCACCAACTGGACCACCAATTACAAATTTACCTGTTGGATTGATATATATCTTTGTTGAATCTAGTATCCATTCTTGAGGAACAATTGGCTTAATGATATTTTCCATTACTCCTTCTTTAATTTCATCTTGTGTAACATCTTCATCGTGTTGGGTTGAAAGTACAATTGCTGAAAGACCCTCAATTGTCTTTCCGTCATCTGAGTAAATTGCACTTACCTGGCTTTTTGCATCAGGTCTTAGCCATGAAAGCCCATTGCTTTTCATAACTTCTGATTGTTGTCGTACTAGTCTATGAGAAAGATCAATTGGAAGAGGCATAAGTGCTTCAGTTTCAGTACAGGCATAACCAAACATCAGTCCTTGGTCTCCAGCACCTTGTTCTAGATTTTCGCCTTCTCCTTCGGTAACTCCTTGAGAAATGTCTGGAGATTGTTCAAAAACTAAGTTTGTAAATTCACATGTGTCGCCATTAAAGCCATATTCATCATTATCGTATCCAATATCCTTAATGGTCTGTCTAACTACAGGTTCCAAATCAGGGCTTCCAGTTGAAGTTATTTCACCAGCAATAAACACCATATTATTTTTAATCATAGTCTCGCATGCAACTCTACTATTAGGATCTTCTGCTAAATATGCGTCCAAAACAGCATCTGAAATTTGATCACAGACCTTATCTGGATGTCCTGCCGAAACAGATTCTGAAGTAAATATATAACTCATTTTTCTCTCCCTGAATTTATACTGTGAAGAATTATTTTATAGAGTGCTTACTAAAAAAGAATTGAGATCACAATATGGCTATTTTATATCAAAAAACATGAAATATTTAAATTATGTCGTTGCTTTTTATTGCAAAAATATTATTATCTTTTTATCTAACGGGGAAAAAATTTGCAGCATACAGTTCCTACTAACGCATTAAGATTTCTATCCATCGATGCTGTTCAAAAAGCTAATTCTGGTCATCCTGGCATGCCTATGGGGATGGCAGAAATAGCAACCTCTTTATGGGGCAAACACTTAAATCATAACCCACTGAATCCTCATTGGTTTGATAGAGATAGATTTGTTCTTTCTAATGGGCACGGTTCGATGCTTTTGTATAGCTTACTTCATCTAACCGGATACGATATATCAATAGACGATCTTAAAGACTTTAGGAAGTTACATTCAAAAACTCCTGGACATCCCGAATACGATATAGATATTGGAATTGAAACAACCACAGGCCCATTAGGCCAAGGTATTGCAAACGCTATTGGCATGGCGGTATCAGAAAAAATAATGGCAGCCGAATTTAATGAAGATGATATTAAACCAATTAATCACTATACATATGCTTTTTTAGGTGATGGTTGTCTTATGGAAGGAATCTCGCATGAGGCATGTTCATTTGCTGGAACACACAAACTAGGAAAACTAATTTGTTTTTACGACCAAAATGGAATTTCAATTGATGGAGAAATTGAAAATTGGTTTACAGATGACTCTATAAAAAGGTTTGATAGCTATGGTTGGCAAACTATATGTGTAGATGGCCATAATATTGAAGAAATCGATAAAGCTATAGTCGATGCAAAAAATGAGACAAATAAACCAACAATGATTTTTTGCAAGACAATAATTGGTTTTGGATCTCCAAATAAGTCAGGAACTGCTGATGTTCATGGAGCAGCATTGGGAGAGGAAGAAGTAATAAAAACCCGAGAAGCTCTTAATTGGGATCATGATGCATTTAAAGTTCCTCAAGAGGCATATGATTTTTGGGATTCAACCAAAAAAGGCTCTGAATTAAATTTGGATTGGGATAATTTGATTAAAACCTACGACGAAAAATATCCTGATAAATCAGCAGAACTTAGAAGAAGAATTAAGGGCGACTTACCTGATGATTTTGAGTATAGTTTTAAAACTTTCTTGTCAGAGTGTGATAAAAATAATACGCCAATGGCAACAAGAAAGTGCTCAAAAGCATGCCTTGATTTTTTTGTAAAAGAATTACCAGAATTAATTGGTGGATCTGCTGATTTAACTCCATCAAATAATACTTTTTCATCGTCAAGTTCTACTTTCTCAAATGAAAATCCCTCAGGTAATCATATTAACTATGGAGTAAGAGAGTTTGGAATGTCTGCAATTATGAATGGCATGGTTCTTCATGGTGGCATAAAACCATATGGTGCAACTTTCTTGGTATTTACTGACTATGCTAGAAACGCAGTAAGATTATCAGCCCTAATGGAGATACCAAGTATTTTCGTATATACACATGATTCAGTAGCTCTAGGTGAAGATGGTCCAACACATCAGCCTGTAGAACATATGGTAACTCTGAGATCTACTCCAAATTTAAATAGTTGGAGGCCGGCAGATCTTGTAGAAACTGCGGTAGCCTGGAACGAGGCAGTTAAATCAAAAAAAACACCAACTTGTTTAATCTTTAGCAGACAAGGAACTTCAGCAATATCTCGGACCGAAGATCAATTGTCTTTAATTAACAAGGGTGGTTACCTTATCGATGAAAGTGACAACTCTGATATTACTCTCATTGCATCAGGAAGCGAAGTTCAATTGATCATAGATGCAGCAAAAGAATTAAAAAATCACTCTATCTCTGCAAATGTTGTATCAATGCCGTCTTTAGATTTATTTTTACAGCAATCTGAGGAATTTCAGAGTTCAATAATTAATCCTGATAAACCAATACTCGTTGTTGAGTGTAGTCATCCTAATTCTTGGTACAGGATTTTAAATAGAAAAGATAAAGTAATTGGAATAGAAAGTTTTGGAGAATCTGCTCCAGGCAGTGAATTACTTGAGCATTTTGGGTTTAATACTGAAAATGTTGTTAATTCAGCTAAATCATTACTAAATGATTAACCTATCATCATTAGATCTTAATAATAAAAACTTAGTCATAAGAGTTGATATGAATGTACCAATTAAAGATGGTGATGTTCTCGATTCAACAAGAATTAAGGCATGCCTGTCAACTATTGAATATGCACTTAAAAATAATGCAAAACTTCTTTTGATAAGTCACTTGGGTAGGCCTATTGAAGGAAACTTTGAGGAAGAGTTTTCACTAAAACCTGTTGCAAATGAACTAAGTAAAATCATAAACATGGATGTTGAACTTATTGATACATTAGAATCTAATAAAATTTTTAATTCATCATCAAATATTCAAGTTTTAGAAAATATAAGATTTTTTGAAGGAGAAAAAGAGAACTCTCAAGAGTTAGGTAATAAATTAGGATCTCTTGGAGATATATATGTTTTTGATGCTTTTGGGACTGCACACAGAGAACAGGCATCAACCCATGCTGCAATAATGAATGCTCCAATAGCATGCTCTGGACTATTGCTAGAGAAAGAAGAAAATTTTTTATCGCAGGCGCTTAAAAAATATGAAAGACCTTATGTTGCTATTATCGGTGGCGCAAAAGTTTCTACAAAACTTGAGCTTATAAAGCATATTAATGAAGTCGCAGACCATATTATCGTAGGTGGAGGTATTGCAAATACTTTTATAAAGTCTTCAGGCCTTAATGTAGGAAACTCACTGACTGAACAATCAATGCTAGAAATTGCAAAGAGCATCTTGGATAAAGGTAAAATCATACTACCTAATAGAGTATTAACATCTAAAACATTTGAAGGAGAGGATATAAAAGAAACCTCAATAAGCAATATTGGTAATGATGAAATGATTTTAGATTTATACCTAGAGCAGGAGACAAAGACTTTAATTAATAATGCTAAGACTATTCTTTGGAATGGACCCATGGGAGTATTTGAAAATTCTTTATTTGAAAATGGCACAAAGGAACTTTCTAAAGAAATTGCTAAGTCTAACGCTTTTTCTCTTGCTGGAGGAGGCGAAACATTGTCGGCAATAAATAAATATATTAAATCAGATGATGTATCATATTGTTCAACAGGCGGGGGCGCCTTTTTAGAATTTATGGAGGGTAAAGTTTTACCTTCTATTAAAGCTCTAAATTCAAAAAAATAGGGAGTTAATTTATGTCACTAAATAATATTGAAGATATAGCAGCCTATATTGTCGCAGATGGCAAAGGTATCTTAGCTGCTGATGAAAGCAATCCAACTTGTGGAAAAAGATTTGATTCTATTGGTGTTGAGTCCACCGAAGAGAATAGAAGAGATTACAGAGAAATGCTTTTTAGATCTAAAGGAATGAAAGGCAATATTGGTGGAGTAATATTATTTGATGAGACTATAAGACAATCAGCTGCTGACGGAACATTACTTAGAGATTTAATAACTAGTCAAGATGCCCTTCCTGGAATAAAAGTTGATAAGGGTCTTCAACCTATTGATGATTGTCCTGGAGAAACCGTGACAGTTGGATTGGATGGATTAGATGAGAGATTAAAAGAATATTCATCTATGGGAGCTAAATTCACTAAATGGAGGGCTGTTATAAATATAGGTGAAGGAATTCCAACTGATAAATGTATTGACGCGAATATGCAGGCATTAGCGGATTATGCAAAATGTGCTCAAGATAATGGAATGGTTCCTATAGTTGAGCCAGAAGTATTAATGGATGGAGTTCACTCTATTGATGATTGCTATGACGCATCTGCTCGTTCTTTAAAATCGCTGTTTGATCATCTTGATAAAAAGGGGGTAAATATAAAGGGCACTATACTAAAACCTAATATGGTTACTTCTGGAAAAGACTCAGAAATTCAAGCTAGCATTGGCGAGGTCGCTAAGAGAACTTTAGGATGTTTAACTGAGAATGTTCCGTCTGATCTTCCTGGCATAGCGTTTTTATCTGGAGGCCAGTCAGATATCTTGGCTACTGCTCATTTAGATGCGATGAACAAGATTGGTGGCTTTTCTTGGAAATTAAGTTTCTCTTATGGACGGGCTCTTCAAGCTGCAGCATTGCAAGCATGGGGTGGAAAGCCAGAAAATGTTTTCATTTCTCAAGATGAATTATCTCACAGGGCAGAAATGAATAAACTCGCTTCCCTTGGCAAATGGGAAGAAGAACTCGAAGACAGATAAGACTTGTTAGCAACTGTTCAAAGAGTCTCTAGCGCAGAAATAGTTATTGACGGCGAAATTTTTACTTCTATTGGTGATGGATGCTTAATGTTTGTGTGCGTTGAGAAAGATGATGTGTCTCAAAACATAAATAATATGGTGAACAAGCTTTTAAATTTTAGGATGTTAGATGGCCCAAAAGGAATAACCTCATCACCCTTAAATGATTCAGGAAAAGAAGTCTTAATAGTGAGTCAATTTACCTTGGCTGCAATTACAAATAAAGGCAATAAGCCAAGCTTTCATAAGGCAGCTGAACCAGATAATGCTAAATTAATGTATGATGAATTTGTACGTGAATTTAAAAAATCATTTCCTAATGTTAAAGAAGGTAAATTTGGAGCTTTTATGGAAATATCTTTGACAAACATAGGACCAGTAACTTTTAATTTTAAAACTTAAATAATATGAAGAATATTTCAATTTTCTGCGGTGCTCATGAAGGCAAAAATCCTAAATATGCTCAATCAGCAAAGATTATTTCAGAAGCAATAGCAAAGAAAGGTATCAATGTTGTTTTTGGAGGAGGAAATGTTGGTTTGATGAAGATAATTTCAGATACTGCTCTTGATAATGGTGTTGAGGTTCTTGGTATATCTTTAAAATCTCTTCATGCATTAGAGTTAGCAAATCCAAGACTTAATGAAATTGTAGTTACAGATACACTTCTTGATCGTAAAGATGAATTTATGTCTAGATCAGATGCGTTTATAGTACTTCCTGGTGGAGTAGGATCGCTTGATGAGTTAGCCGAAATTATGGCAAGCAATCAATTAGGAATAATCAATAAACCCGTGGGCATTTTAAATACTGAAGGTTACTACGATCATTTACTAAAATGGTTTGATAAGGCTGTTGAAGAAGGATTTATTTCTTCAGCAAACCTTAAAGAATTACTAGTTTCTGATAATCCTGAGGAATTAGTGGATTTGGTTGTAAATCACGAGAGACCATCTGACGATAATTGGACTAAAAGACTAGGACTCTAATAAATGTCTTTTGAGGAGGCAAGAGTAATAACAATAGTTTATTTGGCAGTATTCTTACCTTTTTTAATTTATTTCAAAAACAAATCAAATTTACCTAAGTGGATTCCAACATTTTATTTAATTGCCATTGTGATTTGCTCGTTAGGATGGGAGCTTTGGTTTACCTTTGGATGGCTAGATGGGGATCCTGTTGATATAAGAAGATCTGAAAATCTTAATACGTGGTTACCAAAGAATATTAATTGGTTAATGAATTCAATGGGCGATGCTGGAGCAGTGCTTTTGGGTGGCGTATGGTTAATGTGGATTTCTCATGGAAAAGATAAAAGCATATTTATGAAATGGAAATGGAGTGCTTTTGCCGTCTTATTATTATGGTGTATCGGTCAAAATATTTTAGTAGAAATGTTTCTATATCATGATCAACTGGCAGAAGGAAAGGCTTTATCTTGGGCTCCCCTATCACCGCTTGGTCCATACATTAATCCAACTCTTTTTGAATTTAATGAAAGAACAATAATGTTGCAGTCTCAAATGCCTTGGTTATTACTCCCATGGTTTTTCTACAGAACGCTTATAAATTTAAATAAGTAATTATTTATTTCTAGAAAATAATATTCCAACTTCAAATAAAATCCACATAGGAATTGCTAAAAACAATTGTGAAAAAATATCAGGTGGAGTAAGTAACATGCCTACGACAAGAAATAGTATTATTAAATATGGTCTTGCCGCAATTAATGATGCCTTGGTAACAATTTCGTTATTAATTAAGAGAACTGTTGCAATGGGTATCTCAAATGCAATGCCAAATGCAAAAACAAGTTTAAATATAAAACTAAGATACTGATTTATATCTGTCATGACTTGAATTGAGTCTGGAGCCATTCCAACAAAAAACTTGAATATAATTGGACATACTACAAAAAATGCAAAGCTTACTCCGCTAAAAAATAAAAGGATTGTTGAGATCATCAAAGGAGCAGTAAATCTCCTTTCGCTTTCATATAATCCTGGCGCAATAAACATCCATATTTGAAAAAAAAGCCAAGGCATAGAAAATAATAAAGCTATATAAAAAACTAGTTTAATTGGCGCCATAAATGGTGATGCAACCTCTGTAGCTATCATTGAGCTACTCTCAGGCAATGAAGCTAATAGAGGAGCTGCAATAAAGGAATAAATATCAGCGGCAAATGGAATTCCTAATATTGAAAGGGCAACAAAAAGAACAATTACTTTTAATAATCTTGATCTCAATTCAAGGAGATGATTTGAAATCGAATCCTTAGTCATTATCAGGCTCTTTGTTTTTTTCAAACTCTTCCATTTTTAACTCGTTAAAAACATCTTTCTTAAGTTCATCTACACCAATGTCTGCCTCAATGTCTTTTTTAAAAAGATTAAATTTATTTTCAATTTTTTTAAAGAATTTTAATGTGGCTTTAACCACAACTGGAAGCCTATTAGGGCCAATAATTATTAAACCTAATATTAGAATAATTAGAATTTCTAGAAAGCCAATTTGAAACAATTTTAGTCTTCTTTTTCTTTGGAGTCTTCGTCTTTAACTGCTTTCTTAAAACCTTTTATGCTGGAGCCTAAATCTGAACCAAGTGATTTAAGTTTTCCACTACCAAATATAAGAAGCACAACAACTAAAATAATTAATAACTGCCATATACTTATTCCGCCAAAACCCATAAATACTCCTAATTAACTATCAACATGATAGTTAAAATTACAATTATACCAATACCGAATACCATATTAATGTTTTTTTGTTTTGATAATTGAATTTCTAATTCATTTGCTTTTAAAGCATCTGCATTTTTATTATTAGAAAAACTTCTTATTTCATCGAGCGTTTCAAAAATTATAGCTGGAATCTCTGATGCTTTAAGCAAAATATCTTCTTTATTTTCAATAATGTAATCTTTCAACTTTAATGGACTAAATTGCTCATTTAACCAATTATCTAAGTAAGGTTCCGCAATACCCCAGAAATCAAGTTCTGGATATATTTGTCTTCCCATGCCTTCGATATGAATTAATGTTTTTTGAAGCAAAACTAAGGAGGTTTGAAGAGATAAACCATATTGTCTAGTGCTTTGGAAAAGATATAGAAGTAACTTACCAAACTCTATCTCTGACAAAGGCTTCTCAAATATGGGTTCACAACATGCCCTTAGAGTATTTTCAAGTTCAATATTATTTGTATCCGCCTTAACCCAACCAGAGCTAACAAATAAATTAGCAAGAGCTTTATAGTTTTGTTTAAGAACAGATTGCAGCATTCTAGCCAATATATATCGCTCCTCATTCGACAATGATCCAGTTATCGCACAATCAACTGCAATATATCCAGGATTTTCAACATTATTTTTTGAAACAAATATATTGCCTGGATGCATATCGGCATGAAAAAAGTTATCTCTAAAAACTTGATTAAGAAATATCATGACTCCATTTTCGGCAAGAATTTTTTTATTTATTCCATATTTTTCAATTTGTTCTATGTCTGTGCATGGGATGCCATCAATTTTTTCTAAGACCATAACGTTTGAAGTTGTAAGGTCCCAATAAACTTCCGGTATGTATAATTCATTTGAGTTTAAAAAATTTTTTCTAGTTAAATTTGTATTGGAGGCTTCAAGTTTTAAATCCAACTCTTTTAATATTGTAGATTCATAATCTCGCACGACCTCATTTGGCTTTAATCTATAACTTTCACTGTAAATATAAGAAAATATTTTTGCTGCCGATTTAAGTAATCTTAGATTTCTTTTTACTTTCTTATGTATGTTTGGCCTAAGGACTTTTACTACAACATGATCACCATTACTTAGTGTTGCTGAGTGAACTTGCGCTAGAGATGCTGCTGCTAAGGGTATTTCATCAAATGATTCAAAAATATTTTCTATTGAATCTCCTAACTCAGATTCAACTATTTTCTTAAGTGTCTCAACATTAAATGGCTTACAACTATCAGTAAGACTTTCTAAATCTTTTGCAGTTTCAGCATCAAGAATATCTGTTCTTGTAGATAAAAGTTGACCAAATTTTGTAAATATTGGTCCCAATGATTCTAAGTAGCTAGCTAGTTTTACTCCATTAGGTTTATAGAATATTCCTTTTTGAATACCAAAAAATAACATTCTAAATAACTCATATATTACGATAATAAAATTCATATACCTTTAATGGCTTCTAACCTATCAAGTTTAATAGAAATTTCTCTTAGTCGCTTGCGAATATTTTCATATTCAATATCTGAGTCATTATCAGAGGACTTAAAAAGTTTCAAAACAGAGTATGCAAAAACAGCTGACGTGTTTCCAAAGTATTTATCAATTAAATAAATAACATCAATATTTGATTTAAGAATAATATTTACAAAAACAATAGCTAGTTCGGAGTTTCCAAAAATTAGGTTTTTATTTAATTTCTTAGAAACTAGTGAATTTAATAATTCAATTAAAGATCCTCTAATTTCAAATTGAGAATTATTTTTTCCAAAAGATATTTCAGAATCTTTATCATCAATTTTAATGTAGATATTTTTGTGCCCTTTTATGTTTATACAAAATTCTAGTGGCGAAATTTCTTTAAGAGATTTTCTAAGATTAGGAGATGACTCCTCAAGATCTTCTAGAAGTCTAATAAATAATTTATTTATATCAATCATTGTAAGCAATATGTATAGCCACAACTCCATTTAAAATATTAAAGAATCTACATTCCTTAAAACCGCTTTGTAAGATCATCTTTTTAAGAGATTCCTGATCTGGATGCATTCTTATAGATTCAGCAAGGTATTTATAGCTTTCAGAATCATTTGCAAGAATGGATCCAAGCTTAGGAAGTATGTTAAAAGAATACCAGTCATATAACCTTGAAAACATTGGATTAATTGGCTTTGAGAATTCTAAAACTAGAAGCCTCGCATTTTTTGACAAACATCTCTTCATTTCAGAAAGACCTTTTTGTTTATCTGTGAAGTTTCTTAGACCAAAACCAACCGTTATTAGATCAAATGAAGAATCTTTGAAGGGCAAGCTTTCACCACTCAGCTGACAAAAAGAACAATTTGAGTTGAAGCTTTCATCAATTGCTCTGTTTCTTCCCTCATCAAGCATTTCATAATTTATGTCACTCATAAAAATTTTTGTATTTGGATATTCTTTTGATATTAACTTAGCAATATCTCCTGTCCCACTTGCTATATCTAAAATGACATCTTTTTCACCAACAGCAGCTAGCTCAACTAAGATTTTCTTCCATAGTCTATGCATGCCAAAAGACATTGCATCATTCATAATGTCGTAGTTTTTTGCTACTGAGGTAAAAACTTCTCCAACGTACTTACTCTTGTCGGCTTCGTTAACTTCCTGATAGCCAAAATGTGTCTTTTTGTTTTTGTTACCCATTATCTCTAAATTTTATGAAGTTATTGTATCTACTTTGATTAATTTGACCATTCACCAGACTTTCAATGACAAAGCAGCCTTTGTTATTAATATGATTACAATTTGTAAATTTGCAACCTTTAGATGCTTCAAGAATTTCCTCAAAACCACTAATAATATGATCTTTACTATAATTTTTTATTTCAATATCTCGCATTCCAGGTGAATCTATTATTTTTGTATTATTTTGCAATTCATATAATGATGATATTGAAGTTGTATGAACTCCTTGCTCATTAGACAAAGAATTTGTTTTAAGTTTTTTTCCTATAAGCTTAGATGATAGAGTTGATTTGCCTGCACCAGAATTACCAACAAAAAGAACAGATTTTTGTTTCAAAAAATCTATAAGCTCTTTAAGATTATCACCATGCTTTGCAGAGCAATCAACAGTAGTTATGCCTAAGCTTTTATAGATATCAAGCTTAATTTTATATTCATTATCAGTTTCAATATCGATTTTATTATTAATAATGAAAGGCTCTATATTTGATAGTTTTGATTTTAATATCCATTTATCTATAAATTCTGAAGAAGTTTTTGGTTTTGGCGTAACTATTATTCCTACATGACTTATGTTTGCTGCAAATAGCTTTGTCCTGCTACCATCTGATTTAAAAAGTTTAGTTTTTCTTTCTTGAATGCTAAGAATTTTTCCATTTAGTTTCTTGCTATCTTGAATAATTTCTAGCTCAACAAAGTCACCAACAACGACGTTTTTTATCGCTAAGCATGAGAATTCACCAAATTTTGTCTTAACCAAACAGCTATTTGAATAAAATTCTACAATCTGTCCAGTTTGAACTTTTTTCATAATAGGAACAAAATACACTAAAGAGGCGATTATAAAAAGATATGAAAACTTTACAATCAAGAGATAATTTAGTCTGGATTGATCTAGAAATGACTGGTTTGGATCCAGATAAAGAAAAAATTATCGAAATAGCTACTCTAATAACTGATTCCAGTCTAAATATTATTGCAGAGGGCCCTAATTTAATAATTTCGCAACCTAAAGAAATTCTTAAATCTATGGATGAATGGAATCAAAATCAGCACGGATCGTCTGGTTTAACAGATGAGGTCTTAAAAAGTAACGTAACAGAACAAATTGCAGAAATTGAAACCTTAGATTTTATTTCAAAATATGTAGGAGAAAATATGTCACCTATGTGTGGAAATACTGTTTCTCATGACAGACGCTTTTTATCAAAGTACATGCCAAGATTAGAGGCATATTTTAATTATAGACATATTGATGTCTCGTCTTTCAAGGAAGTTGCTGTACGCTGGATGAATGAAGCCCAAATTTATGAAAAAAAAGGATCTCATAGAGCTCTTGGAGATATTAAAGAGTCTGTAGAAGAACTTAGATTTTATAAAAAACTATTTATGCCAGAATAATTTATTCTTTTTTGTTAGAGGGTTGAATGTTTAAAGGAAAAGGACTTACTTGACCCTTATTCTCTTTTATTTTTGCCTCGCCAGTTTCGTTAACTTCATCAATTCTCACAATAGAATTTATAGGTATATAACTTCTCTCAACCATTGAAAATTCATTTTTTAATTTTTCTGAACTTGGATCAACTACTAGCTGTTTATCTTTATTGAAGATATACTCTTCCACCTCGATAAAACCGTACATATCACTTTGGTAAATTTGTTTAGCAAAAACTTCATAAATTTCACCGAGCTGAATGAAAATTATCTTGTAAACATTTTTAGTTTTCATAATACTTAATTATATGGGAATAATGTTTGATAATTAAAGTTATAAAAAGTTAATTAAATATGACAAAAAAATTATTTATAAAAACACATGGTTGTCAGATGAATGAATATGATTCTGCAAAAATGTTTGATCTTTTAGAAGAAAAAGAAAGCTTTGAATTAGCAGAAAATGAAGAGGAAGCAGATCTTTTGATCCTTAACACCTGTTCGATAAGAGAAAAAGCACAAGAAAAGGTATTTCATCAAATTGGAAGATGGCGAAAAATAAAAGACAAAAATCCTGATTTGAAAATTGCTATAGGAGGATGTGTTGCATCACAAGAAGGTGAAAATATAATCAAAAGAGCTCCTGCAGTAGATATCGTATTTGGACCTCAGACACTCCACAAATTACCAGAGCTATATGAAAATAAAAATAAAACAAACATTAATCAAGTTGATATTTCATTTCCAAAATTAGAAAAATTTAATCATATTCCTGTGAATGGAACTGGCGAACCCTCAGCGTTTGTTTCAATTATTGAGGGCTGCAATAAATATTGTTCTTTTTGTGTTGTTCCAAAAACAAGAGGTCATGAGGTATCAAGAACAATTGAAGATATTTTGAATGAGATATCCGTACTTGCAGAAAATGGAACTAGAGAGATTCATTTATTGGGCCAAAATGTAAACAATTTCAAAGGCACCTATAAAGGTGAAAAATCTTCTTTAGCTAAATTGATTGAGTTAACAGCAAAAATAGAAAATATTGAAAGAATTAGGTATACAACAAGCCATCCACATGAATTTAAGGACGATCTTGTTGAAGTTTACGATAAGGTACCAGAGCTTGTAAGTCACGTTCATCTTCCTGTACAAAGTGGTTCAGATAGAATATTAAAATTAATGAGAAGACGTTATAACGTTGAAAAATACCTAAATCTTGTTGAAAAAATTCGTAAAGTACGACCTGACATGAGTTTTTCTTCAGATTTTATTGTTGGCTTTCCTGGTGAGACAAATGATGATTTCATGGGGACCATGAATGTAATTAATGAAGTAAGATTTGATGAGTCATTTAGTTTTATATATAGTCCCAGACCAAATACAACTGCATCAGATATGGAAGATGATGTTACTCAAGAAGAAAAAAAAGAAAGATTAAATATTCTTCAAGAGAGACTAAACCAACTTTCATTTGGATTTAGCAGAAAGAAGGTTGGTACATTGCAAAACTGCTTAGTCTACGGACAGTCAAAAAGAGATCCAGGACAATTACAAGGAAGAACTATATGTAATCGAGTTGTTAATTTTCCATCAAATGATATTGATTTAGTTGGGCAAATCATTAATATTCAAATTAATGAAGCACTGCCAAATTGTTTAAGAGGTAATTTACAAAATTAATGTCAACTGATTCATCGTTAACTAGTCTAGAATTACAACCCTCAGATGCAAATGTTATGGTTAGGTTCGTTGGCGAACTTAATGAAAATCTTAAGTTTGTAGAAAAGACATTTAATGTAAAGATTTTTCAAAATGGTAATAATCTTAAAATTAAAGGAAACAAAAAAGATGTTGATCTATCCGTAGATGCTTTAAGAAAGTTATACGAAGCAGCAGGCCAAGGAATTGAGATTAATAGCGAAACACTAAATTTGTGCATACAAGAGTCAGATAAAAACATGACTAATGTTATTAAAATCAAAACACCTAAAAAAAGTGTCATGCCAAGAGGAAAAAATCAAAAAACCTATATTGAAAATATTTCAAATAATGAAATTAACTTTGGAATTGGTCCTGCTGGAACTGGAAAAACGTACCTGGCTGTTGCATTAGCAGTTGATCATCTTTTAAATGAAAAAGTAGATAGAATTATTTTAATAAGGCCTGCAGTAGAAGCTGGTGAAAAACTTGGGTTTTTACCAGGAGATTTATCTCAAAAAGTTGATCCATATCTTCGCCCTCTTTACGATGCTTTATATGAGATGCTCGGAGTTGAAAAAACTGAAAAACTACTTGAAAGAGGTATCGTTGAAATAGCTCCTTTAGCATATATGAGAGGAAGGACACTAAATAACTCATTCATAATTGTCGATGAAAGTCAAAATACAACAAAAGAACAAATGAAAATGGTTTTAACTAGAATGGGCTTTGGTTCTTATCTTGTAATTAATGGAGATTTAACTCAAATAGATCTTCCAAAAAATATTAAATCAGGTTTGTCAGACGCTATAGAAGTTCTTAAAGATACTGATGGCATAGGTTTTACTAACTTTTCTTCATCAGATGTTGTGAGACATCCTTTAGTTAAAAAAATTATTGATGCTTATAAATATTTTGAGGACAAGTTAGGTTTATAGGTGAGTCTCAATATTTTAACATCAGGAGATTTTTCAATTTCAACTCAACTTGAGAATAAACTTAATATGGCCTTTTCATTAATTTGTGAGGAAGAAAAACTCTCCAACTGTTCTGTAAATTTAAAAATTTTAAACAATAATGAAATACAAGAACTAAACAACAAGTACAGAAAGAAAAACTCACCCACAAATGTACTATCTTTTACAAATGAAGATATTTCAAAGTCAATCACAGGAGATTTGGGTGATATTGCAATAAGTTATCAATATTTAGAAGAAGAATCTCGTCAACAAAATAAAAAATTTGATGATCATTTAATTCACATGTTAATTCATGGCGTATATCATATATTAGGGTTTGATCATGAAAATAATAAAATGGCAGCTCAAATGGAAAATAAAGAGATAAAATTGCTTAAAAAAATAAATATCGACAATCCATATTAATGAACGAAAAACAAAATCAAGAAGATAATAAGCCTCCGTCGGGAATTATTAATAAATTAAAAAAATATTTTAGAAATCCATTTTTCATAAAAACTCAAAGCGTATCTGAAGTAACTGAGTTTCTAAAAGACGCTGTTGATCAAAAAATAATTGATAAAGAAGCAGAATCAATTGCCAGTAAAGCAATTCGCTTAGGGGATATCACTGTAAAAGAGATAATGATTCCAAAAGTTGATATGGTAACAATACAAGTTAAAGACGATACTAACGAAATCATCAAAAGAATAATTGAATCAGGCCACTCTAGATATCCAGTCTTGGGTGAGGAAAGAAATGAGGTAGCTGGCATCTTATTAGCTAAAGATATCTTACCAAAACTATTTAAAGGCACTGCTGATTTTGATATTAATGAGATGCTTAGAGATCCAAATGTTGTTCCTGAAACCAAAAAGGCTGATTCACTTCTAGAAGAATTTAAACAAGATAGATCTCATTTAGCAGTAGTTATAGATGAATATGGAGAAATATGTGGACTTATAACAATTGAAGATATTCTTGAAGAATTAGTTGGAGAGATTGAAGATGAACATGACATCGAAGAGCAAGAAATAATAGAAGTCTCAACTAATAAATATAATGTAGATGCAAAAATTGAAATAGAAGAGTTTGTTAGTTTCTTTGAACTTGAACTAGATCCACTTTCTATTGATGCCGAAACCTTGGGAGGCTTATTTATTTCTGAATATGGAGTGTTACCAAAGATTGGCGATAAAATTAAATTAGAGAATATCTCAATAAAGGTTTCAGACACAGATAATAGAAGAATAAAGAAGTTTATTGTTTCAATAAATAAATGAAGATTTTAAATTTTATTATTCCAGCATTATTTGGATTAATAGGAATTTTTGCATTCGCACCCTTCTCAATTAAATTCTTAATTTTCATATCTTATGGTTATTTGATTCACTTATTAATATCAAATAATAATGGTGTCTTTTGGAAAGTTTTTTGCTGGGGTTTAGGGCATTGGGGATTAGGAATGTCTTGGATAATAGTAAGTGTTTACTATTATGGAGAAACAACAATAGCAATGTCCTCAATTATATATATTCTATTAGTTGTAATATTAACATTGATATTTACTTCCCCCCTATTGATACTAAAATCAGCCTTAAGTTTTACTAAAATAAATAACAACTTTTTTAGTGTTCTTTTTATTTCTTCTATATTTACTATTAGCGAGTTTAGTAGATATTTTTTTCTAAACGGGGTTCCATGGCTAATACCAGGTAATATATTTTTGGATACAATATCACAGAATATTTATCCTATCTTTGGCGTAACAGCTGCCTCCTTTTTCATTTATTTTATATGCGCATTATTCATCGTTTACTCAAATAATAAGATATTCTATGTTTCAGCTGCAATACTTATAATTTCCTTATTACCATTTTCACCTGCAGATGAAACCAAAGATGGTATCAAGGTGTCAATTGTTCAACCAGCATCAGATCCTTTTTTAAAATATGAAGATAATTATTATTTAAAGATTGAGGACAACCTAAATAAACTTATCGATACAGTTTCTAAAGATTCTGAGTTAGTAGTATTACCTGAAGCTGAGCTGCCGTACTCTCAGAATAGTATTAGATTTATAAATTTTCTAAAAAATACAGAAATTTCTGAAAAAATTATTTTAGGCGTATGGAAATATGAAGATGCAAAATTATATAACGCAATTTTTAGTCCTAGATATAATGAAGCATATAAAAAAATACATCTAGTACCATTTGGTGAGTATATTCCTTTTATTGAAGGTCTTAGAGGAATAATAAATTTTTTTGATTTACCAATGTCTAATGTTTCTCATGGGAGCCAGTTACAAGAAAATATAAGGATTCTTGATAATATTCCCATTTCTAGTCCAATTTGCTTTGATATTGCCTTTCCAAATACAGTAAGAAAGATGAATAAAAGTTCTTTATTAATGATTAATGTCTCAAATGACACTTGGTTTGGAAATTCTATTGGACCATATCATCATTTAAGTATTGCTAGAGTGAGATCTATTGAGAACAATAGATATACAATAAGAGCAACAAATGACGGTATATCAGCAATTATTTCTAATAAAGGAACAATTGTTTCTTTATTAGATAAAGGAAAGTCAGGCATTCTTGAGGGTAACGTAAAATTAATTAAAAACAGTACTTTTTATTCAAGAAATGGACATTTATTTTTTATAATTTTATCGTTTATAATAGTTTTAATTCCTTTTTTAAAGATTATATGGAAAAAAGCACTAAGATCTTGATTTGTTCGGTTGTTATGACATTTTTCTTTACTAAATCTTATAGTCAAAATAACGAAATTATTGTTGATATTTCTGAGCAAAGGCTCTATTTGTATAATAATGATAATTTAGTCCAAAGTTTTCCAGTTTCAACATCAAAATATGGGGAAGGGCAAATTGAAAATTCCTTTAAAACTCCACTGGGATTGCATGAAATTAAAGAAAAAATTGGAGATAAAGCGCCAATTAATACAATATTTACTGCAAGAGAAAACACAAACAAAAGAGCAGAAATTCAAATCAATCCTAATGATACAGAGGATGACTTTGTAACATCCAGAATATTATGGCTAGATGGGCTTGAAAACGGTATAAATAGGGGGGTTGGAGTAGATTCCTATAGCAGATATATCTATATACATGGTACCCACGAAGAGGGCTTAATTGGTCAAAAAGCCTCACACGGATGTATAAGAATGTTCAACAATGATGTGATAGAGCTATTCGATATGGTATCAGAGGGGACAAAAGTCCAAATTAGAGCCTAAATCATCTAGTTTTCTAATTTATTAAATCTAAAAATTGTTTGCAACTGACGACATCTCAAAACCTAATTTTTCCTTTCTATCGCCTTTTTGAGGTGCCTCTCCAAGTTTTCCACCATCTTTTGCCAGATTCACAAGCATTTCACTTGGTTTGTAGACATCATTACCTGTAATTTCTCTATATTTTTCAAGCTTTTCTATAACTTTATCAAGTCCCATTGCATTTGCATGATGCATCGGACCGCCTCTCCATATTGGAAATCCATATCCATTTATATAAACTACATCAATATCAGCCGCTCTTTGTGCGACACCTTCAGATAAAATATCTGCCCCTTCATTAATCAGAGCTAATATACACCTCTCTACAATTTCTTCATCAGAAATGTCTCTTCTGGTAAATCCATTTTCTGATGAGATCTTTTCATATACTGCTTCATTTTCAGGAGCTGGATTTGGTGCTCTAGAACCTTCTGAGTAATTATAATAACCAGCACCACTTTTTTGACCATATCTATCTTGTTCACATAATTCATCGCCGATTTTTGCATGAAGAGGGGATTCTTTACCACTTAATTTTCTTGCTCTCCAACCAAGGTCTAATCCAACGAGATCCATCATTCTAAATGGACCCATATTTAGACCAAAGGATTCTAATGCTTGATCAATTTGATGTGGCAATGCACCTTCAAGTAATAACATGTTTGCTTGAGCTGTATAGCCAAATAACATTCTATTACCAATAAAACCAGGAGCATTTAATGAGACAACAGCTGCCTTTTTAAGTCTCTTGCCTATGGCCATAATAGTTGCTAATGTTTCGTCAGATGTTTGTTCTCCTCGTACAACCTCTAATAGTCTCATTATATTAGCAGGACTAAAAAAGTGAGTACCCACTACCAGTTCAGGCCTACTAGTTACTGATGCAATAGAATCTATATCTAAACCTGATGTATTACTGGCTAGAATAGCGCCCTCCTTAACATGAGTATCTAATGACTTAAAAATTTCATGTTTTAATTCAAGATTTTCATATACTGCTTCAATGACAATATCGCAGTCAGAGACATCTTTATAATCTAAACTAGACGATACTAGTCCAAATACAGCATCTTTTTGTTCAGGAGATAGACGCCCTTTATTAACCATAAAGTCATAATTTTTTTCTATTACTGAAACTCCTCTTTTAAGGTTTTCCTCATCCTGATCGATAATATGAACGGGAATGCCTGCATTAGCAAAACACATTGCTATTCCACCCCCCATAGTTCCAGAACCAATAATGCCTGCTTTTTTGATATCCATAACTTTAGTTTCTTTAGGAACGTCAGAAATCTTTGAAGCTGCTCTTTCACCAAAGAAAATATGGATCATTGCTTCTCTTTGAGGATGCATCAAACATTCAAGAAAATATTCACCCTCTTTTTTCAGTCCTTCGTCAAAATCATCAATATTAATTGCTGCTTCTACACATTTTATGATTTGCCCAGGAGCAAATTGACCCTTTCTTCCCTTAGATGCCATGGCCTGAGCCTCAAGAAGAACTTTATCATCGCCACGAGCCTCTATCATTTTTGAGTTTAAATCTCTTACTTTTGGATGTTCTTCATTACTGTCAGCTTTATTTTTTATGAATTCTATAGATTCATTAACTACATCTTCAGATATACCATCAACTATTCCCATATCTAAAGCCTTTTTAGCAGGAACATGTGCTCCAGTAAGCATCATCTTTAGTGCTTCAGATGGTCCTGCAAGCCTCGGAAGCCTTTGAGTACCGCCTCCACCTGGCAATAAGCCTAAATTAACCTCTGGAAGGCCAACAAACGCATTTTTATCTGCAATCCTGTAGTTACAGCATAATGCTGTTTCTAGTCCGCCTCCTAAAGCTATACCATTTATGGCAGCTACAACGGGTTTACTGCAATGCTCCAGTTTTTGAAATACCTCATTTAAGCTTACGCCTTCTACATTTCCACCAAATTCTGATATATCAGCTCCAGCAATAAAGGCCCTACCATTTCCTGTTAAAACAACTCCTACAACTGAATCATCTTCTTCTGCTTTTGTTAATGATTCGTATAAACCAGTCCTGACTCCATCGCTTAGAGGATTTACTGGCGGGTTATCAACTGTGAGTAGGGCAACATTGTCCTTTACTTCATATAAAACTGTACCTTTCAAGATATTTCTCCAAAAATAGTTAAAAAAGCATTATACATAAAAAAAACATGATTTATTTTATAAATACTATTGATAATTGATTATAAATACATATAATAATATGTGTCAGCACTCCTCTCCCCTATTATATTTTGCTGACACTCTGGAATCATGGAGGGCTCAGTCCCTCCATCTCTTTAAAAGGTTGTAAATTTATGAATAAAATTAGGGATAACATAGAAATTATTTTTTTAGTAACTATTTTCATTTCCTCTCTTTCTGCAATAACTCCTATTACTTAGGTTAGAATATACACATGAAAAAGATCGCACCTCTTTTTATTTTATTATTTTCTTTCTATTCTGAAGCATGTTCAGATTTGCTTGATACCGAAATGAGAGTTTTGGATTCAAGTGAAAGTGTCAACTTATGTGAATATACAGATCAAGTTGTTTTAGTTGTAAATGTTGCGAGTAGATGCGGATACACCTATCAATATTCTTCTCTTCAAAAACTTTATGAAGATTACAAAAACGAAGGATTTGTTGTTCTCGGAGTTCCATCGAGAGACTTCATGCAAGAGTATTCAGATGAAGCAGATGTTGCTGAGTTTTGCTCCACTGAATATGGGGTAGATTTCCCAATGTTTGCAACTTCAAAAGTAAGAGGTAGCAAAGCTAATCCTTTATACAAAAAATTGATAGCCCAGAGTGGTGTCTCACCTTCATGGAATTTCAATAAGTATTTAATTTCTAGAGACGGTAAAGTCGTATCCACATTTGGATCAAGGGTAAAACCTGATTCGCCAGAATTACTATCTCAAATAGAAAAACTTTTATAGTCTCTAGTCAGATACCAACACAACCTCAGGTTTATTAAACGCAAAGATTCCGTTATCAACAACACCCGGAATATTATTTAATAAAACCTCTAAGGCTTCAGGTTCACTGATATCTATTTCTTCTACGTCAATAATATGATTTCCTTGATCAGTAATAAAATTTTCTCTATAAATTGGTTTACCACCCAAAGCTACAATTTTTCTTGCAACAGAACTTCTTGCTTCTGGAATTACTTCGACTGGAAGAGGGAAGGCCCCAAGTTTATCAACCATCTTTGTTTTATCAACAATGCATATAAATTCTTGTGCTGCTGCTGCTACTATCTTTTCTCTTGTATGCGCTCCACCGCCACCTTTGATTAGAAAGTTATTTGGTGACACCTCGTCTGCTCCATCAATGTAAAAATCTATTTGATTAACATCATTTAAACTAAAGACCTCAATATTCTTTTCTCTTAGAAGTTGTGAAGATGCTTCCGAACTTGATACTGCTCCTCGAAAAAGATTTTTATATGCATCTAATTCATTAATAAAGTAATTCACTGTTGAACCAGTACCAATGCCCAGAACAGTCTCTATCGATAGTTTTTTTTCAATATAATCAATTGCTTTTTTTGCAACACTTATCTTTGCAGCGCTCATACAGTTATAATACAAGAAAATTTTAATACGTGATTTAAATTGAGACTTAAAATAAAAAAAACAGGTAATTATAGGAACTCTAAAAAGTATCTTAAAATGATTAATGAAGCATCTGTATATGATGTTTCAATAAATTCACCTACCACCTATGCCCCAAATCTTTCTATGAAAGAGGGGAATGAAATTTATTTAAAACGAGAAGATCTTCAGCCAATTTTTTCTTTTAAGAATAGAGGAGCCTTTAATAAAATTGTTAATTTATCTGAAGATAAAAAATCTCGTGGAATAATAGCAGCATCAGCAGGAAATCATGCCCAAGGTGTAGCCTTAGCTTGCAGGAAGTTAAAAATAAAATGTACTATCGTGATGCCGGTAACCGCACCAGAAAACAAATTAAATGCAGTAAAAAGGCTTGGAGCAAAAATAATTTTGCATGGCGAAAATTTAGGAGATGCTCTCGCTCATGCAGATAAGATTAATAAAAAACATAAATATACTTTTGTACATCCTTTTGATGATCCATTTACCATAGCAGGGCAAGGAACAGTAGGACGGGAAATACTTGAGGATGAAATTGACTACGATGCTGTCTTCGTACCAGTTGGCGGAGGAGGCCTTTTGGCTGGTATATCAGCTTGGATAAGACAAAATAAAAAGAAAATTAAGATAATTGGTGTTGAAGTAAATGATTCGGCTTGTCTTACAGAAGCATTAATTCAAAATAAAAGAGTTTATCTAAAAAAAGTTGGATTATTTGCAGACGGAGTTGCTGTTTCCCAAGTAGGAAAAAACAACCTTGATGTTATTAAAGAATGCGTTGATGAAGTAATGACTGTTAATATCGATGAAGTCTGCGCTGCTGTAAAAGATATTTTTGAAGATACTAGAGTATTGTCTGAGCCATCAGGAGCTGTTGCTTTAGCAGGCCTTAAGAGTTACTCAAAAAGAATGAAGAATAAGAATTTACTTGCAGTGAGCTCAGGTGCAAATGTTAATTTTCAGAAACTTGGATTTATTGTTGAAAGATCTGAAATTGGAGAAAACCGCGAAAAAATTCTCAGCATTAAAATTCCAGAGGAACCTGGAAGTTTTTTAAAGCTTGCAAAGGCTATTGGCAAATTACCAGTCACCGAATTTAATTATAGAAAGTCAGATAATAAAGATGCATATGTATTAGTAGGAATAAGAACTCAATCTGAAAATAGCTTTGAGAAGTTGAAGGCAAAACTAAAAAAACTTAAATATAAATTTAGTGATTACACCTCTAATGAAATTTCAAATGATCATTTAAGACATATGGTTGGCGGCAGAGGAGGCCAATCAAATATATCTGAAAAAAATGAAAGAATTTTTAATGGAGAATTTCCAGAAAAGCCAGGAGCATTATTAGAGTTCTTAGAAAGTTTTGGAAATCAGTGGAATATTTCACTATTCCACTATAGAAATATTGGATCTGCGTATGGAAATATCCTAATAGGAATTGAAGATACACACAAAAATAAGTCTGCACTTTTAAAACATTTACATAAATGTGGAACAGCCTTTAAAGAAGAGAGCAACAATAAGGCTTATTTAGATTTCTTGAAGTAAGTTTAATATTTAAGCCTAAATTTAATAGAAAATATTTCATTGTCTGGATCTTTCCAAGGATCTTTAAAGATTTTAGAAGTCTCTCTAGTTATATTATCTTCAAAGACACTTCCTCCTTTTGTATATACCAGATATATGTAGGATAGAGGAGCAATCTCATACTTATATCTTACTTGGAATGATGTAATTCCTTCAGAAAATGGACTTACTTCTTTATTATTATTTTTAAGGTAACCATTCTGATCAACAATTAAACTTCTTGGATTTTTTGCTTGTAACGCTACAAATTGACTCTTTAGTCTTATCTCATGCTTTGAACCCCTATACCAATTCATATTAATAGAAATAATTTTTTGAGATAAATCATAAACAGCAAGATCATTGTTTTCTATCCAATTTAACCACTCTTTCTCGTTTCTTATTCTCGTTGAAAATCCTACTTTAAAATCATCCACTGGATAAAAAGATCCACCTATCTTTGCATACCTTCTTTTATATCCATTGGAATCAAATGACTCATATTTATCGGCATCCTCATATCCGATCCTCCAATCATACTCCCAGATTCCAAAACTCGGTGATTCATAATCTAAGTTAAAGCTGAAACTTCCAGTATTTTTTACATAAGGAAAATCAATATTCTTTCTTGTAATAGTTGTATCTTTTCCAGAAGTTTTTAAATCCCATGTAAACTGAAATTTTGAGGCATTTAGGAAAGTAAATTCATTTTTTTGCCCAATAGTAAATGGATTTGAATTTCCTGAAGTGTCTGAGTCGTAATTAAAATCTATTCCTAGTTCCAGCTCCTTAATTTCTTTGCGCTTTTTAAAGTCGATTAATGTGATATTAGATCCTAGACCTATGTGAAACCAATCATTTTTTCTAAGATAACCAAAATCGTTTAACATTAGACTATCATCAAAATAGAGGAGACTACCTGATCTACTTGATAACTGTGTTGGCTTATAATTAAATTGTGATCTAAAGCCAAATCCAGACTCACCCTCTCTTTCAGATGTAATTAAATCGTTATAAGTAGTTAGCTTGTTAGATTTTACATTCGCAAAATCTATTACATTAACTGTAGCACTTTCATTTAGAAAATTATTTTCAACATGTGTTAAAAAGTAACCAATTGTTCTGTTATCAATTTTCTTTTTTGATCTTATAGCGTAAAAATCTTTTCCTTTTGTATATCTTTCATCCGACTCTTTAGCAACAAAAACTCCAAAATCTGTATTATTATTTTTTTGAGTATATCTAAGAGCGTAGTCAATATCGGTGTAATTTTTTCTTGAATCAATGCAGTCATCTTCATTTAATGATGATGAACACAAATAGCTACTTCTTGCACCAATTCTTCTAGTATTAATAATTCTATATCTATCGTAATGATTTAAATCAAACAAAGATTGATTTTCATTAAAAAAAGCGCGTTTTTCAGAATAGAAAGTTTCTTGTGCAGAAAAATTAACAATAACTTCGTCACTCTCTGCCTGACCAAAGTCTGGATTGATTGTAAGATTAATTTGTTTCCCTGTGCCAGTATTTAAAAATATTTCTGCTCCAATCTTATCTTCATTAAAACTTGTGACTGAGTTATGAGTTTTTGCAATAAATGGAAAAAAATTGATCTTTCTTTTAGAAAAATTATTCACCTCTATTGTTCTTAGATTTGAAAGAAAATTTGTTCTAAACCCACTTGTCTTTGTATCATTTAGCCATAACTTTTCTTTTGCTAGATACCTATAAGTTGTAACATTAATTTTTCTTTTATTATTTGTCTCAGGCTTCATAAGAACAACATTCCAAGGTATTAAAAATTCTGAGACCCAGAAACCATCATGTTTTTTTGTTTGTGCTTCCCAATCCCCATCCCAGTCAAATTCGGGAAAACCACCCAAAGGTCTAATGCCATCTCTTTGAATATTTGCTAGGGTAACAATGAACATATAAGCTTTTGCACCATCACTGTCAAAATCAATACCAACACCGTTTTGTTCAGCATTCGCATTCCATTCATCTCGTAAAGATTTATTTGAAATCATTGAAGAATTTTTTTGATAATTAATAAAGCCGACATATATTCCTTCTTCATTTGAAAATATCTTTGCAGTTGTTTTTACTTTTGCTGGATTAAGAGTAAAAGGGACAACCTCATAATACTCATCTATTACGAATGCACTTTCCCACTCTGGTTCATCTAAATTCCCGTCAAGAATAATTGTCTTACCAGATATAAGTGGAATCCAGAAAATTAGAATATATTTAGCGATTGTTCTCATGTTTCGGCGAACATTTTATAGCTCAGTCATATGAAAGTACACGTGATTCTGTAATAACTAGGTCATATTTAATATCATGACTCTCGCCAAAACGTTCTTCTAAGACTTGATAATCATATCCCAGTCCAACAAAAAGAGGTCTGCATTTTTGAGACTTTAATTTTTCAAGTGTTTTATCAAAAAAACCACCTCCATATCCTAGCCTATGTCCATTCTTATCTATTCCAACAAAAGGTATGAACATAGTGTTAAGAACTTTAGGATTAATATAGTCTTCATTCATTAGTTCATCTATGCCATATTTATTTTTTTTTAA
The DNA here is from genome assembly GCA_902547695.1 of uncultured SAR86 cluster bacterium. Classification (GTDB taxonomy): domain Bacteria; phylum Pseudomonadota; class Gammaproteobacteria; order Magnimaribacterales; family D2472; genus SAR86A. The sequence goes on along the minus strand of CACCOR010000004.1, from coordinate 42,110 downwards.
GGTCTCACCCTCTTTGAATAAATTGAACTTCAATTCATTTTCAGAAACTATTCGAGGCATGTATATATTATTGGAGTATTTTAATAACTCATCGATTATTAGATTTGTAGGTATTTCGTTTTTATATTGAAAATAGAGAAGGGTATTTTTAGAAGATTTGATATCTATTTCTTTTAATGCATTTTTTTGAATCTGAGAATTTAACTCTTCGATATCATCCTGACAAAAAAGTTGCCCCTGCTTAAGTAGTGATTTTCTGATTTTATTTTTCACCATAATAATTGCAGAGGCTAGCAAACCAGATCACCGCTATGTGCTATACCTGAACCGAAAGTTCAGGTGGTGAACATCTTGTCAAATCAGGCTTCCCTTAATGGTAATGCTCAACAATGACAGTGGAAAATCACCTATTTAATAGTATCGGTTCAAATTTATTAACACATTGGCTAATGAACCAGAATGTTATAGAAGTATAATTTAGATAGGATTTAAGTTAAAGATTATTTTTGAAGTACTTTCTCTATTTTTTTAATAAGTTTAGAGTAATCAACACTTTCTTTTTTAGTAGATTTAGAATCATCATTTAGGAGCTTATTAGAAAGAGTTAATCCTGCAATTATCAGAGCATTATTTTTATCACTTATATTATCTAACTCCTCATTTAATAAGGCGGCCGCTTTTATTAAATTATCTTTTTCTTTAGGTGGACATGCGATGGTTAAATCTCTTCCAAATATTCTGAGAGCTACGGTTTCAACTTTACTCATTTGTGGCCTTCTTTAAATCTCTTTCCAAACGAGATATTTCTTTTCTGTGAAGAACTTTATCTTTTTTCCATTCCCTTTCTCTTTTTACGTATGAATCAATAATTCCTTTTTGCTCTTCAAACCTTTTAATTAAAAGATCAATCCTCTTTTCTAAATCTTTTGAACTTAACTCATTGTTTTTAGGCATTTTTATAGTTTAATTCTACTTTAATGAATTGGAAAGTTACTTTAAATAAGTAAAATACACACATGGATAATGCAATTTACAAAAGCAGAAGAATCAATCTATCAGAAAAACTGCCAAAAAATTCCGTTTTATTGATTCCAGGTGCTAATACTCAGTTTAGAAATGCTGATTCAGCATATGCGTTCAGACAGGATAGTAATTTTTATTATTTATCCGGATTTTGTGAACCCGATTCTTTGATGGCTATAATTAATAATGATGATGGAATAAATTCTATAATTTTTGTACCTCCTAAAGATAAGTTAAAAGAAATTTGGGATGGCCATAGGGCAGGCCCAATTGGAGCTGTAAAAGAATTTTTATTTGATAAGGCATACGATAATTCTGAAATAGATAATATGATGCCTGAAATTCTTTTTGGATGTGATCAAGTTTTATATCCTATTGGCAAAAAAAATGGCTTTGATCAAAAAGTAATAGATTGGACTACTGAAGCAAGCTCTAAAGATAGACACAGCAAATCTATTAATATTTTGGATGCGTCGTCCACAATAGGGAATGCTCGATTAATAAAAGATGATCATGAAATTAGTCTTATTAAGAAAGCCTGTGATATTTCAGCACAAGCTCATATCGAGGCAATGAAAAATGTAAAAAATGCAGAGTCTGAACAAAGCATTGAAAGCTTGTATGTTTACGAATTTTCAAAAAGAGGAGGAAGATTCCTAGCCTATACTCCAATTGTTGCTGGTGGTGAAAATGCCTGTGTTCTTCATTATATAGAGAACAATAAGAAACTTATTAAAAATGAACTTCTTTTGGTTGATGCTGGTTGTGAATATGAGATGTATGCTTCTGATATTACAAGAACTTATCCAATTAGCGGAAAATTTTCAAAGGAACAACTTGAGATATACAAAATAGTTCTTGATGCAATGAATGCTGCAATTGATAAGGTGAAAGAAGGCAATAATATTATGGAGCCTCAAGAAATTTCTGAAAAAATAATTACAAACGGTTTAGTAGAGCTTGGTTTATTGCATGGCGATCCTGAAGAATTGCACAAAAAAGGGGCTTTTAAGGATTTCTATATGCATAAAATAGGTCACTGGCTAGGCCTTGATGTCCATGATGCTGGAGATTATATGGAAGGAGATGACTTTATGAAGTTTAAACCAGGCATGATAACTACTATCGAACCTGGCATATATATTAGTCGTTCAATGGATGTAGATGACAAATGGAAAGGTATTGGAATAAGAATAGAGGATGATATTTTGGTAACAAAAGATGGAAACGAAAACCTAACTAAGAAAGTTCCATCTGATCCTGCTGAGATTGAATCATTAATGTCTTAATACTGTGAATCCGGTAGTTACAATATCTGGTGGCGGAATAATCGGAAACTATATTTCATCTAGACTCAGTAAAAATAACATAGAATCTTTAATAATTGAGAGGTCAAAAAGTAAAGATGCCATTAAGGAAAACATAAGAACATTAACTCTTAATTCATTTTCGAAAAAACTTTTAGATGATTTAGGCATAAAAGTTCCTTTCGCTCCAATAAAAGAAATAAGTGTATTTGATGGTGATGGATCTGGAAGTATTCATTTCTCTTCAAAAGAAATAAATGAAGAAAATCTTTCTTATGTAGTTTTTTTTAATGACCTTCAAGAAAAGCTGCAAGACTACGAAGACCACAAAGTTTTTTTTGAAAATCAAATCGAGGAAATCTTTCAAGACAATGAAAACAATTGTTCAGAATTAACACTATCAAATAAAGAAAAAATTAAAACAAAGTTTATTGCAGGCTGTGATGGAAGAAATTCAAATGTAGCCAAGATAGCAAAATTAAATGAGAAAAAATCTAGCTATAATCAAACAGCGATCACATTTACAGCAAGTTGTGAAATTAAAGATGATTATTTAGCTTATCAAATATTCTCAGATAAAGGAATTTTTGCAATTATGCCTTTGCCTGAAAATAATAATAAATCCACACATACTATTGTTTGGTCTGTGGATAATGAAAATCTTCGTGATATTGAAATTAAAGATTATGTTAAAAACAACATTTCTTATTTTGAACAAAAGCTCTCAACAAAAATTGATATTAATTCATCAACATTAACCTTTAATCTTTTTAGTCATCATTTTGAAAACTATATTTCAGGGCATGTTGTTCTTGTTGGTGATGCGGCTCATTCCATACACCCATTAGCAGGGCAAGGTATAAATTTAGGATTTGCAGATGCAGACGCTTTATGTGAAGAAATAATAAGTTCATATGAAAAATCTATGCATATTGATCAAGCTTTAACGCTTAAAAGATATGAAATTAGAAGAAAAAATATGAATCTACTTATGCTGAAATCTATGGATTTTTTTGTAAATCTTTTTGGTTCAAAAAATTTGTATATAAAGCTACTTAGAAATTTTGGACTGTTTGGAGTAAATAAAACACAGTTCTTAAAAAAGTTTTTTATTAATCATGCTGCTGGAAAGAATAAGCTATAATTTATTTAGCACACCTAAAAGTAACTCAAATCAAATGAGGTATAAAATGAAGAAAATTTCGATATTACTTTCTGTGCTTTTACTTATTTCGTGCGCAAATGAAAATGAAATAGAAGAACTCACAATTTACACATCTAGACAACCACAACTATTAGAACCAATCATTGAGGACTTCTATGATGATACAGGCATCAAAGTGAATTTATTATCAGGTAATGCTCAAGAGCTTATGGAAAGAATTGATATTGAAGGCAACGATTCAATGGCAGATATTTTTATGACAGTTGATGCAGGAGTCTTATGGCAAGCAGCCGAAAGAGATATTTTCTCCAAAGTTGACTCAGAAATATTAGAAAGAAATGTACCTTCATATCTTAAAGATCCTGAAAATAAATGGTTTGGCCTTTCAAAAAGAGCAAGAACAATAGTATTCTCAAGTGATCAATTTACATCAGATGATTTTTCTACCTATGAAGATTTAGCTGATCTTAAGTGGAAAGGAAAATTATGTTTAAGAACGTCAAAAAAAGTCTACAACAGATCTCTTATAGCAAGCATGATTGATGAATATGGTTTCGATCAAGCAAAAGAAGTTGTATCTGGTTGGATTTCAAACTTAGCAACTGAAGTTTTTTCAAATGATACAAATGCTTTGAAAGCTGTATCAAGTGGACAATGTGGGATGACTATTGTGAATACATATTATTTAGCAAGACTGTTAGATGATCCGCAATACGATAATTTGAATCTATTTTGGGCAAATCAGAATGACAGAGGAGTGCATGTAAATATATCTGGAGCCGGGATTGTTAAAACTTCAAAAAACAAGGAAAACGCTATTTCTCTTTTAGAGTATCTTTCATCTGATAGAGCCCAAAATTTTTATGCTTCAGCAAATAAAGAATACCCAGTATTGATTGGAGCTAAAGTGCATGAGTCTATTCAGGAATGGGGAGATTTCAATGAAGATAATATTAATGTCAGTAAATTAGGTTCTTTGCAGAAACAAGCTGTTTTATTAGCTCAAGAAGTTGGATATAAATGATATCTAATTAGACTTTTTCGCCGCGGGCTCTTATTTCTTTAAGAACTTGGCTTATACCTTTTTTATCGATAATTCGCATACCTTTGGCAGATACTTTTAGATTTACAAATCTATTTTCAGATTCAACCCAAAATTTATGCGAATGTAGATTAGGAAAGAACTTTCTTTTAGTTCTATTATTAGCGTGAGAAACATTATTTCCTGTCTGAGGAATCTTTCCTGTTACTTGGCATTTTTTACTCATAGAAACGCGATTTTATAGAACAGAAGCCGACATATCAATACTATAATGAATTAAATATGAAAGAAATATATGTACTTAGACACGCTAAATCTTCATGGGACAATTCAAATCTTAGCGATTTTGAAAGACCTCTTGCAGATAGAGGCATTAGTGATGCAAAGAAGATGTCTAAATTTTTAAAAGATATGGATTTAAAGATAGATAAGGTTTTATGTTCAAATGCTTTAAGAGCAAAAGAAACATTTGACTTAACTGCTGATGGTTTTAATTTTGAAATTGATAAAGCAACCTATACAGACAGACTATATTTTGGTGATACAACTAATATTATTGAGGGCTTGAAAGAGCTAGATGAAAGCTTAAAAAATATTTTAATAGTTGGACATAATCCTACGCTTCATTATTTAGTAGAATTATTAACTAATAAACCAATTGAGAGATTTACAACATGTAATTTAGCAATAATTTCTCATGATGGTGAATGGATTTCATTAAGCTCACAACAATGTAGACTAAGATCATTAATTAAACCAAAGGAACTTAGAAATTGAAAAAGGTTAAAGTCAAAATATTGAATAAACTTATTGGCAATGAAATACCTATACCCAAATACGAGACTAAAGGTTCTGCAGGCTTAGATCTTAGAGCATGCATAAAAGATAAATTAATACTGAAACCAGGAAAAACTGAAATGATTCCAATGGGATTTGCAATGCATCTTGAGGATGAGAAATTAGCAGCTCTGGTTGTTCCAAGATCAGGCCTTGGTTCAAAACACGGGATAGTGCTTGGTAATTTAGTTGGATTGATAGACTCTGATTATCAAGGTGAATTAATGGTTCCTGCATGGAATAGATCAAAGAACGAATTTGTAATTAATTCTGGCGATCGAATTGCTCAAATGATAATAGTGCCAATAGTTCAAGCAAATTTTGAAATAGTTGAAGATTTCGAAAAATCAGAAAGGGGTACTAAAGGTTTTGGCAGTTCAGGTATAGACTAAATTTATTTCTTCTTACCAAATCTTTCTTCGAACTTTTGAACTCTTCCACCGGTATCAATAATCTTTTGTTTACCAGTATAAAAAGGATGTGAGGCGGAAGAAACCTCAACGGTGTAGTATGGATACTCCTTTCCTTCCCATTCCTTTGTTTTATCTGTTTTCAGAGTAGAGCGAAGTAAAAAATATTCATCCACACTGATATCATGGAATAGAACTTCGCGGTATTCAGGATGTATATCTTTTTTCATAATAAAATATATTTAGGATGAGAACTATATCAAAAATTAAATCCATTACAATTAAAAAATGAATATTTTTTACTATGATATTGCTGTTGGATTGCCATTAAGACAATGTTTTACCTATAAATCAAAAGAAGTAATCAAAAAAGGTAAAAGGGTAATAGTTCCGTTTGGAAGCAAGTCAATTGTTGGAATAGTTGTAAAGAAAATAGCTAAACCCAAGTCATTAAAAGGCTTAAAAGAAATAATCTCAATAGCCGATGAATATTCTTGTTTTAACGGATCAATATTTGAAGCAATTACATGGGCCTCAGATTACTATCATCATCCAATTGGTGAGGTATTTTTCTCTTTCATGCCAACGCTCTTAAGAAAACAAAACGATAAAATTATTATCGACCTTGATGATAATACTGAATATAAGTTAAATGAAAAAGACAAGAAATTAAAATTAACAAAAGAACAAAACATTAATCTATCTAAACTTAATAAAGTTGAAAAATTTAGTCCTTCATTAATATATGGGGTTACAGGGTCTGGTAAAACAGAAATATATCTTCAACTGGCTGAAAAATTTATTCTTCAAAATAAATCGATTTTGATTCTAGTACCAGAAATTAATCTGATACCACAATTAGAAAAAAGATTTAAGGATCGTTTTAATGGTGATATTGGCGTATATCATTCCAGACAAACTCCAAACCAAAGGTTAAAGATTTGGCTGCGATCTAAATTTGGCGGAATAAGAATTGTTATTGGAACAAGATCATCAGTTTTGATGCCGTTAAAAAATTTAGGAGCAATCATTATTGATGAGGAGCATGATCAGTCATATAAGCAAGCTGAAGGTTTTAAGTTTTCAGGAAGAGATTTGGCTATAAAAAGAGCTCAGATAGAAAATATACCGGTTTTTTTAGGTTCTGCTACACCATCCCTACAAACCCTTAAGCTTGTAAAAGAGAAAAAGTTCAAAAAGTTTGATTTATTGAGAAGAGTAGATGGCAAAAAGCCACCAAAATTAATTCCTTTGGATATTAGTGACTCTCCTCTACTTGGAGGAATTGCTATTCAAACTATGAGTATCATTGAAGCAGCAATCAATAAAGGAGAGCAAGTATTAATTTTTCTAAATAGAAGAGGTTTTGCTCCATTATATGAATGTGATAATTGTGGCTGGGTTGCAAAATGTTCATCATGCGAATCAAATTTAGTCTTTCATAAGTCAAAAAACAGACTAATTTGTCATCAATGTGAATCCGTTTATGGGGTAAATAAAACATGTCCAGATTGCCATTCAAATGAAATAAACACTCTTGGAACCGGCACTGAAAGAGTTGAAGAGGTGCTTAGAAGCACATTTAAAAAAGTACCAATCATTAGAATGGATTATGATTCGACAAGACTTAAGGGATCAATTGAAGCAATTTATGAAAAGGCTAACACAAGCAAAGAAGCAATATTGGTGGGAACACAAATGCTATCTAAAGGGCATGACTTTCCTAAAGTAACGCTATGCGTAATTCTTAATGCTGATGGAGGTTTACTAAGCCCAGAAATAAATGCAATTGAAAAAATCTCACAACAATTAATTCAGGTTTCTGGTAGAGCAGGTAGAAATAATAATCTTGCAAAAGTAATCATTCAAACTAGATATCCTAATGATGAAAATCTTAAACAAATTAAAACTGGAGACTATAGGCTGGTTTCTGAGCAATGCCTTAAAACAAACAAGGCTTTGAATATGCCTCCATACTCAACAGTTGCAATATTAAGAGCGACTTCACCCAGTCCAGAAAGCTGCTACAAATTTTTAGATAAAGCAAACAATCTCTTAAATGATAAGAAAAATATTAATGTTACTGGACCACTTCCATCGATACCCTTAAAGATTAAAGGGAATACAAGAAATCATCTGATTATCAAGTCTGACACAAGAACTTATTTAAACAGAGTGCTTAATTATCTTACTTATGAAATTCAAACTTGGACTGAAACAAAGAAAGTTAAATGGTCTTATGATATTGATCCATATGACATGTCTTAGGTGTCTATATTTCTATTCTAATAATTTGGCCAGGAAATATAGATTTATTTTCTAAATTATTAGTTTTGTTTATGGAATCAACTGTCACTCCAAATCTAATAGCAATCTCTGATAAAACATCACCTTTTTGAATTGTATAAAACAAAAAATCAGTTTCTGAAGTTATTAAAGTTCCTTCTATAGGGTTTTCAATAAAAAAGTTATTTACTCCTAAAAAAATTGATCTTGCTATCATTCTTCTGCCTGGCTTACCTTTAAGCCTCTCTGCATCATCTGGATTTGTAAGAAATCCTGATTCGACTAACACAGATGGAATATCAACTGATTTTAAAACCCTGAAATCTGCAAATTCAACGTCCTTTTTATGTATCTTAGTAAATGGATCTCTCTTAAGCTGCTCAAGAATTTTTGCTCCAAGAAGTTTGCTTTCTTTAACTTTATTCAAGTAAATCTCTGGATAAATTTCTCTTGCTAAGTCTTCATTAAAATCGAAGGGTTTTAAATTCTTTATGTCGGCTTGAATTTGTTGCCTCTTTTTTTCAGATAAATTTTTTGCAACTGAGCTTGAGGCTTCTTCAGACCAGATAAAAACTGAGGCGCCTTTAACAGATTCAAGTCTAAATCCATCCGCGTGAATTGAAACAAATATGTCTGCTCCATATCTTCTCGCTCTTTGATATCTATCATTAAGACTAACGGTTTCATCACCTTTTCTAATCATTACAGGTTTATATCCTTCAGTATCTCTTAAGGATCTTTCTAATTCTTTTGATATAAGCAAGGTTACATCTTTCTCAAGAATGTTATTAGTTCCAACAGCACCAGGATATTTACCACCATGTCCAGCATCAATAGCTACAACAATATCTCTTATGTTATTTTTTAACTCCTTATCTTTTTTAATATTAACTTTTAATAATATTCCTTCATCTGTTTTCTCTTGAGTTGGCTTACTCCAATTAACATATTCATATAAATCAATAACTATTCTTGTTAAGTCCTCTTTTGAAGAAGCCCTTACTAGCTTAATAGGGTAGTTATACTTTTCCTCAACACCCGACTTTAAATCACTTTGGTATACGTCTATTACAATTCTTGAGGGATCTACAAGAGAATAAGATTTTATAAAAGACACCTTGTCTAAAAGAAAGGATATTTCAAAGGATTGATCATCGGAATCTTTTATTTCATTAAATGAAATTTCATTTGAGTTTACAAGTGAAGAAAGAAGAAATAAAAAAGATAAAATTTTATTCATAATGCTTAATTAAACTTGAAAATAATTTGTCATTATCATTAATCGATACTTTTCTACCATCATCGAAATGCTCAAAAGATATTTTTAAGTCAAAATTTCTTTTTACAGCAAGCTTCTGTGGCCATTCAATAATTATAATTTTTTTTAAGTGAGTTTTTCTATCTAAATCGAAAATATGAATGTCTTCTGGTTCGTCAGTTCTATACAAGTCAATATGTAAGAAAATCACATCTCCAAGGTCATATTCTTCACATAAGGTATAAGTTGGGCTTTTTACCAAGCCGTTCCATCCTGAATTAGATATTATCGATCTGGTTAAAAATGTCTTTCCAGCACCAAGATCACCCTCAAGATGGATCTCAATTGAAGATTTTTTAATTTCTTTGAGTTTCTCTGATATTAGTGCACCAAGCTTATTGGTTGATTCGTCATTTTCTAGGTAAATTTTATTCATTTATTAAGTAAATCTCTTATGGTTGGTATCAATGATGATGCATTTAAGCCAATTTCACCTGTTTTATTTCTAAATTCTTCTCCCGCTCTAGCATGAACAGCAACAGAAATTTTGCAAGCATCAATAATATTAACTTTTTGGGCTATAAGGGCTGATAGTACTCCAGCAAGAACGTCACCTGTGCCTCCGGAAGATAACTCTGGCCCACCTTCAGTACATATAAATAATTCCTCATCACCATGAGAACAAATAATCGTCTCTTTCCCTTTAAGAATTACAGAAGCTGAAAATTTATTTGATATTGATTTTGCGGCATTAATTCTATCCTCTTGAACTTCATTATTTGAAATACCTAAAAGCTTTGCAGCTTCGCCTGGATGAGGAGTAAGAACTTTATCTTTACTTGTCTCTAAATTGTTCTTCACAATAAAATGAAGTGCACCTGCATCCAATATTACTACTCCAAAATTATTTGTTGAAATAACTTCATAAAAAACATTTTTAGACCATTCGTCATTTTTTAATCCTGGACCGCATAGCAAAACATCAATGTTCTCAGGTATAGAAAAACTTTTATCAATGCCATATGCCATTACTTCTGGATTTCTTTTTAGGCTTGCCTCTACATTTATTGGATGTGTGCTGAGATGAACTAGTCCAGCACCAGAAAATAAACTTGCTTCAGATGATAATATTGCGGCACCTCCCATCCCCTCGGAACCTCCAACAACCATGACTTTTCCAAAATCACCTTTATGAGAGTTACTAGATCTTTCTGGAATACTTTTCTCAAGTGAATCAAAGTTGAATTCTTTTATCATTTATTTAATTTCTATTATCCCCAATCTGTCAGAATGGAATGATCCTAAAAAAACTTCATCCTTTATTGGAACAGCAACGGTAGGAAGACCAAAAACAGTTTTGGAAAATGCGTATTCATTTTTTATTTCTAAATTATTTTTATCTAATTTATAAATAGAAAATGGTAGGGAACAACTTTTTTTAAACTCACAATCTCCAAAATCATTAGGTTGAAAATCTAATGAGGTAATCCAAATGTCATTACCATCTATATAAGGATTATCTGGCGCTTCAATAAACTTTTCATCTAATTTTTTATTAAGTGAGAGATCAAATTTTGTTATCGAATCACCTTGGTTATAGTTTATATAAATAATATTAGAGTCTTCATCCAAAGCAATACCATTAGGACCACTTCCATCGGAGCCATCTATTTTTTTGAATCTATTTTCTATCCATTCGACAAGAAATCCTGTATTAGATTTTATTATTGAAACGAAAAGCCATTCGTTAAGAGTTATTTCCCTATCGTACATATGAGACGCATAGAAGCCTCCATTTTTTCTTAAACTAATGTCATTAAAATAAAACTCATATGGCACATCTATACATCCTCTCCAAACCATATCCCATGAATTTTCCTTTTTTACCATCTCAAACATTTCTATACTTTCGTCTGGATAATGATTAATGACCCCGAGTTGATAACGCCCGTCATTTCTTTTTATTAAGTCAATTCCATGAGGACCATATTTTTTATTAATTGTTCTCGTACATTTAGGATCGCCCCAAATATTTTCTTCAATAGTTATATTTGGAATGACTTTAGTTTTTGTTTCTAAATCTAATAAAGCAAAGTAGCCTGATTTTTGTTCCTCATATGGACCAATTCCTCCAAATTCTGACATTAACAGAAATTTTTTGTCAGGCGTTATCACTATGTCCTCAGGATTCTTAAAACCACAAATAAGCCTAATTTTATTATCTGAACTACAATTACTTATATCTTTTTGTGGTCCAACATAGTCAGAGGAAACGACAAAGAACGCTAATGTAAAAAACATTACTGAAATAATGCTCATAAATTTAAAATAATGAAGGAAGACAAAAGGGATAGCTTTTTTTATTTGATTAAAAAAGAACATCGCTGCTATACCTCTTATGATCAAAATTATTCCTAAAGAAAAAGTAACAATCCTCCATACTCTTTCAAACCAATATTCATCTGTCAAAGCTACATAAACACATATCAAACCTATTAATAGTGTTATGCCTGCAATAACATTGATGTTATTGCTTGAAAGAATCCTATTTTTTAAAAATTCAGCAAATGGTTTAATCCAAACCAAGATACCTAAAAAAACAAAGAAAAAGAAATAGAAGTAGTTCATATTTAAAATAAACGATTTTTAATTATATCAACTATTTCCAAGGGTTTATCGAGAGGGACATGATGGGCTGCACCAGGAATTTCTTCAAATTCCATGATATCTGAATACATATTTTTTATGTTGCCAAGGATATTACCTAACATGAGTAAACTATTTGCACCATGAATAAATAGAGCAGGGCATCCAAATGAAAATTGATAACCAAACAATCTTTCCAAGCTATTAAACATAGAATCATCAAACTTCCATCGCCATCCTTCATCAGTTTTTCGAACAGAATGTTCTGCTATGTATCTAACAAACCAATCATTTAGACATTCCTGTTCAGGTAAAAGCCTAAACCTTTTTAAAATAGTAGCTTTATCTGGATAATATTTGATCATTCTAAGAGGACCGCCCTCATGTTGCGAAGGATCCCAGTCGGGTGGCCTTATAAAGGTATCGATCATTATTAAGCTAGAAACAAGTTCTTTTTTTTCAGAGGCGACATATGCTGCAACTTGACCGCCTAGAGAATGTCCGACAATGAAGACGTTATCAATGGGCTTAGCTGATTTTTCTTTTTTAATAATTGAAATAATACATTGACCAAAATCTTTGATGCTGTATTTATCTCTAAAACCTGAATCACCCATGCCTGGAAGATCAACCGCGATCACATTAGTATTTTCTGTAAAATGTGGAGCTATTGGATACCACCATTTTTTATGTGCTCCAGTTCCATGGATAAATATAAGCAGGTTTTTACTTTCTGAATCACAATCCCATTTTGAATAAGAGAGGTTTCCTTTTGGATTTTCAATTTCGCATTCTTTTGGCTCCACTTTAATGGCTTCAAAAAACCATTCAGGAGCATTTGCTATATCTTTAATTAGATTGTCAGTGATTCTCATAAGCAGTATTCTAAGCCATATCAATTAAATATATGAATAAAAATTTAACTCCTGCTGCAACTGTTCTTGTTTTAAGGGACTCGAAAGAGGGAATTGAGGTCTTAATGGTAAAAAGATCTAAAAAGTCACCTTTTGGAAACTTATATGTTTTTCCTGGTGGAAAGATTGATGAAGATGACCTTCAAAAAGAATGGAAATCATACTGTGATGGATATAACGATTCTACAGCTTCTGAAATTCTTGGTCTAAACGAGAGCGGTTTGAGTTACTGGATTGCTTGTATAAGAGAGAGCTTTGAAGAGGTCGGAATATTATTAGCAAAAAGAAAGTCTGGAGAAAAATTAGACTTAAAAGGCAAGGATAAAAATAAGTTTGACAAATATAGAATCGATCTAATCAATCATGAGATATCTTTTTTAGAAATTTGTAAGAAAGAAGAGCTAATTCTAACTGCTAAAAATATTGCACCATTATCTCATTGGATTACGCCTGATTTTGAAATAAAACGTTTTGACACAAGATTTTTTATTGCATATTTGCCTGAAAATCAAATTGTTCAGCACGATGGTATGGAATTAACTCATAGCTTATGGATAAATCCAAATAACGCACTAAAAAAAGCAATGGAAGGTGACATGCAGATGATTTTGCCCACTACAGAAAATCTAAAATTATGTTCAAATTTTACTTCTGCAAGAGAAATGCTTGAAAACCAAAAAAATTTAACGAAAAATGATATCAAGCCTATACTACCGAAGTTTTATAAAGAAAATGGAACATGGAATGTTTTGTATCCAGGCGATGAGGGTTATGAGGATCATTAATGCATAAGCTAATAAAGAAAATTACTGCAAACAATGGCGGAGTATTTACTGGTAATGGAACAAATACATATTTAATTGGAAGTGATGATATTACCTTAATTGATCCTGGCCCAAATGATGCTGAACATATAGAGAAAATTTTGTCACTAGGCGGGGATAAGATTAAAAGAATTTTGGTTACACATACTCATAAGGATCACTCACCAGCAGCATTGCCAATTTCAAAAAAATTAAATATTCCTATGTTTGGGCGATTAGTTGATAGAGATTCTGAATGGGAAGACGAAACATTTGTTCCTGACATCGTCTTAAATCATGGTGATACTATTTCAACAAACGAATATTCCCTTGAGACTATTCATACTCCTGGTCATGCATCCAATCATTTATGTTTTTATATGAAGGATATTAAATGTCTATTAACAGGCGACCATATTATGGATGGATCAACTGTAGTAATAGCTCCTCCAGATGGAAACATGACTGAATATATCGACTCTTTAAAATTGCTCGAAAATTATGATATTGATTACTTTGCTCCTGGGCATGGTAATTTTATGGAGGAACCTTCAAAAACAATTCAGTCAATTATTCGACATAGGCTTTCAAGAGAGTCTAAGGTTATTAGATGCATTGAAGATAAAAATAATTCAAATATCGATGAACTGTTGCTATCAGTATATGATGATGTGCCTGAAATGCTTCATCCTATTGCTAAGATGAGCTTGTTAGCACATTTAATCAAACTTGAAGAAGAGGGAAGATTAAATAAAAATCAGGGCAATTATTCTTTATCATCTTGATCTTCTAGATCAATCTCAAGATTAAATTCTTTCTTTTCTTTCCTTTCACTATTAATTTTTTTTGATTCTACTTTAGCCATTTCACTGTCTATACAATCATTAGAATCGTAAACTTCTGTTTGCGGTATTTTATGATCTTTGTTTATTGGTATAGGTGGCTGAGGAACAGGTATTTGCATGCATGTTATCAACCCTCTTGAATTAACTTTGCTCAATAATGAAGGATCTGCATCAGGCAACAACGATTTGTCATAATTCTGATTAATATTGCAGCCAAATAGAATTAAAACTGGAATCAATCTCTTCATAGTTTTTTGCTATTTTCAAGCAAAGATGCAACAACAGCAGGCTCTGCAAGAGTGGTTGTGTCTCCAAGATTATCGAAATCACCTTCAGCAATTTTTCTTAATATTCTTCTCATAATTTTTCCAGATCTTGTTTTAGGAAGACCAGGAGCGTTTTGAATAAGGTCAGGTTTTGCAATAGGGCCTATCTCTTTTGAAACAAATTTTGTTAGTTCCTGCTCAAGAGCATCATTAAAATCTTCACCTTTCATTAAGGTAACAAATGCATAGATACCTTGTCCCTTAATTGGATGTTGAAATCCTACCACCGCTGCCTCTGCAACAGAATCATGAAGTACTAAAGCACTTTCAATCTCTGCTGTTCCAAGTCTGTGGCCAGAAACATTTAGAACATCATCAACTCTACCTGTTATCCAAAAATACCCATCTTCATCTCGTCTTGCTCCGTCACCAGTAAAATAAATATCTTCATATGTTTTAAAGTAAGTTGATATCATTCTTTCATGATCACCATAGACGCTTCTAATTTGACTAGGCCAGGAGGATTCAATAACTAAATTACCTGAGGCTGCGCCTTCTAATGCTTGGCCTTCTTCATCATAAATTGCTGGCTTTACTCCAAAAAATGGCAATGTTGCTGATCCAGGTTTTACCGGAGTAACACCTGATATTGGCGATATTAAAACTGAACCTGTTTCTGTTTGCCACCAAGTATCAATAACATCACACGAGCCATTCCCTACAACTTTATAGTACCAATCCCAAGCTTCGGGATTAATTGGTTCTCCCACTGTTCCAAGAACTCTAAGAGAGTCTCTTTTAGTTTTAAGAACGGGTTCATCACCTTGAGACATTAAGGCTCTTATGGCTGTTGGAGCTGTGTAAAAAACATTTACATTATATTTATCACATACCTCCCAACATCTCGATGAGCTTGGATAAGTTGGGACGCCTTCAAACATTATTGTTGTTGTTCCGTTTGATAAAGGACCGTACAAGATATAAGTGTGTCCAGTAATCCAACCAACATCGGCTGTACACCAATAAACATCAGATTCATTTATACCAAACAAATATTTGAAACTCATATGTGCGCCAAGAAGATAACCTGCTGTTGTGTGAAGAACTCCTTTAGGTTTTCCTGTAGACCCAGACGTATAGAGAATAAATAGAGGGTCTTCTGAATTCATCGGTTCAGGTTCGCATGTCAAATCAACATCTTTTGAAAGATCTTCATACCATAAGTCTCTATCGGCAACCCAATTTACTTGATCACCTGTTCTTTTGATAACAATTGTATTCTTTACATTTGGACATTTTTCTAAAGCCTCATCGACATTCGCTTTTAAAGGAACTTTTTTTCCTCCTCGAACACCTTCGTCAGCTGTGATTACTATCTCGCAGTCAGCATCTAAAATTCTATCTTTTAGAGATTCTGGTGAAAAACCACCAAAAACCACTGAATGAATAGCTCCGATCCTTGTGCAAGCTAACATTGCAAATGCAGCCTCAGGAATCATAGGCATATAAATACAAACCCTTGAACCTTTAGTAATTTCAAGATTCTTTAATACATTTGAAAACTTACAAACTTCTTCATGTAACTCTTTAAAAGAATATGATTTAGAGTCTCCAGGCTCATCTCCTTCCCAAATTAAAGCAGTTTTTTCAGATCTCTCCTCTAGATGCCTATCTAGACAATTTTCACTAACGTTTATCTCTCCATTTTTAAACCATTCTGTATTTGCAAACTTGCTGTTATGAACTTCATCAAAATCTTTTATCCATGAAAGATTTTCAGTAGCCATTTTTTTAAAAAAATCTTTTGGATTATTTATTGATTCATCATATAACTTTCTATATTCATCAAGATCTTTGATATAAGGATTAGACGCAATTGCTTGAATTGAATTCGATGACATTAAACTAAATTATTGAAGGCTGTGGATTCACAAAATTCTTTCCTTTAGGATTAGACATAATCATTGTTATGAGTGTCTCATAATCTTTTTCATTTGATTCAAGGTTGATATCGGCTGCATTAATAATCAGCAAAGGAGCATCTTTATAGTCAAGAAAAAAACGAGAGTATGCATCATTTAATCTTTCAAGATAGTCCAAAGTTAAGTACTGCTCATTTATATTACCTCTTTTAGTAATTCTTTCTTTTAAGATTTCAATTGGTGCCTGTAAATATATAACTAAGTCCGGAGTAGGGGCATCAAGTGTTATGTGCTCGTAGACCTTGTCATAAAGATTCATTTCTTCGTTTGATAGTGTTACCTCTGCAAACAACCTATCTTTTTCTATTAAAAAATCTGCTACACGTACATTTTCAAACAAACTCCTTTGTTTAAGATCTTGTATTTGTTGCATTCTTTGAAAAAGAAAAAAAAGTTGTGTGGCTAATGCTGATTGACTAGGGTTTCTGTAGAAGTTTTTAAGAAATGGATTTTCTGCAGGTTGTTCTAAAAATGCATCGTAATTGAATGTTTCAGCAATTTTATTTGCGAGTGTGGTTTTGCCAACACCAATTGGTCCTTCAATAGCAATATATTTTGGTAAAGGTATTTCGTTTAAAGCCGGCTTCATTAAAATAATTATATTTTAATACATAGATTATCTTAACTCTTGTGAGAAACCAAATGTTTTAAATGATTCTTGTTGGCTTTTTTCTTTAAGAGAACCTATTAGAGATTTTTTAAGATTTTCGTCATTTTTTTGAAAATTTGTCCACCATTTGCCAAGACTCTTAGTTTCACCCGAAGATTTCTCTCTAATTAACATGAAATCATATGCAGCTCTAAATCTTGGGTGTTTAAGTGTTTTATATGGCTGTTTACCAATTCTGCTATGAAGTTTTAATTGTAAAACCCAAATATCCTTAATATAAGAATGAAATTTTCTTGGGATTGCTGTAATTCTTTGCTGGCTCCTTAAAATTGGATCCATCGATCTAAAAAATTTTCTAAGATTAATTTCCCCCTTTTTTGAACATTTTTCTATGAGTTGCGGCCAAAGAAGTGCTGCTAATAAAAATCCAGGAGTTACAGATTGATTATTTATCAATCTTTTATCAGTATTTCGCAAAGCTTCTGTTATTAACTTGCTTGTAAATTCATTTTGATCAGGTTCAGTTGTTATTAAAAATTTACTTAACCCAAATGAATTGAGTTTATTGAAGTTTTTTTCAGCCATCCCATTGAGAAACATTTTGCAAAATTCATCAAATATTCTTGCATTAGATATGCTTGATAAAAGATGACCTTTTTCATAGATGGCATCCTTAATCTTTGTATCAATTTTAAATTTAAGTTTATTGCTAAATCTTATAGCTCTCAAACTTCTCACAGGATCTTCAGAAAATCTTTTTTTAGGATCTCCTATTGAGACAATACTTTTTTTGTGAATATCACTCATGCCATCTTTATGGCCGATGATTTTCTTTGTTTTTGGACAATAGTAAAGAGCATTTACGGTAAAGTCTCTTCGATATGTGTCTTGATCAAGATTGCCCCAAATGTTATCTCTTATAATTTTTCCAGATTGGTCTTTAACTAATTCACCATCATTACTGTTAATTTCACCAGATCTAAAGGTAGCTACTTCAATTAGCTCTGTTCTGTTGAAGACATGAACTAATTTGAATCTTCTTCCAATTATTCTTGAGGCTTTAAATATTTTTCTAACTTGTTCAGGAGTGGCATCTGTTGCTATATCAAAATCTTTTGGATCAAGACCGCACAAAAGATCTCTTACACAACCGCCAACTAAATAAGCTTGGAATTTATTTTTTTGAAGATCCTCAATAATTGAGATTGCAAATTTACTTATTTTTTTATTATTTATCAAAGTAGATTTTTGATAATAGCTTGAAAATTATCCGCTAAGCTGTTTCTCTTTAATTTCATCTAAAGTCTTGCAATGGATACAGTGTGTAGCAGTTGGCCTGGCTTCTAATCTTTTAATGCCAATCTCATCCCCACAAGATTCACACCATCCGTAATCGTCTTGTTTAATCTTTTCTATAGATATAGCAATCTTATTAGTTAATTTTCTTTCTCTATCTCTTGTTCTAAGTTCAAATGCAAATTCTTCTTCTTGAGATGCTCTATCCACTGGATCGGCATAGGTTTCACCTTTAGTCTTAAGATGATCAAAAGTTTTTTGCATTTCTTCTTTGAGATGCTCTTTCCATAGAAGTAAAACAGCAATGAAGTGTCTTTTCATTGCAGCGCTCATGTATTTTTCATTTTTCTTTGCTTTATAAGGCGCAATTTTTGATTTATTGTTTGCAATAGTTCCTGTAATTTTAGCCTTTGCTACTTTTGACTGAGTTGTTTTTTTTATTCTTGAAACTTTTTTTGGTGCTGATTTTTTTGCACTAGACTTAGCAGCTACTTTCTTTGCAGGCTTCTTTTTAGATTTAGTTACTTTTTTTACTGGCATACATTTATGAAAAAATTTTAGGGTGGAGAAAATATCAGATACGAGGTAAATATGCTAGCTTTTTTTCAATTTATTTAAAACTTCTTTGTATCCTTCAGGGGTGAGCCTGGGCCCAAATGTCTCAACTATCTTTGATGAAGCAAAGTTAGAGAACTCTGCACATTCAGATAAATCAAGGCCATTTAAATAAGCATGCATAAAAGAACCAGCATACATATCACCTGCACCATTTGTATCTACAGGTGTTATTGGCATAGCAGGAGAGAATATTTCTTGACCATTATTTATGACAACACTTCCTTCTGCTCCTTTTGTAATAGCAATCATATATGACTGTTCTTTAAAAAATTTTATAGCATCATCTAAATTTTCTGTGCCAGCAAACGCAGTTGCTTCATCATCATTACAAAATATCATATCAATCCCATAAGATTCTATTTCAGCAAATTTATCTCTAAATCCTAAAACGATACCCGCATCCGATAAGGATAGTGCTTTTATAGTGTTTTCATTTTTTACATGATTTAGAACAGAAGTGACAGCACTAAAATTTTCATCGCTAGTTACCATATAACCTTCTATGTAAAAAATTTTTGAATTATTTATTGCATCATAATTAATATCTTTTGAACCAAGATAAGCACTGATACCCAACATGCTACTCATAGTTCTTTTTGCATCAGGAGTAACAAATATTAAACATTTTCCAGTAGGCATCTCAGAATCTTCTTTGCTGTAACCAATATGCTGAACTCCAGCTTTTTGGAGACTTTCAAGATATTTTTTTCCATCCTCATCATTTGCAACTCTACAAACATGATGACATTTAGAACCATAATATGATGCTGCTACCAATGAATTTGTTGCTGAACCACCACAATCTGATACTGACTCGACTCCCATGGACTCAAGCTTATCAATTATTGGACTATGTTCTTCAGCAGAAGCTAAAGTCATTGAATCAGCCTCAAGACCTATTTCATCTAAAAAATCATGATCGACCATATATTGAGTATCTACAAGAGCATTTCCAAGAGCACTAATATCATATTTCATTCTATATTCCTTCTTTTAAAATCTTTTCTACAATTTTTATTGTATTACTTATTTCAGTTTTAGTATGTTTTGTTGAAATAAAACCAGCTTCAAACTTTGATGGAGCAAAGTAAATTCCATTATCTATACATTTATTTAGAAACTTCTTAAATTGTTTGTCATTAGTATTTTCTACATCCACAAGATTGCTTGGTAATTCTTCTGAAAAAAAGAACCCAAACATACCGCCAATCTGATTTGTAGAGAATGGGATATCATATCTATCAAAAATTTCTTTCATACCCTCTAAGAGATTTTTAGCTTTACTTTCAAGATCTTTATATGGATTCTTATCTATTAAAAGTTTAATTAAAGTTGATCCTGCTGCCATTGCTAAGGGATTTCCGGAAAGAGTGCCTGCCTGATAAACCGGTCCATTAGGTGCAAGACAATCCATAATTTTCTTTTTTCCACCAAAAGCTCCCACTGGAAGTCCTCCTCCAATTACTTTTCCTAGCGTAGTTAAGTCAGGTTTAATTCCATATAATTCTTGAGCTCCACCTAGAGACACTCTAAAACCTGTCATAACTTCATCAAAAATCAACAAAGAATTATTTTCAGAGGTTTTTTTTCTTAATAACTTTAAAAATGATTTATCGCCAGGAACAAATCCCATATTTCCAGCAATTGGTTCAACAATCACTGCAGCAAGATCATTTTTTACTTTATTAAAGATTTTTAAGAAACTATCTTTATTATTAAATTCACAGCTTAAAGTTTTCTTTGCTAATTCATTTGGAATACCAGGAGAATCAGGTAAGCCAAATGTACTGACACCTGATCCAGCTTTAATTAAAAGCGAATCTACATGACCATGGTAACAACCATCAAATTTAATAATTTTAGTTTTATTAGTATATCCCCTAGCAAGTCTAACAGCACTCATAGTTGCTTCAGTACCTGAATTAACCATTCGAATCTTTTGGATAGAAGGGAAGCATTTCTTAATTAACTTTGCTGTATCAGATTCAATGCTCGTTGGAGCCCCATAACTGGTTCCAAGCTCTAACTGTCTAGAAACGGCTTTAATAATCTTTGGATTAGAATGTCCTAAAATCATAGGACCCCATGAGCCAATATAGTCAATATATTTATTATTATCTGCGTCTATTAGATATGGCCCTTTAGCTTTTTTAAAAAAAATAGGATTTCCATTAATATTTTTAAAGGCTCTTACAGGTGAATTTACGCCACCAGGCATATGAAGCTTAGCTTCTTTATAAAGCTCAATGGATTTATTTATTTTATTCATAAATTTAAATCTTTTGTAAACTCTTCAACCTTTTTCCAATCGGTGAATTCAAAGGTTTTAGATGTATCTGTTGGACCATTGGTGATCCACATAATAAATTTTATTGCATATTTATCAAAAAATTTATAACTAGGGTAATCTATTTTTCCTGCAAATACCCCAATTTTTTTTGGAATCCAATCTATCTTATCTAAAAATTTAATTACATACGGATTTGTCTCAGGAGAGTTTTTTTCTTTCTTTCTCGCAACAACATTTACTGAAAAAAATGCATTTTCTTTAAGCTCTAATTTCTCAATATTTTTATTAATAAATTGAAAAACATCTTTTCTATAATTGCCATACCTAATACTTGCGCCAATTACTACTTTTTCGTAGGCATCTATATTACCTACTTTATTTATCGGAAGAATATCAATAAAAGAATTATTTGATAATTCTGAAATTTTTTCACAAATCTCTTTAGTTTGACCATCAACGGTCGAATACGTAATTAGGGATTTTTTCATTAATTAAATTATATTGAATACCTTGAAAAAAAAGCATTTAAGCATAATTATATTTTATACTGTTATTCAATTTTAATTAATTGTTATGGAAAAAACTGAAAATAAATCTTTATCTCTTACTGATAGTGCTTTAGCCAGAATAAATAATGTAATGAGCACTAATGAAGATCTGGGAACAAGATTCAGGGTATATGTTACTGGTGGGGGCTGCTCAGGATTTCAATACGGTTTTAAATTTGATTCTGATGTAGCTTTTGATGATGATGTAATTGAATTTGATAATTTTTCAGTTTTACTAGATTCAATGTCATATCCATATCTGTTTGGTTCAACACTAGACTTTGTAGAAGACTTATCTGGCTCTAAGTTTGTAATTAATAATCCAAACGCAAAAACGACATGTGGATGCGGTGAGTCATTTACTATTTAGCCAAAAACACCTCACCTTTATTTAGACAAGCAAGATAAGCAAAACCAGCAGCCTCAACAAACTTTGATGGTATTTTGTCTTCGGTGGTTTTTAAAGTTCCAGAAATTTTACTTTTAATCAAATTCATCAAAAATAAATTCTTTGTTCCTCCACCATGAATAATTACTTCATCAGGCTCTTTACAAAATTCATAAAATTCCACGATTTTTTCAGCTGTAAATTCAGTTAAAGTGTTAAGAACTGAGTTTGATTGTATTTCATAAAAGGAATCGTTTATTAATTCGTAATAACTTTGCTTATCATCAGCTCTTGGGTATTGCATGTCATTGCAAGAGCTTCTCAACTCATTTAACAATTCCTCATTGATTTCTCCTCTTGAGGCCTCATCGCCTTTATCATCAAAGGGTTTATTAAATCTTTCAGCCATAACAAAATCAATCAAACAATTTCCGGGCCCAACATCAGAAGCTAATACAATTTCACCGTCATTTAAAAATGTACCATTTGCAATTCCACCAATATTGAAAATGATTTTACTTTTGTTATCTTCAGAAAAGAGATAATTGTGAAATGCTGGTATTAAAGGAGCACCAATACCTCCATGCTTTATATCAAAGTTCCTAAAATCTGAACAAACATTAATTTTAGTTTCTTTTGCTATAAACAAAGGATCACCGATTTGATAGCTCCTTTCATTGGTATGAAAAACTGTTTGTCCTGAAAATCCTATTAAAGAGATTTTAGAAACATCTATATTTGATTTATCAATTAAATTTTTTATAAGTTTTACAGTTTGTTTATTAAGAGTTTGTTCTATTTCAGCAAGTACATTTGATTCGCTAGATGTTTTGTATCCTGCCTTTATGCATGCTTCATAGTTTTTTTTATAATTGCCATCAAGTGAAATCGATGCTGACTCGACAAATTTAAAACCTTCATCAAAAGAGACAATGCATCCATCAAGTGCGTCAGCACTTGTTCCTGTCATGATACCAATAAAATAATTATTCATACTTTGGAAGATTATACTCATTTAGTTTGTTTAAATTTAATGCTAGTAAATCTTCAAATTCATTTCTTTGTGAATTATTTACTGGCTTTGCAGAGGGTAGTTTTACTTTAACTGGATCTGATCTTATTTCTCCTTGCCAAAACTCAAAGTGAAGGTGAGGTCCAGTAGCTTGACCAGAATCACCGACAAAGGCAATTATTTCTCCTTGTTTTACTTTACTTCCAACTTTTAATTTTGTGTTAAATCTTTCAAGATGAGCATAAAGAGTTTTAATATTTCCACCATGTTTTATCTCAACAGTTCTTCCATATCCGCTTTGTCTTCCTATGAAAGAGATTACACCATCTCCGGATGCTTTTACCGGAGTATTTCTTTTAGCAGCATAGTCGACACCGTTATGAGCTTTTATTTTATGCAGAATTGGATGCATCCTATTAGGATTAAAATGAGAGCTGATATAAGCAAAATCTAGAGGAGCTCTGAGAAAAGCTTTCTTAACGTTTTCTCCATTTTCGTTAAAATATTGCTTACCCTGAACATCGTCAAAAAACCTTTGAGCAATGTACTTTTTTTCTCTATTTGTAAACTCTGCAAAAACAATATCTCCACTTGAAATTTTTTCACCCTCAGAAAATTCAGTTTCATAGATCACTGAAAATTTGTCACCCTTTCTCACATCAAAGATAAAGTCTATGTCCCATCCAAAGATATACGCAAAATCCATAATTATGCTATCAGGAATACCCACATCTTTTGCGCTTTTATAGAATGAGTCTCTTATTTCACCAGATCCAAAAGATGTAATAGTTTGTGCTTCTTTTTTAATATTTACAATCGATATCTCATCTTCAGTTTTAATAAGTATTGAGTTAACGTCATCCTTAATTATTTCTATACTCAGCAAATCATTACCCATGTAATTAAATTCCATAATGTCGCCTGGAATAATGCTTGATAAAAGATTATTTTTGTCAAAATCAAAAATTTTGTAGGCTGTATTTAATGGGACTTGTTTGTCTTCAAATATTACAGAAAGGCTATCTCCTTTTCTTACTGTATGAATTTGCTTACTCTTGATAGGTGTGAAACTCTCACTTAGATCTCTTGAAATTGTAATTTCTTCAATAGCTAATGGTTCATTATTAAGGGAATCAACATAAATAAGGATTATTGAGACAACAGATATTAAAAATGTTATCAATACTAGCCTGATTGGAGTTTTTTTAAATCCAATCATAGGTCTTCTTGAAGATTTAGTAATTCAGTATTCCCACCAAAAGCAACAGAATTTTTTGATACCACTTTTTCGTTTAGGAATTGTAAAAGATAGTTTGGCCCACCTGCTTTAAAACCACTACCAGATAATCCAACTCCCCCAAAAGGTTGAGAGCCTACAACTGCGCCAACCATATCCCTATTTATGTATATATTGCCAACGTTAGACATTGAGCCAAAATAATCTGCTCTTGATTCTATCCTGGTATGGATTCCCATCGTTAATCCATAACCACTATCATTTATTTCAGCTATTAATTGATCAATCTCATTAGATTTATATTTAAGAATATGAAGAATTGGCCCAAATTGCTCATCTTCTATATCAGAAATGTTATTAATATTAATTATAGTTGGATTGATATGTGTATTTGATTCTTTGCCTTCAAACTGAAATACCTCCATTCCTTTTTGTTTACATTTTGTTATGTAATTATTTAAATTTTCTAACGCTTTATTATTAATTATCGGCCCTATATCTGTATCAAAATCATTTGGATCACCTACAGTTTGAGTTGAAATGTTACCTTTAATCATAGTAACTAGATCATCATAAATTTCTTCCTGTATACAAAGTACTCTTAATGCTGAGCACCTTTGTCCAGCGCTATCAAATGCAGACCTTATAACATCATCAGTTACTTGTTCTAGTAAAGCACTTGAATCAACAATCATTGCATTAATTCCACCTGTTTCAGCTATTAATGGAACTATTTGTTTTTGACTTTCTAAAAGATTAGCTTGAATACTTTTTGCAGTTTTCAATGAGCCTGTAAAAGCTACTCCATGCAGTGGGCTAATTTTTGTTAATGTTTCACCATAACTTCCATCACCAAGTATTAATTCCAAAGCATCTTTTGGTATACCAAGCTCATGAAATTTTTTTACAACTAGATATCCAAGTATTGAGGTATGTTCAGACGGTTTTACAATGACTTTGTTTCCGCATGCAAGAGCAGCAGAGATTTGACCAATAAGTATTGCAACAGGAAAGTTCCATGGACTTATACACAAGAATCTTCCTTTTGATGTGTATGTAATTAAATTTTCTTCGCCAGTTGGACCTTCAAGATCTCTAGCATCAGATATTTTAAGAATTTGATTTGAGTAATACCTCAAAAAGTCTACAGCTTCTCTAATTTCATCGATTGCATTCTGAATAGTTTTGCCAGCTTCATTAATAAGAAAATATATTAACTCGTAAGGTTCTTCTTCTATATTGTTAGCAATTTTATTTAGAATCTCTGATCTTTCATTGGGGCTTGTATTTGACCAAGTTGTTTTTAAACTTTTGGTAAGCGACTGTTTTATGTTTTTAGGATTATCAAAAACCACTGTTCCAATTTCTTTTTTAGATGAAATTGAGAATATTTTTTCAACATTTTTATTGTCTTCTTCTCTTCCTTCGTAAATTGATTTGGCATCAATTAATTTATCATCAAAATCAATGAGTCTATTCTTTAGATTTTCTAAGTTCTCACTCTCTGATATGTCCATACCAGATGAATTTTGTCTATTAATAAATATTTGATTTGGTAATGGAATTTCTTTTTTTTTCACTCTTAACTCTGATATGTGGATTTTCAGCTAACCATTCAGAATTAGTATCAGGATCTAGCAGCCTGTTTATGAATGAGCTATTTGCTCCATTCTCAAGTAATCTTCTTACTAAATAGGGTAATAAATCTTTATAGCTTCCAATCGGAGCATAAACGGAGGGATTATTTTTAATTCCCAGAACTTCAGATGCACTTTTATACAAAAGCTCACCCATTCCATATAATCTTTGAAATTCATAATTAAAATCTTTTCCAATATGATGAATTGAAGAGATAGTATGTGCATTATGCGTGGCAAATTTTGGAAATATTTTTTTGTTTTTGAATATTTCTTTTGCACAAGCAAGATATGCAATGTCGGTAAGTGATTTTTTTGAGAAGACTGGATATCCTTCGTAGCCTGAAACCTGAGCATGTTTAATTTCATAATCCCAGTATGCTCCTTTAACTAATCTAAGATGCACACCATCTCTTTTATCTAAAATTCCATTTAACCAATGAATGACATCAAATGATCTTTTTCCATACGCCTGAAGTGCAATTCCAAATCCTGGCCAGTCTCTGATATTTTTTTCATATGCAAGTTTTTCAATAATATGTAGACTTAAAGAAAGCCTATCTTGTTCTTCTGCATCAATCGTGATTTCAACATCTTTTGATTGAGCATAATTAACTAGTTCTTTTAATTTTGGTAATAATTCAGATTCTATTTGATTAATTTTTCTCATTTCATATCTTGGATGAAGTGCTGAGATTTTTATTGATACTCCATTAGACAAATTTCTTGCAGTATTAATTTTTCCAACTTCATCTATAGCGCTTTTATATGATTCAAAATAATCATCTGCTTGTTGCGGAGTTCTTGCTGCTTCACCAAGCATATCAAAAGAAAATACTTCTTTTTCTAAGCCAGACATTTTATTAATGTCTTTAAAATTTCTTCCAATTACAAATTCTTGGCTAAGAATTTGCATGGCAGCAAGTACAGCATTTCTTATTGGCATCTCACCAGATTTTGATACAAGTTGTGATAAAAAGTTATTTGGATTTTCTAACCACTTTGAGGGAGTTTTTACAATTTTTCCAGCAAGCAGCAATCCCCATGTGGATGCGTTTACAAAGATGCTATCAGCTTGATTTAAATGATCTATCCATTTTCCTTCAGATAATTTTTCAGAAATAATAAGATCTCTTGTTTTTTTGTCAGGAATTCTTAATACAGATTCAGCAAGACACATTAAAGCAACACCTTCTTTGTTATCCAGGCCATACTCATTCAAAAATGCATCAAGCTTAGTTCTATCTACCTTGTTTTTTCTACATAACTCAATTATTTTTTGAGCATTTTTAGATATCTCTTTATCTTCTAAGAACTTAGTTTCATCCGACAAACTTAATAAAAGCTTTTCTTCACAAATAAATTTATTTTTTGCCTCAAGCATAGAAACTATTTTAATGTTTAAGCACTAAGTAGCAACTTTGTGATTCTAATAATCTTCCAAAAATACTATGATAGTAATATGAAGGAAAAACTAAAGCTTATTAAAAGGGGCTCTGATGAAATTCTTACGGAGGAAGACCTACAAAAGAAGTTTGAATCAGGAAGGCAACTTATTGTAAAAGCTGGATTTGACCCAACAGCTCCAGACCTTCATTTTGGTCACACAGTCTTGCTTAATAAGTTAAGACATTTCCAAGACTTGGGTCACAAAGTAATATTTTTAATAGGAGACTTCACGGGGAGAATTGGGGATCCATCAGGTACAAATAAGACAAGACCAATTCTTAATTCAGAAGATCTTGTTAAAAACGCTAAGACATATGAAAAGCAAGTTTTTAAAATATTAAAAAAGGAACTTACCGAGGTTAAATTCAATTCAGAGTGGTGTGATGACTTAGGTGCAAATGGATTAATAAAACTAGCTTCAAAATATAATGTTGCAAGAATGTTAGAAAGAGATGACTTTAATAAGCGTTTTACATCGAATAAAAGTATTGCTATTCATGAGTTTCTATATCCTCTAGTTCAAGGATATGATTCTGTAGCTTTAAAAGCAGATGTAGAATGTGGAGGAACTGATCAAAAGTTTAATCTTTTGGTTGGAAGAGAATTACAAAGAGACTATGACCAGGAACCTCAAGTTGTAATTACTGTTCCAATATTAGAGGGTCTAGATGGAGTAAACAAAATGTCTAAATCTCTTGATAACTATATTGCAATTGATGAGGAGCCGAACGAGATGTTTGGGAAAATTATGTCCATTTCTGACGAATTAATGTGGCGATGGTTTGATTTGCTTAGTTTTATTCCCGAGGATGATATCTCTAGTTTAAAAAATGAAATGAAAAACGGTAAAAATCCAAGAGATATTAAATTCATATTAGCTGAAGAACTTGTGGACAGATTTCATAAACAAGGAGATGGTGAAAAATGTAGGGAAATATTTTTAAATAGATTTCAAAAAGGCAATATACCTGATGAAATTGAATCTAAAACAATAGATATTGATGAAGATTCTATTTTGTTGGTTAATCTATTGAAAGAATCAGGAATGATCGCTAGCGTTTCAGAGGGAAATAGATTAATTCAACAAGGAGGAATAAAGATTAATTCAGAAAAAGTTTCGGATTCAAAATTTGAAATAGATAAAGGCACAGAAAATATTTACCAAGTTGGAAAAAGAAAGTTTCTAAAAATCAAGGTATGAAAAAAATATTTTTTGTATCATGCCTTCTAATAATTTTGACAGGTTGTGTTCAAGATAGTCCAAATATTAAACAAATAGAAAATTTACAATTCTTCATAGATAATAAATCTGATAATAGAGTTACTGAAATTGAATCAGGACTTCAATATCTTGTATTAGAGGAGGGAAATCCTGAAGGAATATCACCAAACTCAGATCAAATTATTTCTGCCCACTTTCATGGGACACTCACTAATGGTGAGGTTTTTTGGAGTTCTTTGGATTCTGAACCATTAACAATCGAATTATCTAAATTGATCATAGGGTGTCAAAAAATAATTTCATTAATGAAGGTAGGAGACAAATGGAGAGCATTTATAGATCCTACTATGGCCTATGGAGAGGAGGGAAGACCAGGTATACCTTCAAATTCTATTCTTATATTTGATATAGAGCTAATTGCAGTTAATTAAATTTTAATTAGAGGATTGTAGGTAATTCTGTCAGGTATTTCTTCCGCACCAGGAACCCCTCTGGCTATTAAAAATGGTTTCAATTCTTCAATTGCTCTTGGCTCATCATAATGGCCAATATTTGGATGAAGATGGTGAACAAAATGTAATTGCATTGAGTGGTTAATATATCTTGGCATCCAATGTTGCCAAAATCTTGTGTTTTTATATCTGCCAATTTCAGTACCAATATGTGGATAATATGAAAAGAAAAGAGTTGTGTATAAGACACCTATCTTTGCAGGCAACCACCACAAAAGTAATGTTTGAAGCGGGAAAAGAAAAACTAGTGACATTAAAGTTAATCTGTAAGCTAAAGAAATTTTTACTCCTTTTTCAAAAGCTTTTTGGAATGCAGCATCACCAGAATATACCTCTTTATATTTTTGATAGTCTGGAGATGTACCATCAAGTGAAAGTAAGATAACTTCTTTTACAGATTTTGCATTCGAAGTTAAAAAATCAGGATCTTTATCATCATGATTTGTATATGCATGATGCTTCATGTGCGTCACTCTCAATATTTCATATGGAAACATTACGGTTATCAGAGTAATGTGCCCAACTAATGTGTCAATCCATCTTTTCTTAGGATCACCTCTTGAGTAGTTTCCATGCTGTGCTTCATGAGACGGTAGGTAAGCCATACAGGCACAAAAGCAAGCTACAACAAATCCTAACCATAGAGGAATAATTCCGAACATAACCAATGGCCATAAACTTAACCATACACAGGCTTGACCAATGCCAATTA
Source organism: uncultured SAR86 cluster bacterium (assembly GCA_902547695.1). Classification (GTDB taxonomy): domain Bacteria; phylum Pseudomonadota; class Gammaproteobacteria; order Magnimaribacterales; family D2472; genus SAR86A. The sequence goes on along the minus strand of CACCOR010000004.1, from coordinate 11,795 downwards.
GAATCATTTCCCATTGAAATCTTTGAGCATATTTTTTAGCAACAGCTTTTTCTTTTTCAAATGAAAACTCTTCAGATACAGCATCTTTGATATCTACACCCATAACCACTTTCCTCTAATGTGTGCCACTAGCCCAATAACAAAACCTAATAGAAAACTAATTAATGAAAGATATGGAACTTGATTTAAGACAACAAGTTCTTGAGAAACTGCATTTAATACACTTCCAATAAAAATTAAACCAAACCATATCTTGTTATGATCAAGAATGATTTCTAGAAATTTTTCCATAACTTATTTTATCAGAACTTTTTCAAAAAATGGTGGGCCTGGGAAGACTCGAACTTCCGACCTCTCGATTATCAGTCGAACGCTCTAACCAAAACTGAGCTACAGGCCCTATAACGAATGAGCATTCTACCTTTGAATTAAGATTTGGACAATTAATCTAGTTAGTTTTAATTGATTTATAAAGAGTGAAATATATATAACCTAATGTAATGGTCATCGCATATTCAATAGAAGAATTTATAAGTGCTTGAGCAAAACCGGCAGGCACAACACTACTAACAATTAAAACTGAAAATAATATTAAAAGAGCAAAAATTAAAGTGAACATAAACAACCTTGATCCATGTTCATCTGTTTTTTCCCATGAGGCACCTATCGATTCAAAAACTTTGCTATCTTCAAACATAATATGAGCTGCATATAAAGAAAATCTTGCAGTTAGGTAAATACCTGGAAGTATTAACAAAAGGAACCCAAATGCTGACGCTATAACTATTAATATATATGCACCGAGGATTGGAAAAAATTTTGCAAGACCAGCTTGTAATGCATTAATTGGATTTATATCTTGATTGGAGTCAATTGCCATGTAGCTTACCCAAAGCCCTCCAATAAGTGAAATTTGTAAGACTAAACCAGTGATGGTAACTAGTCCGATTATTAACCCATTTGATTCAAAAAATCCTACGAAATCTTCTGGTTGAGTCATTTCTCCAAGAGGTATTATTAAAAAAGCTGATAAACTTTCTATGACTATTAGGGGCAAACCTAAAGCTAAAAAATATTTCCAATTTGAAAATGTAAATTCCCAAGAACTTTTAAATTGATTCATACGGCAATTGTAAAGTAATATGCAATCTATGTGTAAATTATGTCTAAATATATTTTTAATATTAATTATCATATCTTGTTCAAATCAGAAAACATCTGGTTATCCTGAAACTAAAAAAGAAGAATTTACTGAAACTATTCATGGATACGAAATATCAGATTCCTACAGATGGCTTGAAGATTTTACAAGCAATGATTCTCTTGATTGGGTCAAGAGACAAAATAAATTTACTAAAACATTTATAAGTAAAAATAATTATAAAAAGGACATAGCAAACTATCTTGAGCAAATTTGGGAGAATGAATCTATTTCTATCCCTTATAAGGAGGAAGGCAAGACTTTTTACTATTTCAATGACGGATCTTTCCAACAGAGTAAATTAATGATCAAGGATTGTGACAAGTGTGATGAGCGTGTCTTAATTGATCCAAATACTTTTTCAGATGATGGGACCATATCTTTAGGCGGCACTAGTGTAAATAATTCAGCTGATATGATTGCTTTTTCAATTTCTGATGGAGGATCAGACTGGAGAGTTTGGAAAGTGTTAGATATTGAAACCGGTGAAGTGCTTGAAGACGAAATTAAATGGGCTAAATTTTCAGGTGCATCTTGGGAGAATGATGATTCAGGTTTTTTCTATCAAAAATATGATGAGCCACAGGGAGAGCTTTTAAAGGAAGTAAATGAGTCTCCAAAATTAATGTTTCATAAAATTGGTACAGATCAATCTGAAGACTATGTTGTATATGAAAATCCAGATCAACCAAGATGGGGTTGGGGCATAAATGTAATAGAAGATTCTAATATTAAGATTTTATCTATATCCGAAGGAACAGATGAGAGAAATAGGCTATATATACAGTTAAATGCTGGTGAAAAATTCATTCCTTTAATTGATGAATTGATAGGGGCATATAGTTTTATAGACAGCAAAGATGGCATTTTATGGTTTTATACTACAGAAGGTGCTCCAAATGGGAAAATTGTTAATTTAGAAATAAAAAATGGCTCCTTTGTATGGAATGACGTTATACAAGAATCAAAAAATTCTATTCGGTCTGTAAATGTTATAAATAATTCATTTGTAATAAATTATTTAGTCGATACTTTTTCCAGTATAAAAATTTTTGATTTGTCAGGAAACTTTGTTCAAGATCTTGAGTTACCTAAAAATGGAACCATTGGAGGATTTGGTGGAGAGATCGATGACACTGAAACTTATTTTTCAATTTCAAATTACGTTACTCCAAGGGAGATATATGAAATTAATTTAGATACATTAGATGTGAATCTTTTTTGGAAAGAAGAAATTGATGGATATGAGTCAGAGGATTACGTTTCAGAGCTAAAATTTTATCCTTCAAAAGACGGAACAAAAATTCCTATACATATTAGTTACAAAAAAGGTCTAGAAATAAATCAAGATACTCCTTTGATGTTATACGGATATGGAGGATTTAACATTTCTCTTTTACCAGGTTTTAGAAAAACCCATGCTGCATGGAAAAATTTAGGTGGAGTATACGCTGTAGCAAATTTAAGAGGCGGTGGAGAATATGGCAGTGAATGGCATGAAGCTGGAATGTTATTAAACAAACAAAATGTTTTTGATGATTTTGCATTTGCTGCAAAATTTCTTCATGAGAATAATATTGGATCTGAAAAAACTACTGCAATTATTGGTGGTTCAAATGGAGGACTTCTTGTTGCAGCTACCATGTTACAAAATCCGGATTTATTCAAAGTTGCTATTCCACAAGTTGGAGTTCTTGATATGTTGAGATTCAGTAAATTTACGATTGGTTGGGCATGGGAAAGTGATTACGGATCCGTAGATAAAAAAGATGAGTTCGAAAATCTTTTAGCTTATAGTCCACTTCATAACATTGAAAAAGATAAATGTTATCCAACTACATTGGTAACTACGGCAAGTCGTGATGATCGAGTTGTTCCTTCTCATTCATATAAATTTGCAGCTAAACTTCAAGAATATCAGGGATGCGAAAATCCAATATTAATTCGAATTGAAGATAGAGCGGGGCATGGAGCTGGTACTCCAAAAGATAAAATAATAAATCAGATTTCAGAGATTTATGGTTACGCTTTAAAAGAAATATCTAATTAATCTCAAATATTTTAATTACATTTAGATCATGTTGGATTTAATTGAAAATCTGACATATTATTTAATTAATGCAAAGGGGTGGCAATTTTGCCTGAGATCTTTTGAAACTCTTTGAACCTGATCAACACAATAGTTGCGGAGGAATTGCATATGTATATCAGAAAAAAAATTCTATTTATATTTATCTTGTTGTTCTCATTTACAGTCTTCACTCAAGATATTGAGGAAATAATTGTAAAAGGTGAATATCGAGAAAAATCTATTCTTGAAGAAGATTCAAGTATCTTAATTATTCAGTCAGAAAAAATTAAGTCACAAGCTATAAAACATTTTCAGCAACTTTCATATCTTGTACCAAATTTAAATTATGCAGCTTCAGACTCTAGAGCAAGATATTTTCAAATACGAGGTATAGGAGAAAGATCCGGTTATCAGGGAACACCAAATTCTTCTGTTGGTTTTCTTATCGATGACATCGACTATTCTGGTCAGGGAGGCATTGCAACTTTATTTGATGTTGATCAAGTTGAAGTATTTCGTGGACCTCAAGGATCTAGAACAGGCGCAAATGCTTTGGCAGGATTGATTTACATAAAAACTAAAGATCCAACAGATAAATTTGAAGGGACTTCAGAACTAACTCTTGGAGATTATGGAACTCAAAATATTGGTGTTGCTTTTGGAGGACCATTAAAGAATGAAAAAATGAAATATCGTTTGGTAGTGAGAACAGACTATGCTGATGGATTTAGAAAAAATATTTACTTAAATAAATCAGATACATCAAAAAAAGATGAGCTTACTTTGCGTTACAAACTGTATTGGGAAATTGATGAAACTACAAATATTAATTTTCTTGTTTCAAAAGTTGATATGGATGACCCAGCTGATATTTGGACAATTGATGGAAGCTTAAATACTTTATCAGATCGTCCAGGAATGGATTCACAAATAACGGACTCAATTGGAATAAAAATAACAAAGAATTTTAATAATTTTGATTTACAAAGTTTAACAAGCTCAACAAAAACTGACGTTGTTTTCAGTTATGATGCAGATTGGGGTAATTCTGACTCGCATTTTCCATATACTTATGATTATTTTTCTGAAACATTAAGAAAGAGAGACACTTTAAGTCAAGAAATACGTTTTTTGTCAATAAATAAAGATTTTTCTCAAAGTAATCCATTTGAGTGGGTCTTTGGTTTTGACTTTAGTGAATTAGATGAATCAAATCTTACTAAAGATGATGGAGTTTATGGAGATCCGTCTGACCCATTTGGACCATATGTTAGTGAATCTTCAATTTCAAGAAATTATAAATCTGAAAATTTATCATTGTTTGGAAATATTGATTATTTTTTAACGAATAAAACTAAACTTGCTTTTGGTTTGAGATTAGAAAATTGGGATTCAAAATATAAAGATTCAAATAATGAATCTTTTAATCCTTCAGACAATATGAGTGGAGGAAAAATTTCACTAGTCAAAAAAACCAACAATGATTCAAATATTTATTTTTCAATTGCAAGAGGATATAAACAAGGTGGATTTAATCTGGGTCTTGATGCCACAGATAATTTAGTAAGACAATCTCTTATTTATGATCCGGAATATCTAACTAATTATGAATTTGGCATAAGCTCAAACTTAAAGGATAGGGATTTAAATTATTCATTTGTAATTTTTTTCTCTGAAAGAAAAGATCAACAAGTTTTGATTTCAAGACAAGTTGACCCGACCGATCCTAATACTTTTTCATATTTAACTCAAAATGCTGCTGAGGGTGAGAATTATGGAATTGAAATCACTTCAAATTATTTTCTAAGAGATGACTTATATTTATTTGCTAACTTAGGATTTCTTAAAACAAAAATTAAGAATTGGGAATCAAGAATTGATTTAGAAGGTAGGTCACAAGCTCATGCGCCTGAGCACTCTTATTCGATTGGAGGAAATCTAAATCTTAAAAATAATCTTTATTTAAAATTAGACATTAACGGAAAAAGTAGTTTTTATTATTCAGATTCACATGACAATCAATCTAAAAGCTATCAATTGACTAACATAATATTTGGATACTCGAATTCTGATTTTTCTGCTGATCTCTGGATAAGAAATATATTTAATAAATATTACTCAACGAGAGGATTTTACTTTGGTAACGAAGCACCAAACTTTATTGATACTTTATACAGAAGACAAGGAGACCCTAGAAATATTGGCATATCTCTGAGATATAATTTTTAACTTTTATGTTAAATTTAAGCCTTGAAATCATTGCTGTAATAACAGCAATATTATATTTAGTCTTAGCTGCAAAAGAAGACGTAAAGTGTTGGTATGCGGCAATAATTAGCTCATCTTTATACTTTTATATTATGCTAAATGCTGGACTATTAATGGAGGCGATTCTTCAAGTCTTTTATGTAGGAATGGCTATTTATGGTTGGAAACAATGGAATAAATTATCAAATGAACAATACGAAATAAGAATTAAGAAATGGCAAAAAATTAATCATTTATATGCTGTAGGTATAGTTGTAATCTTAGCAATAATTTCAAAAGATATTTTAGAGAAATATACAAATGCAGTATTTCCATTTTTAGATGCATTAACAACTTTTGGTGCAATCATCACAACATATATGGTTGCAAAAAAAATAATCGAAAATTGGATTTACTGGTTTGTGATTGATTCAATATCAATATATCTATTTTATTCAAGAGAGTTATATTTAACATCCATACTATTTTTTATTTATCTAATTATTATTATATTTGGATATAAATCATGGAATAAAAAGTTAAAAGAAAATAAATGAATACATTAGAAATCATTTTAAATGAAAGAGATTTTAATTTTAAAATTTTTAAAAAAATTAATGATGGAGAAACGTCAGAGATATTTCTAGGAGAATTCAATGGAAGAAAATCAATTTTTAAATTAACAAAAAGAAATAATTTTAATTTGATAATAAACGAATATTTAAAAAGTGGAGTGATTGAAAATATCTCAAAAAAAAATGTTACACCCAATATTTTGTTTTATGAAAAAAAAATTGGATTATTAATTTATGAATATATAGAAATAGAATCGAAGAATAAAGTAGTAAAAAATATACAAAGTATTGGAGAGCAGTTAAAAAAATTTCATCAAATAAAATTTAATAAAAGAACAAAAACTTATAAGGATCAATTTAATTTATATATAAATAAACTAAATTCAGAAAGTAAAAATAATTATCTTAAGGAAGCTATTGAACTTTTTAATGATTTAAAGGTGCATGAAAATGAAAATGTATTTAGTCATAATGATTTAAATGCTAAGAATATTTTGATGAGTAAAAATAATATTTTTTTTATTGATTTTGAATATTCAAGTATCAACAATAAATATTTCGATATATCTAAAATTATAGATTCATTAAATCTTAATAATTCAGAAATTAGTAAATTTTTATTTGGCTATGGAATAGAAGGGAATACCAAGGAGGTAAATAAAAAAATAAAGAGATGGAGTCTAATGAACACTTATACCGAATTAATTTGGGCCAAGTATATTAATAAATTTAATAAAAACTTTTTAAACGAAGCATATTTAAAATTATTAACAAGTAAGATTAAACAACAAAAGCTATAAACAAAGTTAATATTACTATTCCAATTGGTATAAATTTATCAATATTCATTATCAATTCCTCTTTGTTATTAGGTAGTTTTAAAGAAAAAATATTAAATTTTTGCTTTTTTGTACTAATTTCATCTTCCATTTTATCTCTCTCATGATCAATTTCTGAATTTTTGTTGGTAGTTACACTGACAATATCCATAGAATCCTCATTTTCTATGATATTTTCTTTATCTAAAGTCACTTTTGAGGAAATTTCCTCTAATTCTTTAAGAATTTGATCTCTTTTTTGCCTTGCAATATGTATATTAGATGTTCCTAGAGATTTTTTAATAAATTCTTTGCCAATAATTTTAGAAATATCCTTTGAAACTCGCTTTTGTATGAAATATATATCCTTATTTTTACCCCTTAAAACAAGGTATTTGTCCTCATTTGTACTCATAATGTACCCATATTTTTACATTATTTTTATTTTATTTCAATTTAAATTTAAAAATAACGTCTAAATGTACCCATATTTTCATTTGTACTCATAGAAAATGCTTATTCTTAAGATTTTTACAAGTTTTTTTAATATTTCGAAAGGCTAAAGAGTTAATAATTTATTTTAAATAAATTGTTGTGTTTAATTTATTTTGTTTTAACATTAGCGAAGTTAATTATATTGGGGAAATAAATGAAAATATTATGTGTACTTTATGATGATCCAGTTAATGGAATGCCTGACAAATATGCTAGGGATGATTTACCAAAATTAGATAAATATCCTGATGGGATGTCACTTCCTTCACCTAGTTCTGTAGATTTTACACCTGGTGAACTTCTTGGATGTGTTTCTGGAGAGTTGGGTTTAAGAAAATTCTTGGAAGACGCTGGACATACACTAGTTGTTACTTCTGATAAAGATGGAGAAGGATGCCAGGCTGATAAAGAATTAGTTGATGCTGATATTGTTATATCACAACCATTTTTTCCTTATTATCTTACAAGAGACAAGATGGAGTCTGCTCCAAATTTAAAAATGGCTATAACAGCTGGTATTGGTTCTGATCATGTTGACTTACAAGCAGCTATGGACAATAACGTTGATGTCGTGGAAGTTACTTATTGCAATTCTAGATCTGTAGCAGAACATATAGTTATGATGATCTTATCAATGGTTAGAGACTATCATAACCAACATAGGATTGTGAAAGAAGGTGGTTGGAATATAGCTGATGCTGTTCAAAGATCATATGATGTTGAAGGTATGCATGTTGGAACAGTTGCCGCTGGAAGAATTGGTATTGACATGCTAAGAAAAATGAAACCTTTCGATGTTCATTTACATTACTTTGATATTCATAGACTTTCTGAAGAAGTAGAGGCTGAATTAAATCTTACTTATCATGACTCTGTAGAATCTTTGGTTGCTGTTTGTGATGTTGTTAACATTAGCTGTCCGCTTCATCCAAAGACAGAACATTTATTTAATGATGAGATGATTAGTAAGATGAAACGTGGTGCATATATTGTTAATACCGCAAGAGGAAAAATTTGTGATAAAGATGCAATTGCTAGGGCATTAGAATCGGGTCAATTAAGTGGATATGCTGGAGACGTTTGGTTTCCTCAACCAGCACCTAATGATCATGTGTGGCGAACAATGCCCAACCATGGAATGACTCCTCATACTTCGGGAACATCATTGTCTGCTCAGGCAAGGTATGCTGCTGGTGTAAGAGAAATATTGGAGTGTTTCTTTGAAGGTAAACCTATTAGAGAGCCATATTTGATCGTTCAAAATGGAGATCTAGCTGGTATGGGTGCTCACTCTTATACCAAAGGTACTGCAACTGACGGTTCAGAGGAAGCAGCGAAGTATCAAAAATAATTAATATATTTTCAATTAGAGATAGGGCACAACCCTATCTCTACCTCTTCTTTTATTTTTAAGTGTCCATATATATAGTCTATGAAAAAAAATGTGGCAGTAATTGGATCTTCTGGAGCAATTGGTAACGCTGTATCTAAAATTCTTCTAGATGATGCATCAATTGAATCTGTGTACAACTTTTCAAGATCTACTTCAGATAACTCTTCCGAGAAAAGCAAAAATATCTATATAGATATTGAAAGCGAAGAATCTATTAAAGATGCAGTTAATAAAATTCCAGATGATATAAGATTTGACTTAATATTTGTGGCCACAGGAATACTTCACAATGACAGTGATGTATATCCTGAAAAAAGTATCCGTGATATTTCTGCTGATAAATTCAAAAAAGTTTTGATGATAAATACAGTTGGACCGGCGTTAATTGGTAAATACTTTATTCCTTTTCTAAATAAAGATAATAAAAATGTTTTTGCTTTTCTAAGTGCTCGGGTTGGAAGTATTTCAGATAATAAGATTGGTGGCTGGTACTCTTATCGTGCAAGTAAAACGGCACTTAATCAAATAGTGAAAAATTTTAGTATAGAAATTAAAAGATCAAATCCAAATTCAATCTTTATTGGATTGCAGCCAGGTACTGTAAAAAGTAATTTAAGTAAGCCATTTGAGAAGAATGTTCAGTCTTATAATCTTTTTACACCAGATCACAGTGCTTCAAAACTCTTAGAAGTTATTGATAGTCTAACTTCTGATGATTCCGGTAAATTTTACGCTTGGAATGGAGAAGAAATTCAACCATAAAAAAACCCAGCATATAGCTGGGTTTTTCTGAATAAAAAATATTATTCTGAGTCGCTAACAGCAGCTACATAAATAGCTAAACCAAATGCGATTTTGTTAATAAAATCAGCATAGTTGTATATTAAGTTAGCGTTTGCCATGTCAGCATTTGCTCCGACACCTACCCAATATCCTATTGGATAAATAGCCCAACCTATAGTAACAATTAATCTAATTGTTCCAAAGGCACTTTGAGCAGCAGCATTACCACTTGAAGCATTAAGTTTTCCAGCTTCACCAGAAAATACTTCATAAATGATATATAACCAAGCAATTACTCCAACGATACCAGCTGCATTAGCTGGAGCAGAACCAGTTTCTCCCATGAAACCAGCAATAAGCATTACTAAAGATGCTCCAAGTAGTTTCCAGAAAAGACCAGAGCTTACGTTAGTGCAAACTTTAAGAATCAAGTAGAACTCGATAATTTGAAGCGGCACTGTAATTAACCAGTCGATATATCTGTATACGGTAGGAGATGTACCTGTATCGGCCCAAACACCTCTCATATATAGATAATGCCAAAACGCCACACCAGTAACTAAACCAGCAACTGATAATGAAGTTTTCCATTTGCCGTGTACTCTATCTCTTTCAACAAAGAAGAATACTGTAGCAGCAAGCATAGCAGCAGTTACTATCCAGAATGACATTCCTGTCATATCACTTGTGCTTAGATCTGAAGCAAAAGCAGGAAGCGCAACCACGCCTGCAAGTGTTAATAAAAATTTCATATATAACTCCTTATATAAGTAGTGGAGCAATAATTTACTCCCCCCATTTCATATGAACCTAATATGATACAAAAAACTCAAAAATCTATCAAATTTAGGGTTTTTGCGTAAAATCGCATTTTTTTGAATTATTTTGATTAAATTCTAATGTTTAGTATTATGCAACATATATGAAAGTAGCAATTTACCCAGGTTCGTTTGATCCAATAACATTTGGACATATGGATATCATAGATAGGGCATCAGGTTTATTTGATAAAATTATCATTGCAATTGCTAAAAGCGAAACAAAAAATCCATTATTTTCATTAGAAGATAGGATAAAACTTGCCAATACTATTTATAAAGATAACGATAAGGTTGATGTGATTGGATTTCCAAGACAATTAACTGTTGATGTTGCTAAAGAACATAATGCGTGCGCAATAATAAGAGGTCTAAGGGCTGTTTCAGATTTTGAGTACGAATTTCAATTGGCAACAATGAATAGGTCATTAGCTCCTGATATTGAAAGTATATTTTTAACACCCAAAGAGAGTTTAATATATGTTTCATCAAGCTTAATAAAAGAAATTTGTGACCTCAAAGGAGATATTTCTAAATTTGTTCATCCAAGTGTTGAGCAAGCTTTAAAAGCAAAACTTGATTCCTAGTTCTGACAACTACCACAAAAGAATGAAGCTCTTTGTCCAATAGTTACTTTTTTTATTTTTGATTTACAATTTTTGCAATTTTCATCTTCACGATCATAAACGTTTAAATTTAAATTAAAGTAACCCTCACTTCCGTCAGCAGAATAAAAATCTTTTAGGGTTGTTCCACCCTTACGAATTGCATATCTTAGGACTCTTTTAATAGCATTTGTTAACTGATCACATTCTTTAAGTGAAATTTTTTTTGAAAGCCTGTTAGGCTTAATTTTTGCAAGAAAAAGGCTTTCTGAAGCATAAATATTTCCAACCCCAACCACAACTTTTTGATCCATTATTAACTTCTTTATAGGGATATTCTTTATTCTACAAATCTCAAAAAGATAATCTTTATTAAACTCTCTCGATAACGGCTCAACACCAAGATTCTCTATTAACCTATGATTTTTGAAGCTTTTTGTAAAATGAATAGATCCAAATCTTCTAGTATCATTAAAAACAATTTTTTCTTTATCAAAGATAAGTTCAATATGATCATGCTTTTTAAAAAAGTTGTTTCCTATGCTCTGTATTCTTAATTTTCCGGACATACCCAAATGAATCATTAGCGATGAGTCATTAAAGTGAATAAGTATGTACTTAGCTCTTCGAGTAATTTCTTTTATAAGTTTGTTTTTTGAAAGTTGACTAATATTTTTATCAACCTTCCAACGTAGGTTTGCATTGTGAACAATAATTTCTTTTAGTAATTTATTTTGAAATTTGCTTATTGCTCTTACGGTTGTTTCAACCTCAGGCAATTCTGGCATG
>CACCOR010000003.1:0-94174 GCA_902547695.1 uncultured SAR86 cluster bacterium | reverse complement strand
TGTTTGAGGAGCCGAGTGAAGTAGATTATGAAGTCATAGAAATGAATGACACAAATCATGAAACTATTGCAGCTAAAATTTTAGAAAATGTTTAATTGGAAAAAGCCAACTGTTCAAATGCTAGGAAGGTGGCAACCATGGCACAAAGGTCATCAAGAATTATTTAAAAGATCTGTAAAAAAAACAGGTCAGGTAATTATTCAGGTGAGAGATGTTGAGGGATCATCAGGTGGAAAAGGACAAGATGATAATCCATTTTCCTGGGAAGATGTTTGTAAAAATATTGAGGAAAATCTTTTAAAAGATGGTTACGAGAGAGGCAAAGAATATGAAATAATGCTTGTGCCAAATGTAACCAACATTACTTATGGTAGAGGAGTTGGTTATGTATTTGAAGAAGAATCATTCGATGAAGAAATATCTTCCATAAGTGCTACAAAAATTAGATCAGAATTAAGAGAAAAGGGAAAGCTTTAAGCTATTCTACTTTAAAAGAAAGTCCTGCATTTCTCTCTAATCTTTTGATCAATTTTTCACCCATTGATGCAGCTGGCGTATAAATGCCACCAGGTAAATCTTTACAATCTTTAACAAGACAAACTGCGCTTTCTGTTATCATTTTAGAAGTTGATCCATAACCAGGATCCATGTCTCCGCTAACTGAGGCTTTGATAGTTTGATCATCTAAATCTGCACAAAAAAGAACATCGTAATTTCCATTTTCTCTTGATTCCTTAGAGGGTCCCTCACCTGGCTCTGGAGCATCTCCTAAGGGATTCATTGTTGATATAAATTCTGCAGCAGCTTTACCCTCTTCTCCTGATCCCTGAATCCACATTTCATTATATTTAAAATCTTCTCCATAAATATGATTTAACAATTTATTAGAGCGATGAATATTTTTGGTATTTATTGGAGCCATGAAAAAAGGTGCTACCCAAGTATCAAGCTCTTCATCATATTTTGGTTTAGAGTCGTCATCTTGTTGAACGCCATGAAAACCTTCACATAAAGCATGAGGATTAATAAGAACATTAATAAGATCAGGGTTTGAATGCAATGCAGCCATCGTTGCCTTCATGGATGCAGCCGTTCCGCCAGAAAACTCTCCATTCATGTCCCTTACTCTTCCCCTTACTGAAGGAGCATATTTATTGAACTTTGCCTTTACTTCCTCTTGAACAAATAAAACTCCGAGATCGAAAGGAATGCTATCAAATCCACAAGAGAAAACTATTCTTGAGCCTTTTTGTTTTGCTTCTTCAGAATGTTCTGAAATAATTTTATGCATAAAAGCTGGCTCTCCACACAAATCAACATAATCAGTTCCAGATGATATACACGATGTAATAATTTTTTCACCATATAATTGATATGGACCAACAGTGGTTAATACACATTTTGTCTGTCTTACCATTGCGTCAATAGATGCCTGGTCATTACTATCTACTATCAACATATCAATATCAGAGGGAGGATTGAAACTATCCTTAACTTTTTTAAGTTTTTCACTATTTCTTCCTGCAATAGCCCATGAAAGGTCACCATTATTGCCGTATTGATTAATTGCATATTCGACAACAAGTTTTCCTGTAAATCCAGTTGCTCCATAAATTACAAAGTCGTATTGATTTAAGTCAGTCATAATAATTCCTACAAAAATGATTAGGCATTATAATATTAAAAATATATATATTAATTAAATGTTTAAAAAAATAAGAGAGTTTTTTAGAGTATTAGGTGAGCTTAGATATCTCATTCCTCTAATGAGATATGAGTTTCCAAGCCCAGATGACAACGCATCATTGGCGCACTCTTTTGAGGAAACTGTAACAAAGTTTGGTTCCAATAACTTTATTTATTTTGAAAATGAGAAATGGACTTATAACGAAACGAATAAAGCAGCTAATGCTTTAGCAAATAAACTAATTGATGATGGCGTAGAACATGGCGATAGGGTTGTTCTTTTCATGGAAAATAGACCAAATTATATTATTAGCATTTTAGCTCTTAATAAAATTGGAGCCATTGGCGTTCTTATTAATACAAGTTTGACGGGAAACCCTCTTATTCATTGCATTAACTCATCTGACTCCAAAAAATGTATTATAGGTGCTGAACTTGTCTCCTCTCTTGAAGAAGTTCTTGATGAAATTAACATTAAAGATAAATCTGATATATATTGGGTTAAAGATGTTAGTAATTATGAATGTCCTCAATGGGCATCTAACTTAGATACATTAATTGATACATCTAAATATAATAACTTAAGTATAACTAGCAAAGTTACTGCAAAAGATACAGCATTTTATATATTTACTTCAGGTACAACTGGAGTTCCAAAGGCAGCACTATTTCCAAATTCAAAAATTATTGCAGCATCAGTAAACATATCAAAAGGAGGTTACAGGATTGACAGCTCTGACTGCATGTATAACTGTTTACCTTTATATCATTCTACAGGTTTAATGCTTGGACTTTGTGCATGTGTTCAAGTTGGTGCAGCTACATTTATAAGAAGAAAATTTTCAGCGTCTGCATTCTGGAAAGAAGCAAAACAATTTAATACAACCGCATTCGTATATGTTGGTGAACTTTGTAGATATCTAAGTTTTCAAGAGCCATCTGAGGAAGAAGTTAATAATCCAATATCAAAAATGGTTGGGAATGGCTTAAGACCTGATCTTTGGGATTGTTTTAGAAATAGATTTGATGTTGAAAGAATTGTTGAAATATATGGTGCCAGTGAAGGTAATGCTTTATTCATGAATCTGCTAAACAAAGATGAAACGATAGGTATGACAAATGCTAAAGTAGGAATTTTTAAATATGATGTAGCTGAAGATAAGTTAGTCAAAGATAAAAATGATAAATATATTGAAGTTGATGATCATCAACCAGGCTTATTGCTTGTTGAAATAGGTCCAAACGCCATTTATAACGGCTATACAGATAAAAAAGCAAGCAAAGAAAAGGTTGTATCAAATGTGATGGTGGACGGAGATCGTTGGTTTAATACTGGAGATCTTGTTAAAACTATGGATGTTGGATTTTCGTTAGGTAGAAAACATTACCAGTTTGTAGACAGGGTTGGAGATACATTCAGATGGAAATCTGAAAATGTATCAACAAATGAAGTTGCAGAAATTTTAAATTCATTTGAGCATGTGAATATGGCAAATGTATATGGAGTTAAAGTTCCAAAAAGTGAAGGTCGTGCTGGAATGGTCGCATTTAATTGTAATCTTGATGAATTTAATTGGGATGATTTTTCATCATTTGTAATAGATAAATTACCTAGCTATGCTCAGCCTATATTTGTGAGAATAATTGAAGAACTTGAGACAACTGGAACGTTCAAGTTGAAAAAGAACGACCTCAGGGAAGAGGCTTATCATTTAGATAAAGTTAAGGGAAATCAAGTTTTTATAAAGAAACCTGGGCAAAGCACTTATGTCCCTTTGGAAAGGGATTATTATGAAGTCATTGAATCTGGGGAAGCTGGTTTTTAACTAGCTATTTAATATCACTATCAATTAAAACCGCTATTAATAACGCTGGTTCAGTTCCATTATTAACCCATGCGTGATTAGTTCCTCTTTGAACAACAACATCAAATGGTTTTATATCAACCTCCTCTTCATCTAAGATTAAAGTTACATCACCTTGCAAAAGAATAATGTAATCGACGGTTTCAGTTTTATGCATTGCTGGATGTTTTGAAGTGTCAACTCTATGATGCGCTGCACCAACTTTTTCAAAAGCATCAGCTGCTATTTCCTGAAGCATATCTTCTGGTACCCCCTCAGGGAGCGGATTAATTTGAAAATATCTGAATTTAGTACCACCTCTAGTTGGAGATAAGATAATCTCATCATCTGCTCTATCAATTAAATCAGTTGAAATAACTTTATTTCCATCAGTGTTCCATAACTCAAATAATCCACCAACATCCTCACCAATTGATCTAGCTGGTGGTCCATCTATGGTAACAATTGATTTTCCATTATCATTATTTCCGGTAACTATTCTTCTCATATTAATTCCTCATATTTTTTAGTTTTTCTTTAATTGCTAATGCTCTGTTATTATTTAAAAGATCATTCCAATTAATTTTTTTTGAACTCTTAATTTCAGATATGCCTGAAGTTTGTTCAACATCAGTTTTATCTAAGTACTCGATTACTTCTTTTACTCCAGATCTATCATTACAAATTATTACCATATCGCATCCTGCATTCAATGACATTTTCACCTTGTTAATAAGACTATCGTTTCCAGATCCAAGCATAGATAGATCATCACTTAATATTAAACCTTTGTAATTAAGCTTATTTCTTAGAACATTATTAATCCAAGTATCTGAAAAACTGGGGATTTTACTATCAACTTTAGAAAATAATATGTGGGCACACATTATTACATCTAATTTATCACTTAATTTAATATAAGGTTTTAAGTCTTCATTTAATAATTCATGAAGTTCTCTTTCATCAACTGGAAGTTCTATATGACTGTCTTCAACTACGTTTCCATGACCAGGAAAATGTTTTCCTGTAGATTTCATTCCTGCTTCATGCATTCCATCAATATAATCTGAAGCATTATCTATTACTTCAAGGATATCATTTGAAAAAGATCTATTTCCTATTATGCTTGAAATATTTCTATTGATATCTAAAACAGGAGCAAAGTTAATATCTATACCTACTGCAATTAACTCACTAGAGATCAACCAAGCTAAATCTTTTATAAACTCTTTATCATCATTCTCTTTTGCAAAAAGAGAAGCATCTTGCATTGAGGGTATCTTTGTGTATTCTTTTTCAAACCGTTGCACTCTTCCACCCTCTTGATCTACAGCTATGATTATATTTTCTTTGATCAAATGAACTTCTTTTATTAAATTATCAAGTTGATCATATGAATCAAAATTTCTTGAAAAAAGTATTAAACCTCCAATATGTTTGCTTGAAAGTATTGTTTTGTCATCATTGGAAAGATTTTTTCCATCTATATCAATAATTAATCGGCCAAATAAATCAGTCATAATCTACTATTGTTTTTATAGAAAATCCTTTTTCTTTAATTAATTTACTTCCTCCAAGGCCAGCCAAGTCAATAATAGATAGAATCAAAATATCTTCGTTGCTTACATTAAAATTTTCTGTCAACAATTCAGCACATGCGATTGCAGTACCTCCAGTTGCTACTAAGTCATCAACAATTACAATTTTCTGACCTTTCCTAATATTTGTATTTTTCTGAATCTCTATTGAAGTACTTCCATACTCAAGATTAAAACTTTTTTGAAATGTTTCATTTGGAAGTTTTCCTGGCTTTCGAGCAAGAACAAATGGCAAACCCAAATCTCTTGCTATAGTTCCTGCAAAAATAAATCCTCTACTTTCTATGCTTGTAATAATTTCAGCATTAAATTCTTTAGTAATTTTTGTTAATTGATCACAAGTCTTAATGAAAGCCTCAGGTGTTTCAATTAAACTTGTAATATCCCTAAATACTATCCCATCAATAGGGAAATCATTTACTGTCCTAATAAACTTTTTTAGATCTAACGGATCATTCATTATTTATTTTTCCATTTTGGGTTACGTTTATCTAAAAAAGAACTTATTCCTTCAGAAGCATCATCAATCATCATATTTTTTGTCATTACCATTGATGTGTATTCATATGCATCTTCAATATTAAGCTGTAATTGCTTGTAAAATGCTTCTTTACCAATTTTTAAAACTGCCAGAGATTTTTCAGATATTTTTTTTGCTAAATCCATAACTGATTTTGTAAGTTGGTCATCCGGGACACAGTCATTGATAAGTGAGATTCTTTTTGCTTCATCTGCAGATATCATATCTCCTGTTAAAAGCATCTTCATAGAATCTTTTTTACTTACGTTTCTTGAGAGAGCAACCATGGGTGTGGAGCAAAATAGACCGATATTTACTCCAGGAGTTGCAAATTTTGAAGAATTAGACGAAATAGCTAAATCACACGATGCTACCAACTGGCAACCTGCTGCCGTGGCAATTCCATTAACTTCTGCAATAACTGGTTTTGGACAGTTAATAATTAATTGCATTAATTTAGAGCAGGTCTTAAATAAATCTAAATAATATGATTTGCCTTTATCTTCTTCTTTATTAGCTTCGTTAATTTCTTTTAAATTGTGCCCTGAACAAAAAACATTTCCAGTGGATGTAATTATAATCACTCTTACAGAATTATCTTTTGACGCCTTCGATATTGCTTTTAAAAGTTTATGCATCATTGATTCAGATAGAGCATTTTTGTTGCCTATATCATTCAAGGTGAGACGAAGAATGCCATTATCATTAAGATCTGTTAAGAGTATATGTTCTTGAATATCTTTCATATTTTAATTAAATGCTATATGTGTTTAATAGTCCAATTTAATTCTTAAGTACCTTCATAGGGCATTCATCCATTACAAACTTGATACCTTTATTTTTGGCAATAAATGCAGATTTTTTATCAATTATCCCTTCTTGCGTCCAAATTACTTTAACTCCTGCTTTAATTGCATCTTTCGTGATCTCTTTAACAAATTTCTTTGAACGAAATATGTCTACCATATCAATTTCTTGATCAATTTCTTTTAGATTTGAAAAACATTTTCTTCCAAGAATTTTTTTATTTGCTTCATTTGGATTAACTGGAAAAACTTCATAATCGTTTTTAATTAGGTATTTCATAACTTTGTGACTATCTCTTTTTGAGTTTGGACTTGCGCCTACTAAGGCAATTGTTTTTACATTTTTAAGTAAAGTTTTAAGAGATTCTTTTGTACTATTCACTTTAAGCTTTATAACTAATACACGTCCAATAAGGGGTTCTATTCGAAAATGTTATTTTGTGGAAGCCAGAATTTTTCAGCATATTTGTAATATCTTTTTTGCTAAATCTTTGTTCAAGTTTGGTTCCAAATCTATCAAGAGCGTCATTCCTCATTATATAAAATGATTTATTCCTATAATCTGAAAGAGGCATATTCTCAACGTTTATTCCCAGAATTTCTAACATCCTTGAAAATTTTGCAAGAGGATAATAGATTGTTATTGCTATTATGCTGCATGTAGTCTTTTTGATTCTTGGTGGGAGTTTAGATATTACTTTTAGTCTAAGAAGATCTGTCAATTTCCATATCAATTTGAATAAAGCTGGCTTATCTTCAAAGTCATAATATAAATATAGCAAAAAGGGTGCGCCTTTCTTTAACTTTATTGCACAATCTTTAATTGCTTTTTGTGTATCCGGGATGTGATGAAGAACACCTAAACTATATCCAAAATCTTGCGATTCATTCTTTAATGAACATGCATCAACAGTTTCTTTATAAAAAAATGCATTGTCATATTTTTTTAAATTACTTTCAGCTACATATATTGCGCTACTTGGATCAATGCAATTTAACCTACCTACTTTTGATATTACAAACTGTGCCCATCTGCCAGAGCCACATCCCATATCAAATCCTTCAGAATCTTTAGAAATATCTTCCCATGGGAAAATGTCAAAATATTGATTCCACGTTTCTCTCAAAACATTTATGTCATATGAATCAAACTGAAACTCTTCCCACTCTGTTCCAAAGTCATTTACGACATCCCAATCTACATTTTCTTTGATTGAATTTTTAAATTTTTTTTCCATTAAACTATTACCGCCAATATTCTATTTTTTAAACCTAGATATAAGTGTTATTGAGTTATTTTTATTCAAAATAGATGGTATTGTAATCCTAAAAAAATCTACAAATAAAGATTTAATATAATTTCTTCCAGTAATATTTGATGATATTTTGTGAAACTCTGGTTCAACAAAATATTCTTGAATTTCAAGTCCGTGTTTTTGTAAAAAAAGTTTTATTGATTTTTTATTAAAAAGAAAAAGTCTATTAGGCACAAAAAATAATGAACTTAAAAATCTTTTTGGTAAAAAGTATCCAATGACTTTTGCATACCATACATATAGACTATTTATGTTTGGGGTTCTAATTAAGACGACACCATTTTCATTTAAATTATCTTTAATGAGTTTTGATAGTAAATCGTTTATGTCTTCAATATGGGCAATGCTGTCAATAAAACTAACACAGTCAAATTTTTTAGTTTCTAATAAATCTCTATTAGTATGAAAATTACTCATTGAGGTTTTTGATTCTGCTATTGATATCGAATATTCGCTAACATCAATTCCTACATTATTTTCAAAACCTTCTTTCTCCAAATTAAGTAAGAATGTACCTATTCCACACCCATAATCTAATATTGATCCAGCATTAAGGTATTTTTTTAAGAAAGATATTAACTTTTTATGCATTTCTGTTTGCTCATCAACGTACTCTTCATAATAATTTTTAAAGTATTCAGGTGTATATAATTTGTTTGTGTTAATTTTTGGTATTGAAAAAATACAAGAATTTTCACAAATAAATGTGTCTGCTTTATCAAATAATAATCTCTTCTTTGCAGTATTTTTGCCGCAGCACATGCAATGTTCTTTATAAAAATTTGACATGTTGTAAAATCCTATTATCTTTGCCATTTTAACAGAGTTTATATTTAAGAGCGTTTAACTCATGAGAATTCTTCTAAATAACAGAACTGATCTAATATTCTTAATTTGTCTAAAATTATCATTTTGTTATCTTGCATATATTTTCTTCACAAATTCATTAGGTATGGATATTTTTAAATACCCAGATATGCAAGCATATAAGGATTGTATTGGCACAGGAGATATAATGGTAAATGTCCTCTATAGCGAGCTCCTATGTACATTTGGATTAAACAATCAGGATGCTATTTCGAGTATTGAACTTATCTTATTGGCATGTTCAATAAATATTTTTGGGATATGTTCCTATTATCTGTTATTTAAAGACTTTCTTGATAGGAAGGGTCAGATTTTGTTTATATTACTTTTATCATTCCACCCTTACCTGGCAATATATTTTCCAAGATTTTTTACTGATCTTTTTGGTCCTTTGGGCATACTTTTAATATGTTACTACGTGGTAAAAAAGATTGAATTAAATTTAATTTTTCTTATTTTGTCGCTAATTTTAATAAATTTAAGAGCATCATTAATGCCGCCTTTGTTTTTTTATGCTTTATATGTATTTATAAAAAATTTTAGAGAAACAAATAAAATAAATTTATATTCTTTATTCCTGATGATGCTCATAATCTTAAATTTTTTCCTTTATAAAACTTTTTCAGATACTTTTATCCAAAATAATAATTTTTATGATAATAGGTTATTTAATATTATTTTTTTACTCGGCTTCAGAGAGGGAGCTGCAAATGATGGTTTTACAAATATATTTTTTTATGGAGGACTAAATGGTTACATACAGTTTTTAATTTCTATTATGATGTTGATTATGCATTCTATTGGGATATATGGTCTATTAAAGTTTGCTTTTGAAAAAAATTTATACGAAGTCACTTCAGTTTTAACAGTTTTGATTGTTCCATTAATTGCAATAAGTCACATGAGATATCTATTACCAATCATCCCTTTATTATTATTTACTTTTGCTTGGTATTTCTTTAGGAAAAATTAGCTTGTCAATATTTATAAAATACTATGCTTATATTTCATTATTTTATATTTTGGAAATGGTAATATTTTTTTTATTAAAAGATATTTTGATAAACTTCATATTTTTAAATTTTATAATTCGATTTATTTTTGTTTTTCTAACATCTCAAATTTTAAAAAATAATGTATTTAAGGGTAGTCAGAATTTTTATACTATCTTTTACATTGTTGCATTTTTAAATCCGATCGGATCTTCATTTTTTTTATTTATATTAACTGAGTTTGTTTTAGAAAATTTGTTAATTGGAAAATTCATATCTGATGTGATTGTTTCTTTTTTGTCTTTTACGATTATTAATTTTTCAAACAAAAATAAATAATCTATTTATTAATTTTTGATTCCAGTAACGCTATCTTTCTTGTTAATTTTGTTATGCGTGAGTTGACTTCATCAAACCTATTGAGTGTAATTATTATGGTTAAAAATATTGTAATTAAGCCAAAATATAAATATAACAATGTTGCATTTTCAACACCAATGAATAATGCTATTTGATTTACATATTCAGCGCTTAAAAGACTAATAAATCCAAACATTGAGCCAATTATAAGAAATAATTTTGCAAAAATACTTGAGAAAGGTCTCAATAGACCATAAAAAAATAAAAGTACAAATATAGATAAAAATAAATACTTTACGATCATGATAATTTCATTTCCATAATTTAAGTAAGTCTTCGATTATTAGTAATCCATTTAATAATTTTTGACCTTTCTTAATTGAATAACTAGTATACTTTATATCTGTCGGCATCTCTTTATAATCAATTTTCTTCTTTGCTACTTGAGTTATTAGCTCTGATTCGTAAGAATAAGATGAAAACTGTAATTCTAATTTTTTGATAGTACTAATTTTATATGCCTTTAGTCCATTATGTGCGTCAGTAAGAGTTACGCCAGTTACTAAATCTGTTATTTTGGCAATTAATTTCAGAACAAATCTTTTTACTTTAGGTATATTTTTAGAATGCTTTGGAAATCTTGTCCCAAAAATAATACCTTCGTCACACAACAGTATTTCTTTTGCCATTGCAACAGCATCGTCAACAAGATGCTGGCCATCAGCATCGAAAGTAATAACTGCCTTAGCATTAGGAATTTTTGTAACATAATCAAATCCAGTTTGAACAGCTGCACCAACTCCTAAATTAATTTCATGACTTAAAACTTTAATATCTATATCATTAATGATTTCAAGGGTTCTATCATTTGATCCATCATTTACAACAATAACATTTGAAAATTTTTTTAATAAACTATTAATAATATCTTTGATTACCTTTTGTTCATTAAAAGCAGGAACTACAACATAAATATCTTTGAATTGCATAATTAATCGTTTTTAAACCAAGATCGAAACATAAGTATTTGTTTATTTGTTTTATAACTACAGCGTAAACAAGTTTCTTTTGCGTTTTTTGACATATAATTTCAGCTGTTACTAAATTTATTTAGAAATTTATATTTTATCCACTTAGTTAATTTCTTATCTTCATAAACAAGAATATCTTATAATAGTACCAATTCATAATATGTTATATAAGACTATATGATAAACGCTAGATTAGCAGATGAACACGACATAAAAGATATTTTTGATTGGAGAAATGACAAGAACACCCGTTTGCAATCTCATAATTCAAAAGAAATTTTTTGGGAAGATCACGAAAATTGGTATAAAAATTCCTTAAAAGATAAAAATATTCATATGCTTATATGCGAAGAATCAATGGATAAGTCAAAGATTGGAGTTGTTAGATTTGATATTCAAAATGATTTTTCAATAGTTTCAATTAATCTTTCACCTCAAATGAAAGGAATGGGTTTGGGTTTTTTATGTCTCAAAAATTCAATATTAAGATTTAAAAAAGATTTTGAACATATCAAATATCTGGTAGCAGAAATAAAAATTGATAATATTCCAAGTATTAGAATCTTTGAAAAAGTAGGTTTTATTTTCGAAAAAAAATCTAATAATATTAATCAATACAAACTTATTTTATGAACATTACTTTTAAAAGAATTGGAGAAAAACATTCAAAAAAGGACATAGATATATTATATGATCTTTTGTCCAAGAAAAATCACTCAATCAGTCACGAAATCATGCCTGATTTTGAAGAACATAAAAAATTTGTAAAGTCTAATCCCTATAGAGCCTGGTATTTAATTTATTTTAAAGAAAAGGCAGTTGGGTCATTTTATTTATCAAATGATAATTCTGTTGGGATTAATATCGAGGGACATCAAGATATTGAGTGCTTAAAGGAAATATTGATTTTTATAAAAAATAATCATCATCCCTTAAAACCTATTAAATCAAAGAGATCTGCAAAATTTCATATTCATATATCCCCAGAGAATATCTTCCTTAGAAATAGTCTGGAAAAGTTGTCTAAAAATTTAATACAAATTACATACTTAATTGATTGAAAATCTTTTTTGTTTAATCTTCAGTTTTTAGAGTACCTATTATTACTCCCACTCAATAGTTGCACAAAACACCACCTCTGAAACCCCTACTACGACTGTGTTTCCGAGTGCCTTTTTTATGTTTTGCCACTTTGTCAAACTTTTACAACTTATCACTTTAATGTTTGAAATTCCTCTTAACTTCGGTTGGATCTTTCACAAAAACAAACCTTATATACATTCCTCCAGTCCCTGTAAATTCAACCTCTCCAAAATTAAAAATACGTCCTAAAATAGATTGTTTCACAGCAACTGTTTCAATTTTTTCATAAACTAATTCATCAGTGTCACGTCTTATGAGTCCAACTTTTCTAAAAACCCTTTTATTTGTTAATGCTTGTTCAGTTGTCCATCTTTCTATAAATCTTGTTATAAATTTAATAAAAGAAAAAATAAAAAATAAATACGAAAGATAAAGAAATAAATTACTCTCATTTAAATTAGAAAAATATAAAAAATGTGAAATTGCAATAGATAATCCAATAACTAATAAAAAAATTGGATATATCATAAAGAACCAATGATATTTTAAAAATTGCTCAACTACTTCACCTTCTGATAAAGTTTTATGAATATATGGCATATTATATCCTCACTCCCACTCAATAGTAGAACACCTCTGGAACCCTCTATTTAATAGGGTTTTAAAATGGTGTGTCACATTTGTGTCATACGAATTATCTAGCAATGCACTATTTTCCATTATTAACTATTGGTGATGCCAAGAATTTTTGCAGCATCTTTATTGAGAGACCAACTTGCCTCTATACCGCAATAACTCATAGTTCTTTTATACAAAAGTTCGCCATCTTCGTTACCAAGCATTTCAATATAGTATTTCTGGAGTTTTTCGTTTTCATATTGACATTCAATCTCGACCTTTCCTTTTTCAAGAGCAGCAATGTCATAACTGTATGGAGCATGGAACATAATTTGACCATCGCCAAATATACTTCTTTTGTTTGCACCTAAGTATGCTATTGCACATGATGATGCACAGAATTCACCTTTTTGAATAATAGAAAAAGTATTATATTTCCTAAGTATTTCTCCTGTCTCAAAACCATCTTTTAAATACCCACCCCCAGATGACATAATTATGCTAACTGGCAATGATTTACCATCTAAAGTTTTGCAAACCTTAATTTCTTTCAAAATCCTATCAATGATTTCTGGAGTGTCTGGATTAACTGGACCATCGAACCAAAAGAACTCATATGTATCTTCACAATTTTGCGTTGAGTTTTTTGGAAGATTTAAAGTGAATGATTGAATTTTTAAATCGTTTATTGAAATGTCTCTTGTTTTGGGGGCAGTAGATGATTTTGTTTTGGAGAATGTTGAGATTGCATAGTTAATCTTTTCTCCCATAACATTTTTATCCAAGCATGAGAAAGTTATATTAGAGTCATAAGAAACTAAACCACTTCTTGAATAAAGTTCAGAGTCGGAGTTATCTAGTCTACAGATTTTATTTAAATCCTCATCTCTTGGATAAACACCATGATCTGTATAAGAACAATATAGTCTTGCCATGTAATCAATACTAGAGTTTTCGTTTCCACCGCAATACATATCTTTCATCGACGCAGGCATATCAAATATAAATGATTTTACAAATGATGAACTTTGATATCTTTTTTCACCATATAGAAATTCTGTACCATCAATATCAATCTTATTAACTTCTTTTACATTATTTTTTATTAGGTCAGTTCCAGGCAAAACAAAATATATGCCTGTAGAGCATGATGCAATTAAGACTAGACATATTAATTGAAAGATGTATTTTTTCATTACTAAATTATGACATGAACTTATGACTTTCAATAGTTCTTAAGATGTGTCAGATTTGTATTTTTAAGATTTGGAAACTCGCATTCCTACATTGAAGTGACAAATTGTGTCACGCGTAAACTACTGATATAAAGTAATTATTTCATTCCCACTCAATAGTTGCCGGAGGTTTGCTTGAAATATCATACACAACTCTGCTAACTCCATCTATCTCATTTACAATTCTATTTGATACATGTTCCAAGAAATCATAAGGTAGATGAGCCCATTTTGCTGTCATAAAGTCTACAGTTTCCACAGCTCTTAAAGCAATTACTTCAGCATATCTTCGTTCATCTCCAACTACACCAACAGATTTAACAGGAAGTAAGACTGCAAATGCTTGACTAACTTTTTCATATAATTCTGCTTTAATAAGCTCCTCAATAAAAATATTATCTGCTTGTTGTAAGATTGTTATCTTCTCCTTTGTAATCTCACCAATAATTCTTACACCTAATCCAGGCCCCGGAAAAGGATGTCTCTCAAGCATTTCTTTTGGAATTCCTAGCTCAATTCCCAGTCTCCTTACCTCATCTTTGAATAAGTCTCTTAAGGGTTCGATTAGATCTAATTCCATTTCTTCAGGAAGTCCACCTACGTTGTGATGAGACTTAATAACTCTTGCTTCATTCGATTCAGAGCCTGACGACTCTATAACGTCTGGATAAATAGTTCCTTGAGCTAAAAACTTTATATCTTTTAATTTTATTGCTTCTGCATCAAAAACATCTATGAAAGATCTCCCTATAATTTTTCTTTTTTGTTCAGGATCATCAATATTTTCTAGGTGCCTTAAAAATAAATCTTTGCTATCAGATTTAATAACATTTAAATTCATGTTTTCTTTAAAAGTTTGTATAACTTGATCGCTTTCACCCTTTCTTAATAATCCGTTATCAACAAAGACACATGTTAAATTTTTCCCAATAGCTTTATGTAACAACACAGCAGTCACTGAGGAATCAACACCACCAGAAAGCCCAAGCAGAACTTTATCATTGCCTACTTTAAATTTAATATCTTCAATTCTTGAAGATATTAAATTATCCATTTTCCAATCATTACATGCACCACAAATATTGAAGATAAAATTCTTAAGTATCGATAATCCATTTTTTGTGTGTGTAACTTCTGGGTGAAATTGAATAGCATAAATTGGTAAATTTTTATGCTGCATTGCTGCAATTGGTGCAGTGGGGGTTAATGCTGTTAATTCATATTCATCAGGTAAGTCTTGAACTTGATCGCCATGACTCATCCATACGTTAATTTTTCTATCTAAATTTTTAAATAATAATGAATCTGTGACTATTTCAAGCTCAGCATGTCCAAACTCTTTTTTATCTGCAGATATAACATGACCACCCATTTGCTCTGCTAAAGTTTGCATTCCATAGCAAATTCCAAGAAGTGGAATATTTAAATCGAAAATTACTTGAGGCACTCTTGGAGTAAAGCTATCTGTAACTGAATTTGGGCCTCCAGATAGAATTACTCCCTTGGGATTAAGTTTTGTTATTTTTTCTTCATCAATATCCCATGGAAGGATTTCTGAATAAACATCAAGTTCTCTAACACGTCTTGCAATTAACTGGGTATATTGGGACCCAAAATCTAGAACTAAAATAGTATCTATTGATTTGTTGTTAACAGATAAATCACTCATTAATTATTAGCTTCTTTGGTAATTAGGAGCCTCTTTTGTAATCATCACATCATGTACATGACTTTCAGTCATTCCAGCATTAGTTATTTCAATAAATTGACTTTCTAGCTGCATAGATTTGATATCTTTACAACCTACATATCCCATACTTTGTCTTAAGCCACCCTCAAGTTGATTGATTACATTTATAACTAATCCTTTATAGGGTACCCTTCCCTCAATACCTTCTGGGACTAATTTATCTGATTGAATATCCTCTTGGAGATACCTATTGGCATCATTTCTTTCTGTCATTGCACCAATAGATCCCATTCCCCTATATGTCTTGAAACTCCTTCCTTGAAAAAGTTCAACTTTACCAGGCGCTTCTTCAGTTCCTGCAAATAAACTTCCAAGCATAACTGAGTCAGCTCCAGCAGATATTGCCTTTGCAATATCACCTGAAAATCTTATACCGCCATCTGCAATAATTTTTACATTATTTTTTTTAAGTGCTTCTTTTATTTCTAGAATTGCTGTTATTTGTGGGACTCCAATGCCTGCAATAATTCTAGTAGTACAAATTGATCCTGGACCCATTCCAACTTTAACAGCATTTACTCCAGCTTTTGCTAATTCCACTGCAGCATCAGCGGTTGCTATATTCCCTCCAATAATTTCAATACCATTAAATGAATTTCTTATTGCTTTTATAGTCTTTAAAACATTTTTAGAATGGCCATGAGCACTATCAATTACAAAAACATCGACTCCTGCATCAAAAAGTGCCTCAGCCCTTTCTATAGTATTTTGTTCTGTGCCTATAGCAGCAGCGACTCTAAGTCTTCCAGAATCATCTTTAGTTGCATTAGGATGTTGTGCAGATTTTTCAATATCTTTCATTGTGACAAGCCCTGATAAATTGCTGTTTCCATCTATAACTAAAACTTTTTCAATTCTATTTTTATACATTAATTGCATAACATCTTCTTGAGAAAAACCTTCATTAACGGTAACAAGTTTGTCAAAAGGAGTCATTATTGTTGAAACATTAGAATCCATATTTTCTGCATATCTAAAGTCTCTCCCCGTAACAATTCCTTTTAATTGTCCATTATCTACTACAGGCATTCCTGAGATGCTGAGTTCATTTGTAAGATTTTTTAGCTCTTCAATTGAATTTGTTGAGCTAATTGTTACAGGGTCACGAACAATTCCACTTTCATATTTTTTTACTGATCTCACCTCGCTAGCTTGTTTTTCAATTGAGTTATTTTTGTGTATAACACCAATTCCTCCAGCTTCAGCAAGTGATATTGCCATTTTTGATTCAGTCACTGTATCCATAGCAGCTGACAATAGAGGCATCTTCAAAGTGATGTTCTCTGTTAAATTAGATGATATGTCTGCTTCACTTGGAAGAAAGTCACTGTAGCGGGGAAGAAGAAGAACGTCATCGAATGTTAACGCTTTATGTTTTAATTTTTCCATATTAGATTATATCCAAACCCGATAAGAAAAAAAAGGTAATAGACGATTAGAGAACTACACTTTATTTTTAATATTAGAAATTAAATCCTTTAATTCAGGTTTATTTATTTCAATCTCCTCAATAGAAAGGCCATCAAGTTCATGAGGAAATACAAGCCATTTATTGGTCTCATGAAGATAATAATCAGGAACATTATCAGTAAGATTTTTCTCTGGTTTAAAGTAAGGAGTAGCAACTCTTATTTCAGGAGTATTTTTTTTACATGCAGATTTTAGATCGCTAATTATTTGTTGAATTGAATGTCCAGTATCATGAACATCATCTACAATTAGCAGTCTATCCTCACATTCTAGCTGCCTGATTACATAATTGAGACCATATACCTGGACACTATCTTTCTTTTTATCAATACCAGAATAGTACGAAGTTCTAATTGCAACGTGGTCAGATTGAATTCCAAGATAACTAAGGAATTCTTGTACAGCTATTCCAATTGGAGCCCCTCCGCGCCAAACTCCAACAATATAGTTTGGTTCAAAACCACTTTCATAAACGTTCCAAGCTAATTGGAAAGAATCTTTAAGCAAATCCTCTGATTTTATAAATAATTTATCCATTAAAATGTAGTTTAAACATTACATTGAATGGGGATTATAACTGCATAGCTTCGATAAATCAGAAGTTATAACTTAATCTTGTCATCACTTGTCTAGGTGGTATTAACTCAATACCGGTTGCAGCAACACCAAAAACATCAGTCATACTTGAATTTACACCGTTCTCATCAGTTGCATTAAGTAGAAGAAAATCAAGATCCATATTATTTGGAAAATCTATTCCAACAGTTAAATTAAATATTTGATACTCAGGAACAGTGTCAACAGATGGATTGTTAGATACTCGCTGCATGAACTCTCCTCTTCTAATGAACTGGAATATAACATTTATAGGATTCCCAGAAGCAAGTTCTCCTTCATAAGTTAAAGTAGCATCAGCAGTAAATTCAGGTGTTTTAGCTAACATATTTCCTTTAACATCTTCTCTTAAGTCATATCTTTCTTGTTCCTCTGTAAAGAAATATTGATATGCTAATACATTATCAAGCACCTCATATTCAGAAGTAACTTCAGTATCAATAAACCCAAGGTTCATATCAAAAGTTATTGAATCTCCCAACAGAGCGGTAAATTCTATTTCGACTCCATCCATTTCAGAGTTAGGAATATTCGCTACACCACCACGGTATGGATCTGGATCAGTTGCTTGGAATTGTAAATTTTCATAATCATATGAAAATACTGCTATATTCGCCCTAGCTTTTCCATTAAGAAAATCTGATTTAAGACCAAACTCTAAAGACTCCAAATTTTCAGATTCAAAAGCTCTATAAACCATTGGTGGAACTACTGGCGATCCAAATCTGAAGTCACCATCAAGCTCTTCTCTGGTACTAAAACCATAAGTAAGGTTGGTTCCACCTGGTTTGGATCCGATTGTGTATGAGGCATAGCCCATTGTTGATCCATTGAAATCATATTCAACAGCAATTTTTCCAGTCGTCTCATCTGAGCTACTTGAAAGGTTATCGCAAACTGTTGTAAAAAAGTTTTTAACACAGGATTCAGCTTCATCATCTATATATCGTAGGCCACTGATTAGACGCAATTGATCTGAAAAACTATATGTTGTTTGTGCATATACTGAAAAAGATTCCCTTGTTGGAAAAGCATCTGTTACAAAGTCAAATTCGAAAAAGAACCATGGATCAGGTCCATTTACATCATAACAATAATTTGGATTAGCGAAAGATTCTCTACAATCATAAATAAGTTCACCATTATTATCATCAGCACCTGTCTCGTCTACATACCCACGAATATGATTCTCTATTTCATGCTCCATGAAAAATGCTCCAACCGTCCAGTCAAGCTTTCCATCCATTAGAGGCTCATTTGAAATTAGATTAACCTCAAACGTGGTTGTATCAACTAAAGACGTTTCAGGATTAAATTCTGCTTGAGGATATGTCACTCCTGCAAAGCCAGGTATCGATAATACAAGCTGTCTTCCAAATGAATGTCTATCATTATCTCTTACTACTAAAATATCATCCTCCTGAACACTGGCCATCACTTTGAGATTAGCAAATCCAAGATCTGATTCATAAGTAAGAGCAAAAACCTTGGAACTCAACTCTTGTTTTGACATTGTATCTTGATTCAACTCTCTTGGATCAGGTGCTAAGTAATCATCAATACCCTTCATTGCAGCTCCATTTCTGTCAGAATCAAAATATTGTGCAAAAAATCTAAGTGAAGATGTATCACTTAATTCCATAATCCAATCACTTCTTAAACTTATGCTATTTGCATCATCTAATTCTTGACCAAGCTGAATATTCTCACTAAATCCATCTCTTTGAAGGGAAGAAAAAGAAAATCTTGTTGCAAGGGTATCAGATATTGGAAAATTAGTTGAAGAACTAACTTTCATAAGACCATAATCACCTAAAGTTACTTGAGCTTTAGAACTTAGAAAATCTGTTGATGGTTTTTTACTTATTACATTTATTGCTCCACCGGTGGAGTTTTGACCAAATAATGTTCCTTGAGGACCTCTTAATACTTCAATACGTTCAACATCTAAGAAATCTGTTTGGAGAGAAAAAGGTGAAGCTATGAAAATGCCATCCATGTGATAAGCAACTGAAGGAGCAGCAATTGCGTTTTGGTTTGTTTCATTTCCAACACCTCTTATAGAAATTACTGTTTTATAACCTTCATTCTTCGCAACTGTAACACCAGGGACGACTGCAGTGAGATCCACAAATGATGTTATATTTTTTGCCTCAATCTCAGTATCCGTTATAGCTGTAACAGCTTGTGAAACATCTTGCAGACTCTCATCTCTTTTTTCAGCTGTAACAATAACTTCTTCAAAAACGCTCTGTTCATCTTGTGAATAAGTATTCAAATGAAGAACAAAAATAGTTGCAATGAGTATGTAAGGTAGTTGATTGGTTCCAAGTTTCATAAGTGATCCCTTTTACGTTTGTATAATATTTACATGCAATATGTATGCCAAAAAATCGGGTCTAAAAAAGAAAATATAATTACAATAAATGACTATTTAATTTTCAATTAATTGTATACTTTTAATTCTAATAAAATTTTAAATTTAAAAATTTATGAAACAAACTTTAGATCAGATTTTTAAACTTCAAGATAATCATACCACCATTAAAAAAGAATTTTTAGCTGGATTTACAACATTTATTACCATGGCATACATAATATTCGTAAATCCACAAATAATGGCATTAAGTGGTATGGATCAAGGAGCAATTTTCGTTGGAACATGTCTTGCTGCAGCATCAGCTTGTTTTGTGATGGGTTTTTTTGCTAATTGGCCAATAGGATTGGCTCCAGGCATGGGACTTAATGCTTTTTTTACATACACAGTAGTTGGAGAAATGGGTTACTCATGGGAAGTAGCATTGGGTGCTGTATTTTTAGCAGGTGTGTTATTTTTTATCATGAGTATCACAAGATTAAGAGCTTGGATGATATCAAGCATTCCTATAAATCTAAGAATTGCCATGGGTGCTGGAGTGGGTTTATTTATCGGACTTATTGGCTTAAAAAATGGTGGTATAATTGTGGGTAATCAAGCCACTCTTTTATCACTTGGTGAATTTTCTCAAATTGAGACGCTTCTAGCTGCTATAGGATTTCTAATTATTTCAATTTTATCTGTTAGAAAAGTAACAGGAGCAATAATAATTGGAATTTTAACAACAACCTCAATTGCATATTTTGTAGGTTTAATAGAATTTAATGGGCTAGTGTCATATCCACCTGATATAGCACCAACATTTATGAAACTAGATATTTTAGGAGCATTAAATCTTGGGATGTTGACAATAATTATGTCATTTTTATTTGTGAATTTATTTGATACAACGGGCACACTCCTTGGTGTTGCTACAAGAGCAAACTTAATTAGTAATGATGAAAAATCTGATGGGCTTAATAAAGCTCTAAAAGCTGATAGTAGCGCTAGTATTTTTGGAACATTTTTTGGTTGTTCTCCGGTCACAAGTTATGTAGAAAGCTCAGCTGGTGTTGAAGCCGGAGGAAGGACTGGGCTTACCTCTATTGTTGTTGGTTTGTTATTTTTATTTGCTATGTTCCTATCCCCTCTTGCGTCTATAATTCCTCCATATGCTACTGCAGGAGCTCTTATATATGTAGCGATTTTGATGTTGAGCGGCATGGAAAAATTAAATTGGTCTTCAACTGCTGAGCTTTTACCAGCACTTGTTATCATAGTAATGATTCCATTAACATTCTCAATTGCAGATGGAATTGCTTTAGGTTTTTTGACCTATGTTTTTTTGAAAATATTTAATGGCGAATATAGAGATATTGCATCAGGCGCCTGGTTCTTAACCTTAATTTTTATTTCAAAATTCATATTCTTATAAAACCAAACCTAGCACATAAATAATTGTTAACCCGCCATTAAGTACAATAAGTGACATCTCTTTCCATAAATATCCAACAACTACCCATAAAGAGTTAGCAATTATGAATGCCCAATGGTGATATTCTAGAGCAGGAACAAAGCTTGCTAGAAATGCAGCAAGAATTAATATTGATGTGGCAATCCATGCTAAAAATTGAAATGGCTTTTCGTTTTGCTCCATTTTTTTTAAGACTTCTGAAAATTTTCAAAAAGTGCATCTGTTTTGGATGCACAAATAAAGTCATTCTTATGAAGACCTTTAATTTTGTGTGACCACCATGAAACAGTTACTTTACCCCATTCAAGTACTATCTCTGGATGATGATCTTCTTCATCAGCAAGATCGGCAACTTTATTCAAAAAATTGCGAGAATCTTCATAGTTTAAAAAAACAAAAGAACATATAATTTTTTTTGTATCATCTTCTTCAAAAACTCTCCAAGATGGTATTTGAGATAATAATTCTTGTATTTCTTTATTTTCTAAAACAGGAGCATCTGCTCTACAAGCTTCACAGCTACTAGTCACTAAGTCTTTAGTCAATTTATATTCCGCCCTTTGCTAACTTTGATGGATCGAGTAGCTTAGCGAGTTTAGCTTTTGGTATATCAGTCTCCTCAGCAGCAACATCAATTATTGGTCTGTTTTCTTTATAAGCTTTTTTAGCAATAAATGCAGACTTTTCATATCCAATTATTGGATTTAATGCAGTGACAAGAATGGGATTTTTAGATAATGACACTTCAAGATTTTTCTTGTTTACTTTAAAGCTGCTAATAGTATTTTTTGATAGGGCATTCATTGCGCCTGATAAAAGATTAATACTTTTAAGAAGGTTATAAGCTATCACTGGTAACATAACATTAAGTTGAAAATTACCAGATTGAGCAGCAACTGTTATTGATACATCATTCCCAATAACATCAGCGGATGCCATTGCAACTGCTTCAGGAATGACTGGATTGACTTTACCAGGCATGATACTACTTCCAGGTTGAAGAGCCTTTAACTCAATCTCAGAAAGTCCAGCTAACGGACCACTATTCATCCATCTGAGATCATTAGATATTTTCATAAGAATTAAGGCTAGATTTTTAAGTTCTCCAGATAACTGAACTGAACAATCTTGTGCGCTCAATTCGTGATAGAAGTTTTTGCTAGGAACACATTTATTGTCCTTTCCCAAAAGTTTTGTCATTTCCTGAGCAAAATATTTCGAAAAATTTTTGTGAGCATTGATCCCATTCCCAACAGCTGTTCCACCTTGTGGTAGCTCAAGTAATTTTTTTTCAATAGTTAACAACATTTCTTTTGAAGACTTTAGTTGACTTGACCAAGCATAAAGCTCTTCTGCAAAATCAACAGGCATGGCATCCATCAGATGAGTTCTACCAGTTTTAATAGTACCTTTCAATGAAATGGCTTTTTTCTCTGTAGTGATTATTAATTTATCTAATGCGGGATAAAGTTTTTTTGTTAAATCCATATGAGAGCTTATCTTAATAGCTGTTGGTATAACATCATTACTACTCTGACTCATATTGACGTCATCATTTGCATTGACATCAAGCTTGGCATATTTGCTTGCTAAATTTGCAATAACTTCGTTTGCATTCATGTTAGAGCTAGTTCCAGAACCAGTTTGAAAAACATCAATTGGAAATTCGTGATGATGTTTTTCTTGCCATACTTCCTTTGCTGCTCTGGATATAGCCTTGGATTTCTTTGAAGATATTAACTTTAATCTCAGATTTGCCTTTGCTGCCGCATCCTTAATTAAACCTAATGATGAAACAAATGACTTTGTAAACGGAAAATCCATCTTTATTCCACTTATTGGAAAATTATTAACAGCCCTTTGTGTTTGAGCGCCCCATAGAGCCTTTGATGGAACTTTTACTTCACCTAAGCTATCTTTTTCTATTCTATATTTCATATTTGTTAGTATATTTGATAAGCTATTTTAACATTATAGAGCTATGGAGAATAAAAACTATGTCAAATGTTACACCTATTAAAATAGATACTACTGATGGAAAGTTGCCTTTGAAAGAAAAAGGCCTAGTTTTTCAAGAGTTTGCAAATCCTGCTGAAGAAAGACGTAACCAACTTGAAAAACTTGCTGCGGGATTCAGATTGTTTGATTATTTTGGTTTTAATGAGGGTGTTGCTGGACACATCACTTATAGAGATCCTGAATTTAAAGATCATTTTTGGGTAAATCCACTTGGTGTTCATTTTTCTCAAATATCTGTATCAGATCTTTTACTAGTTAATCATGATGGTAAAGTAGTTCAAGGTGATAAAGATGTTAATGTTGCTGCATTTGCTATTCACTCAAGACTTCATAAAGCAAGACCTGACGTCAATGCTGCTGCTCATTCTCACTCAATATATGGAAGAACTTTCTCAACATTAGGAAAATTGCTTGATCCAATATCTCAAGATGCATGTGCATTTTACGAAAATCAAGGTATATATAAGGATTTTTCAGGAGTTGTTGAAGAAGTGGATGAAGGAGACGAAATAGCAAAAGCTCTTGGAGATAAAAAAGTAGCTATATTACAAAATCACGGCATTTTAACTACGGGACCATCAGTTGACATTGCACTATGGTTTTACATGTCTATGGAAAGATGTTGTCAAGCACAGTTGATGGCTGAAGCTGCAGGTAAACCAATTTCGGTATCACATGAGACGGCAGTCAAAACTAGGGAATTCATCGCTAACGAT
This sequence comes from uncultured SAR86 cluster bacterium, assembly GCA_902547695.1. Lineage (GTDB taxonomy): Bacteria > Pseudomonadota > Gammaproteobacteria > Magnimaribacterales > D2472 > SAR86A. Next base: position 69,818 of record CACCOR010000003.1, on the reverse strand, counting down.
ATAGCTGCATGGGCAAGTTATCAACCTGCATTTGATAAAATAGTAAAAATGCAGCCTGATCTGTTAGATTAATCTAAGGAGCAATAATTGCTTTAGTTTCTAGACATTCTTCTAGACCATGAAGACCATGCTCTCTTCCATTGCCTGAAGCTTTATATCCTCCAAAAGGAGCTCCAGTTCCTCTTGCGCCTCCATTAATTATTACTTGTCCAGCTCTTATTTTTCGAGCAACTTCTCTGGCATGATCGGGATCACCTTGAACATAACCTGCAAGACCATATTCAGTATCATTAGCAATATTGATAGCCTCTTCTTCACTATTATATTTAATCATTACTAGAACAGGGCCAAATATCTCTTCTTTAGCTATCGTCATATCATTTGTCACATTTGCAAAAACTGTGGGTCTAATGTAGTAACCTTTTTCACATCCATCTGGTTTTTCGACTCCTCCTGCGACTAATGTTGCGCCCTCTTCAATACCTATTTCTATCAATTTAATAATTTTTTCGTATTGAACTTTATTTGCAATTGGTCCCAATCTATATTCACCATTTGGGTCTCCAACAGTAGTACTGTTTGCAGTTGCTGCAGCAATTTCTACAGCCTTATCGTAATTCTTTGAGGAAACAAGCATTTTTGTTGGAGCGTTACATGATTGTCCTGAATTTAAAAAACAATGCCCTGCACCGCCTTTTACAGATTTTTCTAAATCAGGTACATCATCAAGAATTATGTTTGAAGATTTGCCGCCAAGTTCTTGATGAACACGTTTAACCGAACTTGCAGATGCTTGTGCTACAGCAATTCCAGCTCTAGTTGAACCAGTAAATGACATCATGGCTACATCTGGATGCTCTGATAATGCTGCTCCAACAGTAGGTCCATATCCATTGACTACGTTAAATACTCCATTAGGTACACCCGCTTTATCAAATACTTCTGCTAGAAGCATTGCACAATAAGGAGATATTTCACTAGGTTTAAGGACCATGGTGCAACCTGCTGCCAATGCCGCAGAAACTTTTGTTGTAATCTGGTTCATTGGCCAATTCCATGGAGTTATCATACCAATTACTCCAATAGGTTCTTTTATTAAAGTATAGTCCCCTTCTGGTCTTTCAAATTCATAACTCTCTAATGCATCCAAAGTTTCTTGGATGTTTTTAATTCCAGTCTTAGCTTGCGCTGCTTCTGACAGCCAGATTGGTGATCCCATTTCTTTAGAAATAGTTTGAACAAAATCATTATATCTAGCTTCATATTCTGTAATTACGTTTTTGAGTAATTCAATTCTTTGAACCTTTGTTGTTTGTTGAAAAGACGAAAAAGCATCCAATGCAGCACTAACAGCTTTATCAATATCGTCTTTAGTACCAGCAGCAACTTGTCCAATTACTTCTTCATTTGCAGGATTTATCACATCAATTGTTTCGTTTGATTCTGACTTTACCCACTCACCATTTATGTAAAAGTTTAAATCATTACTCATTATTAATTCTCCAAGAAATATATAACCTAAATTATAACTAAATACTATTTAATGAACTATTTTTATCAAAATAATCCAGCAATTTCATTATTTTCGTCGAGTCCAATAGCTTCTGCTGCTGGAACTCTTGGAAGGCCAGGCATCGTCATAATTTCACCACATACTACTACTACAAATTCTGCACCAGCTGATAGTCTTACTTCTCTTATTGGAACTTCATGGCCTGTTGGAGCTCCCATTAGCAATGGATCGGTAGAAAAACTGTATTGTGTTTTTGCCATACAAACAGGATAAGACCCAAAGCCATCATCTTCTAACTTCTTAAACTGATTTCTAACTCTTTTGTCAGCGATAATGTCTTGAGCTCCATAAATGTTTTGAGCAATATATTTAGTCTTATCCCATAAGGACATGGCGTCCTCATATAAGGTATTAAACTCAGACATATTTGAATCAGCTACTTTAGCAACTTCCTCAGCAAGTTCCGATGCTCCCTGGCCACCTTTTTCCCAATGTGAAGAAATTTTGCATTGAACACCAAGATTCTTACAGAAATTTATTATTGCAATATGTTCTTTTTCAGTATCAGAAACATAATTATTAATAGCGACAACAACTGGAACTCCAAATTTATTTATATTTTCAACGTGTTTTTCTAAATTTTTACAACCTAATGTAACTGCATCGACATTTTCTGTTCCTAAATCTTCTTTCTTCACACCACCATGCATTTTAAGTGCTTTTGTTGTTGCAACAAGAACAACTGCATCAGGTTTAAGGCCAGATTTTCTACATTTGATATCAAAAAATTTTTCTGCGCCTAAGTCTGCACCAAATCCAGCTTCAGTAACTACATAATCTGCAAGTTTTAATGCTGTTTTTGTTGAAACAACTGAATTACAACCATGAGCTATGTTTGCAAATGGACCACCATGCATAAAAGCAGGATTATTTTCTAAAGTTTGTACTAAATTTGGTTGAAAAGCATCTTTAAGCAATGCTGTGATGGCACCATCTGCTTTAAGTTGACTAGCTCTGACTGGTTCATTTGATTTTGTGTAGCCTATAACAATATTACCAATTCTTTTTTGAAGATCCTCAATATCAGAGGCCAAGCAAAAAACTGCCATAATCTCTGACGCTACTGTAATGTCAAATCCACTTTGTCGTGGTATGCCATTACCTGTCCCACCAAGACCACATGTAATATCTCTTAAAGATCTATCATTCATATCAACAACGCGTTTCCAGGTTATTCTTCTAGGGTCAATATTTAGTTCGTTATCCCAATGAATATGATTATCGATCAATGCAGATAGAAGATTATGAGCTGCCCCTATTGCATGAAAATCTCCTGTGAAGTGAAGGTTGATATCAGTCATAGGAATAACTTGAGCGTATCCACCCCCGGCTGCACCTCCCTTCATACCAAAACATGGTCCCAAGCTTGGTTCTCTCAAACAAATCATTGCTTTTTTACCAATGTGACATAATCCATCAACTAATCCAACACTTGTAGTAGTTTTTCCTTCTCCTGCTGGTGTTGGAGATATTGCTGTAACTAAAATTAACTTTCCATTTTCATTTTTTGAAACAGAAGCTATAAAATCAGAATTTAATTTAGCCTTATCATCACCAAACTTAATTAAATTTTTTTCATTAATATTTAGTACTGAAGCTATTTCATCAATTGATTTTTTATGTGCAGCATTAGCTATCTCTAAATCACTTGGATAAGCAGTCATAATTTCTCCGTTAACCCTAAAATTAACAATCAGTATACATAAGAGATTTTGTGATAACTACAAAATTTTTTTAATTTTTTGCTGCACTGAATGCATCAATCGCCCTTAATCTTGATTCTTTTAGATCTAATATTTGTTTAGGATAATTTAGTTGATCTCGAATCTTTTCTGATGGGTCATGAATTTCTTTTTTATCTAAATCTTTTAACTCTTTTATATGCTTTTTAATGAATAGTCCATCTGCATCAAAATTTTTTGATTGAGTTATTGGATTAAAAATCCTAAAGTAAGGTGCAGCATCTGTTCCAGTGGAGCTGCTCCATTGCCAACCACCATTATTTGAAGAAAAATCTCCATCTAGAAGATTCTCCATAAAAAAGGTCTCTCCCAATCTCCAATCATGTAACATATTTTTTGTAAAAAACATTGCGACTACCATTCTTAATCTATTATGCATCCATCCTTCTGCATTAAGTTGTCTCATGGCAGAATCTATTATTGGAAATCCAGTTCTGCCGGTCTTCCATGCCTCAAATTCATTTTTATCAAACCTCCACTTAATATTTTTTGTATAGTCTTGAAATGGCATACCTTTACTAACCTTTGGAAAACTATGCATGATATTTTTATAAAATTCTCTCCAAATAATTTCATCTATCCACTTCACTATTCCACTCTCTCCAGAGTCTAGTTTAAAATTGTTTTTCTTAAGAGCCTCCAAAATACATCTTTTTGATGAAATTATCCCAGATGATAAATAAGGCGATATTCTGCTTGTTCCATCGATAATTGGATCATTTCTATCTTTAGAATATCTTAAAACTTTGGAATCTAAATAGTTATTTAAGATTGATATTGCACTTTCTTCTCCTATATTCCATATAGACATATCAACAGAGTGAGTTTTTTTGAAATCGAAATTAAATTCATCTACATTCGAACTAATCCCTGAATCATTTTTGGAAGTATAGTTAAACTCTATGTCCAAGAAGTCAATGTTAAAGTTCTCAATCCATCTTCTTTTAAATGGTGTGAAAACAGAATAAGGTTTATCTTCTTTTGTCTTGATCGTTCCTGGAGAATAAACAACCTGATCATCAAAGGTTTCATACTCTATATTATTATTATTAAGAATTTTTTGGACTTCTTGATCGCGTTTATTTTCATCAGTACCAAACATATTATTCCAATATACTTTTGATATTGATCTTTCGTTAATTACATCTAGAATCTTAGATGGATTATCACTAAATCCACCTGAGTCAATAATTGTAAGAGGAATATTAATTTTTTTTAGGGTACTGGATAAATCTTTTAGATTACTAATAATAAATTCAATCTTGCAGTTGGCTTCATTATGAAGTTTGATTTGCTCTTTAGAGTATAGATAAATACAGCTAACCTCTTCAGAGGCAATGCAAGCGTTTCTTAAAGCTGGATTATCATCCATACGTAAATCATTTCTAAGCCAAACTAAACTCTTCATATATATTTTTAAATGTTAGAATTTGAAAAAACTACATCAACTTGAAAATTACCTTTTTGGTTAAAGATTTTCGCAGTTCCACCAGATGATTCTACTATAGCAGCACCGGCGACTATATCCCATAAATAGATACCTTTCTCCTGATACTGTTCTACTTTTCCTGATGCAACGTAACATGCAGCCATAGCGGCAGATCCCATCATTCTAATTTTCTGCCATTTTTGCATATCGTCTATCATGTTACTTAATGCTTGTTCCGAATAATCTGAGTCATGCGGTAAACCCGTAATCAAAATTCCTTCCTCTTTATTTGATATATTTGATGTCTTGATAATTTGATCATTCATAACTGATTTCTTACTATAAATATCTCCAACATACATATCATCATTGTTGAAATCATATATAACACCAAGAATTGGCTTCATATCCTTAATTAGGCCGATGGAAATACAACATATAGGTATATTTCTGTTGTAATTAGCAGTGCCATCTAAAGGATCAATAACCCAAAAAGTATCACCTAAATCATCATTAGATTTCCCACTTTCTTCAGCTAAAATTGGAAAGGATGAATTTTTAGTAATGATGCTCTTTATTACTCCTTCTGACTCTATATCAGCCTTTAACTTAGTATCTTTTGAATTAGAATTAAGTCTTAGATTATATTCAGATTTGTTATTTATTAATAAATCTCCAGATTCCTTTGCTGCTTTTTTTGCTAAAAGTATTTCATTGCTTAAATTTTGCAATTCCATTTAGCCTTTGTAAGAAACTCTATAAATTACATTATATTTATCATCTGACAAGAGCATGGAGCCATCTCTCATTATATATGGTGATACTGGCCTTCCCCATGCAGATTCATTTGATAGCCAGCCTGATATAAAATCTTCTTGGTAAAGATAATTGCCATCATCGTCAAGTTTTATAAAAACCAGAGTATATCCAGATTTTTTAGTTCTGTTCCATGAACCATGAAGAGCAACAAAAACACTATTTTTGTATTTGGCAGGAAAGTTTTCTTTGTCATAAAAAGCAATTCCTAATGGCGCAACATGTGGACCCAATTCAGCAATAGGATCAACAAGATCTCTATCAAATGATGATAACATGTGTCCAAATTCTGGATCAATAACATCACTAGCGTGCTTGAAAGGGTATCCATAAAAACTGCCCTCAGTGTCAACTACATTTAGTTCGCAAGATGGACTATCGTCGCCCAACCAATCTCTGCCGTTATCTGAAAAATATAACTTGCCTGTTAGTGGGTGCCAATCAAATCCAACACTATTTCTTACACCATCTGCGACCGTAATTAATTCACCATCAACATATTTATGAATTGCTGCAAATCTTTTGTCACTTGTTTGAGGCTCTAAACAAATATTGCATGGAACTCCGACTGGTATGTACATATTGCCGTCAGGACCAAAATCGATATACTTAAAACCATGCCATGTTTCAGATGGTAAGTTATTCATATAAATTGATTTTCTTGGCAAAACACTAGAGTTGGAACTTAACCAATTATCTATATCTCTAATAACCCAAATTGTGTCTATCTCAGCAAAATAAAGATCGCCATTATGAAAAGTAACACCTGTAGGATTTTGAAGATTTTCAGCAACTAGAATTCTTTTTTCAGCGTAACCATCAGAATTACTATCAAGAAAAGCATATATTTTATCTCCTTTTTTTGATCCCGCTACTACATAACCTTTATCCGTCTCAGTGAGTTGTCTTGGAGAATCAAGATTTTCAGCATATATACTTATTTCAAACCCATCTGGGATATTTAATTTATCCAAATATGAATCTGCCGAAATAGAATTATAGAAGCTTATTAATAAAATAAATGGTATTTGTTTAATTTTGTAAAAGTGTGTATTAAATTTGTGCATATTAGTTATAAAATATAAAAATGGATTTAACAATAATATTAGATTACATAATTATAAGTATAATTGCATCATTGACTGTAAATTCATTTCTAAGAAATTATGCTAAAAAATATAAAATTCTTGTAGATTTACCAGATACGAGCAGAAAGTTCCACAAGAGGCCAACCCCTCTCACTGGTGGTATTGGTATTTTAATTGCCCTTTTAATTTCAGGCAAGCTATATATTGACCTTAATAACCTTACAGGTTATGTACCTGAATTTACTTTTCAATTAATGGTGATATCTATTCCACTAGTTATATTATTCCTTATTGATGATTTCAAAGAATTAAGACCATTGTTTCGAATTATAATCCAAGTGGTTCTCACAATATATATGATTCAAAGCACAGGGGTATATTTAGAAACTTTAGGAAATTTGTTTGGGATTGGAGAGATTAATCTTGGAATTTATAGCAAACCCATAACAGTATTTTGTGTTGTTGGTATTATGAATGCTTTTAATATGATGGATGGCATAAATGGACTTTGTTCTGGGTGCGCAATGATTACTTTAATGCTAATTGGTTTTTTTTCAGGATTAATATATGACTCAATGCTGGTTCTAATTATTGGTTCGATGATTGGATTTATAATATTTAATTTAGGTATATTTGGAAAACAAAATGGTGTTTTCTTGGGTGACAGCGGTTCTAATCTCGTAGGATTTTGGGTGGCATGGATTGCGATTTATGCATCACAAAGCCAAATATACAGTATTGAGCCTATTACAATTTTATGGTTTGTAGCAATACCGCTTCTAGATTGTATTGGATTAATCTTCTCTAGAACGATAAAGGGTGTAGGTTGGAGTAAAGCTGGAAGAGATCATATTCATCATAAATTAATGAAAAAATTTTCTCCCCAAAGCACACTTTTAATGATATTAACTATAACTTTGCTCACAGGCATGTTTGGAATAATAGTTGAAAAAATATTTACGTCATATATTTCGACATTATTGTTTTTTGTATATGCTTTTTTATACTATATGTTAACAGGTTACTTTTGGAAAAAATTTTTTAGGGAGATGTTATAAATTAGTATGTTTAATTTTTTTAAAAAAGAAAAAAAAGAACTATCAACTAATCATCCATCATTTGAATTAGAGCTTACTGCCGCAGTATTAGCATATGAGATTGCAAGATCAGATGGAGAAATTAGTGATGATGAGTTATTAGTATTAATGCAAGAAATTGAGAAGATTTCACAGAAAGTTAATAGAGATAAGAAAGAGATTCTCAAGATAGTTGAGATTTATAGCAAAGATAGTGTTTCTTTTCACGAATTTATAGAAGATATTAATAAAAGTTATTCAAAAGAAGAAAAAATTTCACTTTTGAAATTTATGTGGCAAACAGCTTATGCAGACGGAAAATTAGATGTTGATGAAGAGAGACTTGTTAGAAGGGTTGCTGATCTAATTAATGTTAAAGATATTGAAGTATTAAAACTAAAGGATGATGCTAAGAATTAATATTCTATAAAACTTGCATTTTCAATTAAAAAATTTTCTGCTTCAGATCTTTCACACTCGCCAGGATAATATTTAATATTTTCATCGTAAAAATCATTTCCAACAAAAGTAAACATTTGTAATAAAATCACACATTTTTCTAATTCATTTACTCTTGGATCTTTATATAACTCTTTTGATAATGATTCAAAAGTTTGAACATCATCTTTAATTTTTAGGTTTCTTTTATCATCTATAACTAAATAAGAAGAACCAAATTCGTTGTTTTTCACCACCGAGTTCCAGTAAACAGAGTTTGATGATTTACCAGGCTCACCACTTTTAGCGAAATTTGTCCAAAATCTCATCATGTTCCTTGAAGTGAATAGCTTTGATCGTCCAGCTGGATAAATCAAATCAGATAAAGGATAACCACCAACAAGTTTTGCATTACCTGCTAAAAGTGGTATTTCTGTAGCATGAGCTGCTCCGATGAGTTTCTTGAAGTCTGCCACAACAAACCTTCTGTGATCATCCCAATCATATCTATATGCATAAAGATTAGAATTGCCAGATTCGTACAATCCCTTTAATGGAATATCAACACCTCTAATCTTCCATGCTGAGCTTCTATAATAGTTGAAAGCTTCAAAGGCATCTTCATCTTTGAGTTTAACTTTTGGGATACTTAGAATAGATCCAACTGCTGAAAAATCTAATTCTACAAAATACTCTGCAGTTGCTAACCATAGTTTAACTTCATCTCTATTCGAACCAGCAATAGTTGGGACCTTATTTACGATATCTTTATTGAAAAGAGAAGCTCTTAAGCCAGCCTCAGGAATAACAACATTATCGGATGTAAGCAGTGGAATTTCTTCATAAGTTTCTCTGATGGCATAATGTTGAAAAAATTCTTGTGTTGATAAGCTCAATAAAATATCTCTAATTTCTTCATTGGAATATGTTTCCTTTTTATTAGGTAGCTCTTTAATTATTTTTTTTACAATTTCAGAACTCGTATGTGATGAGGTTGATGACTTGTCATTTTGGATATATGCATCTTTAGGACTAATTGATGTTGTATAGCCAGACATTGAAATTGCTTTGTGAAAAAGTCCCTTAGACCTATCTGACACAAGCAAAGACAAAACATTGTGTCCTCCGGCAGATTCTCCAAAGATTGTTACATTATCTGGATCTCCACCAAAAAGGGCAATATTTTCTTTTACCCAATGAAGTGCAGCAATAATATCCAAAGTTCCAAAATTTGATGTTTTGTCTAAATCGGTCTGAAAATCTTGAATTGAAGGATGAGTAAACCATCCAAACGGACCTAATCGATAATTTATTCTTACGACAATTACATTATGCTTTTTTATCATCTTATTAAAATCATATAAATCTTTTAATCCAGAAGTATTTCCTCCTCCATGAATCCAAAACATCACTGGTAAAAGTTCATTTCTATTTCTGATAGGGGCTGAAACATCTAAATAAAGACAGTCCTCGGTTCCAACCATAAGCCCATCCCCCCCAGGACCACCAAGAGAAGAAGGCCTTTGAACACAAAAATTATGTTCTTTTGGTAATATCAAATTAGTAGAATCGGTGATTTTTCTTGGAGCTTTCCATCTTAATTCGTTAATTGGTGGTTCTGCGTATGGAATATCATCCCAATAAAGGACTCTGCCCTTTTTATAACCCTCAACAACTCCAGATGAAGACTCTATTCTATAATCACCATATATTGATAATGACACCAAAAATAAAGAAAAAATTATTAAGAAATTAGATACTTTCAATGTTATCTTTTAAAAAATCGTAAATGCAGGTTAACATTATATATTATTTTTTCGGGATGTAGCGCAGCCTGGTAGCGCACTACACTGGGGGTGTAGTGGTCGTCGGTTCAAATCCGGCCATCCCGACCATTTATTAATTTAAAATAGATTTAACTTTATTTGAGGCTTTAAAAGCAAGCTTCTCTGAGGCTGGAATTTTAAATTCTTCTTTTGTTTTTGGGTTTCTGCCTATCCTCGCCGGACTTTTATGTAAATAATAAGTTCCGAATTTTGATATCTTTATTTGATGCTTTTTATTTTCTTTAATAAACCTGAGAAAAGCTTCCAGAATTAATGCACTTGTCTTAGATGTAAAAAGGGCTTTGGAAGAGATATTTTTAACAATATCTTTTTTTCCAAAGCCCATGTATTAGGTCAGTCTATATTGGCTGTTATGTACCGCCTCCGACAGTATCAGTACCAGTACCAGTTCCTGTTCCTGTTCCAGTACCTGTTCCTGTTCCTGTATCGTCATCAACACCACCAACATCTCTTACCTGAACGGTAACCGTTTGGTTATTAGTAACACCAAGATTGGTGGTAGCTGTAACTATTGCTGTGAAGTCCAGGGTTGCGCCAGATACATAGCCAGTTAATGACTCTGTTCTAACAGTTTGAACACATTCAGCCGCACCAATTCCTGTATTAGTACAATCTAAGAATGCAGCACGGTCGTCAAACAATTCAGTATCAGGTACTTGTAAATCGTAATCAGGGGCCACGTCAAAGGATAAGTCACCACCGCTTGTTATTACAAGATTTGATGTAGCTACTAAATTATCTACTACTGCTGAAGTAGTTGTCTCTCCAATAGTATAGGTTATGGTTAAAGTATTAGGTCCATCAGGAACAGTTGCAACAACAGTTCCAATATCTGTAACATTTTCGTCAACCACAAATGTATCTGAAGATGTGAATTGAGGACGAGTGATAAGATTTGAACCTACTGCTGTACCAGTACCTGTACCTGTAGCTGTTCCAGTACCTGTACCTGTGCCAGTACCTGTATCATCATCAACACCACCAACATCTCTTACCTTAACGGTTATGTCTTGTGTTGATTTGTTACCTGTAGAATCGCTAGCTGTTACTGTTGCAGTAAAGTCCATAGTTGCACCAGTTTCATAGCCAGATAAAGACTCTATTGTATTACTTGTAGTATTGAAAGCATCTGGTTCTGATTCCAAGAAAATATCAGGTACTTGTAAATCATAGTCAGGAGCTATATCAAATGATAGTACACCATCGCTTGTTATTTGAAGCTGTGAAGCAGCCTGGTCGCCTCGTATTGCAGGACCAGTAGTCTCTCCAATAGTAAAGGTAACTACATCATTATCAACTGCAGTGACAACTCCGATTTCTGTTAACTCTTCATCAATTGTAAATGTTGATGGAGATGTAAAATTAGGAGATGTTGTATCATTAACTGTAACAGTTCTTGTAGCTGTTCCAACATTTCCTGATGGGTCTGTAGCTGTATATGTTATTGTGTAATCGCCTAATTTATCTGTAACGACTTCTCCAGTAGTAACCACTTCAACTGGTCCAGATAGATCAGTTGCAGTAGCGCCAGCGTCAGTATAAGCAAAATCTAATTCTGATGTTGTAGGATTTTTACCTAATACAGTTATTACCGGTGCTGTTGTATCAACAACATTAACAGTTCTTGATGCTGAAGCAGAATTACCGTCTTTATCTGTAGCTGTGTATGTAATTGTATATGATCCTACTGTACTTGTATCAACCGAACCAGTTGAGGTAACAGGAGTATCACCATGAAATTCGTCAAATGCACTTGCGCCAGCATCAGTATAAGTATCACCTAATTCAACAGTTGCTGGATTGCTTCCATTGATAGTTATAACTGGCGGAACATTGTCGTCGTAGCTATCATCTGAAAGTGAATTAATTGCAGCAACACCAACAATGGCTATGATTGCTTTTTGAATAGCGCTTAATTCAGCTCTAATTTCAGCAAGTCTGCCAGATGTAGTTTTAACAGTTGAAGGGTTCTGAGTGCTTGATTGAGTCGCCATCAATTGTCTTTCTGTGCTTTTTAAATATGCTCTTCTGTCCTGAAGCTCAGGTAGACTCATGGAACCAACTCTAGATTCTATATCAGACATCTTTTCGACAGTTACATCAGCACTTAGTCCAAAAGAAAGTAAAGTTAAACAAATCAAATAAAATTTTTTCATAGCCATATCCTCTAATTTAATGCTATTTATAGAAGCTATATTCACACAAAATTTAATGTTATACAACTCCGAGGGCAAATAATAACGCATTATTTCAAAAAAATACACAAAAACGTGTTGTTATTTTGAACATTTTTAGTAATTTAAAAAATGTATTTATTAAATACATAGTTTATGGCGAACTTTAGAAATACTTTAAATAATTATTATAAATTTTAAAAATTCTTAAATTTTTATTCTATTGGTTTTAATCTTACCAATAAACCATGTAAGGTATGTCTTCTATTAAGTGTTGCACCTGGATCTTTTGTCAAAGGTCTCCAAGTATAACTTAGTAAGTTTCCGTAAATTGGAATATTAAAGAAAACTCCTTTGTCAAAGCTTCCTTCACCAAATTGTTCTGCAGTAACATCAGTAAAAGTAGCAAAAACTCCAAACTGCACACCATTATAAAAATTTCTAGAAAATTCTAATGTATACCCAACATCGCCAGCAAGATATTCTCCTGCAGAAAACCTCATATCAAACGGTATAGTTCCATAATTTCTGTAATAAAAATTTGCAGTTGCAAGCGTATTTTCATAATCTAAGTGACCAAATCTCCAAAAATAATCCCTTTTACGAACTTTAAAAACATCTATTCCAAATGCATAATTAATATCTGGCTTGAAATATAAATATTCCATTCCTGCTCCAGAAAACATATCTTCCAAGATTCCAGCAGAAGCCATAATATGATGATTTTTAACTGGAGTAATATGGTAATCAAATTGGGCTCTTCCAATCAAAATACCTCCATCTGCCATTTTATTTAAATACTGTTTAACATCTGATCTTACTTGAGCAGGAAAAGTATTTACTGGTGGAATAAATAAATCATCAAAATTATCAGCTAAGCTATATTTTAAGTTGGTATTAAAAAAAAGATTTTCTCTTAACACGATTTCAGTATCGTTCTCAACCAACATAGCACCTTTAAAAAATTCTTCTCTAGATGCAAGAAATGGTCTAAATTGTAAACGAGTATTTGTATTAAATACTCTTCCGGATCTTCTTTCATATATTGTTTGTGAAGTTCTTCTATAAGCATCGTCAATCTCTGAAACAGCTACTAAATTTGCAATTTCAATATCTTTTTTAATTTCTTCAGTTATTCCAGCATCTCTTGCAGACTGAGCAATAATTTCCTCTACAACTTGAAGATTGGGATATATGTTTTGGGTTAGTTGAAGGCCAATTGAACCTGCTCTCCTAGTAAGTTTCTTTACACCAATGCCATTCTCTTCAAGATTATTTATTAGCTGAGTGTACTTATTATCTCCTGCACGACGCTCTCCTCGCGCATATTCAGATTGCTGATATGACTTAACAGGATTATTTTTGTAAACAAATTTGAAAGAAGCATAATCTCCCCTCTCATAAGATACGCCAATACTTAAGTTATCATTGATCAAATAGTCTACACCAAATGAAAAATCATTCTCAGGAATTCTAAAAGGAACTAAACCTGGCCTGACCGAGGAATCGTACTCTGCCTTGAGTAACAACTTATTGTTTAAAGCATGAGATACACCAAAAAAAGGTGATGCTGTCTCACCAGAAAAATATCTCGATGGTTGAAAGCTACCTCCTTTGGCTGCAAATGAAGTTGGTCTGTCATAAAACTTATCAGATATAATGCCTAATGGATTTTTAAATCTCTGATCAGAGCCATTTAAAAGACCAAAACCTATTCCAAAATGGAAATCAGTTCTATTTATTCCATAACTTCCTACAATATATTCTGAGCTATAAAGTCCAGTACCAGCAAAATCGTTTAATCCTATGGCAACAGCAGGAAAAACACCCTGCTCTTTGAGTCTTAACTTTACATTAAAGCCTTTATCTTTAAAATCTTGAAGGCAGAATACACTTGTAAAATCATAACAATAAGGTCTATCTTGAATATTTGTATAAAAGAAAGATGCCTCAAGCCAATCAAATGGGCTCGATGAAAGTGTAACAGTTTGGTTTGGAGTTCCATTGTATATGGTTACTCCATGGACTCCTTCCCCATAAGTTCTTGCAGAAGGAGTATGTATTGTCCCAACAATTCCGTAGTTATTATATAAATTAAATTCGTAACTATCAGATGAGAATATTGAATTTGTATAAACTAACGATACAAATATTAGAAACTTATTTATTAGATGGTTAAGGTTTATATTCATTCATCTTTATCTAATCGTCATTTAAGGCTGATAAAGATGCCAGAGCAATTCCCAAGTTACCAAGAATCGAAACATATGCTTGAGCCGCCAATCTTCTTGGCGCTGATTCATCTAATGCTCTAGGAACAAAAATTATTGAACCTGGATAAATCTTAATTTCGCTTTTAGGAGATCTCTCAAAAATACTTCTTTTTGACCTGTATAGCTGTGATTCGCCGTTGGGATGAAGAATATAAATAGATGCATTGTCAGCAAACTTTTTATAGCCACCTGATTTTTCAACAAAATATTCCACGTCTTGATTATCAGAATACATTACAGCACCCTCTGAGGAAATCTCTCCATAAACGTAAACTACATTATTTCTTTCTGGTACGAATAACTCGTCGCCTTCTTTTATACGATAAAGATCAGCTGACTGATCATTAAGCAAATTTATAACAACTCTTCCATTAGCAGCAGTATTTTTAATTTCTTCTGTCAATTTAACTACTGGAGTCAAATCACCTAAATTTTGTTGGCTTGCAGCAATAATGCTATCTAAAAATTCTTGATATAAAATTTCTTTTGATAATTCGTTAATTTTTTTTGCATCTTCATTTAAGTAAATTGCGCCAAATTGATAAGCATTTTCTGTGTAACCACCCGCTTTTTCAATTAAATCATTAATTGTTTGACCAGCAGCCATTGTATATGAGCCTGGTTTAAGAACAGCACCTGAAATTTTAGCTTGCCTGTATGGATATTCTCTAAAGTAAATTGAATCGCCATCTTGAACATCAATTGCTTCAAAATAACTATCATTTGGAACTGATATAGTCCTTAATGATCCATCGACCATTCTTTCTAAAGAAATATTTTCAAGGTCAGCTATTCGGTTAATACCATTAGCATATCTAATAATGTTTATGAGTTTTTGACCATCAAAGGCTTCATACTTTGCAGGTCTGTTTATTGCACCATCTATAGTAACAATATTTTTTCTTGCCTCGACAAAAACAACATCACCGGATCTGAGGCGTTTCTTTAAATTATATTGACCTTCTATTAATAAATCATAAACATCAAGAGTCTCTATAATAATATTATCTCTTATAAGATTAATTTCTCTTAATGAACCAAACTCGCTTATGCCTCCAGCAGCTGATATAGCATGTAAAACATTAGAGTTTCCCAATAAAGTATATATACCAGGATTTTGAGCGTTTCCAGTGACTAAAATATTTACATCTCTTATTTCTGATAGGCTTACAAACGCTTCAGTACCAATAAATGCTGTATTTACTCTAGATTTGATTAACTCGGATGTGTCATTTAGAGATAATCCAGCAACTATTATTTTTCCAATATCTGGTATATTGATTGAACCGTCTGAAGTTATTAGAAAATCATCAATATCAGCATTTTGTCCAACTAGTTGGATTTGTAATACATCTCCAACATCTAACATGTATCCAGAATCAGGATTAGGTTCATTAATTGGCATAAATGAAGTTTGGAATGTATTAAAAAAATCAGATCCATAAAGCTTTAGTTCTTCGCTAATCGTTAGGTTTTGTCCAGAATCAAGTCTCCTATTGAGATCAAGTAAATCTTTTTCCAACCTTTCTTTTAATGAAAGTAATTCTTCGACTTGAGCTAATTTTGATGAATACAGATAAGGCCTATAAGTTTCTTTGGCTTTTTCTTTTCGCTCCTTATTATTTTTTACCAAATCCTCTTTTACGTCATCGGGCAGACTGTCCAAGAATTGTTGATCTAAATCTTGAGCGTACAATGACGCTGAAATTAACATAAATAATATTGCTATTTTTATTGTCTTCATAATTTATTAAATTCCCTATTTCAAATAAACCAAAAATCTAATTTAAACCAGGTATAGTAACACCTTTGATTTTAACTGTGTTTTCAATTATATCATTCATTATATTGTTTATCTGTGCTTCTGTAATTGTTGAATTTAAGGATTGAAATATAAATCTAAAACCAATCTTAATTTCAGCACTATTTTCATTGTAAAAAAAATCAAATATGAACTTTTCTTTTAAAAGCTCATTTTCATATCCTAAGATATAATCTTCTAGATTCTGCCTTTTGGAAAAATCTTTAATTGAAAATGATAAGTCTCTTGAAGAAAAAGGCAAATCTGAAATCTGAGAAAATTTTTTAAAGCTACTTGGAGGCCCTGTCTCTTCTTTATAGTTTAAAACTTCAGTTGAAAAGTTATCAATATCAATTTCACAACCTACTATTTCATTTTTTATCTTAGAATTTAGGCCATCTCGATTAAAAATTTTTATAGCAAAATCTTCACTTGGAAGGACATCTTTAAAAAGATTGATTAAATATTCCTTATTTATCTTTTTTGAAAAATCTACATGGTTATGTCCAACTCTTCCGCTAGCAACGATCGCTAAATTTCTTTTCTTTTTAATTTTATTATTTTTAAAGGAATAAACATCCGATATCTCGAATAATTTAATTGAATCTTTTTGTCTTCTTTCATTGAAGGCAAGGTTTTCCAACAGAGAATTAATTAAATTTGTTCTCATGAACTGTTTGTTAGAATCGAGCGGATTATCAATTTTAATTGAATCGATGAATTTTTCACTAGAAAATGGGAAATTAATTACCTCATAAAAACCATGATCTAATAAAAAAAATCGTAATTTATTTTCAACACTATCTGTATTAGAGTTTTTTTTCTTAAGAAGGGTTAACTTATGTTTGGATATATTATCGTAACCTATAATTCTTGCTACTTCTTCAGATAAATCATTCTGTGAAGAGATATCATTTCTATATGAAGGAATATTTATCAAATTATCATTTATTACAAAGCCAAGCTTAGACAAATAATTTACATATTCATTTTCTGTGATATCAATCCCCAGTATTTGATTAATTCTTTCTACATTTAGAGGAATTTTAATAACTTGTTTTTTTTTATATTCATAAGATATAAATGACATATCTTTTATATTTGCATGCTCGCTGACAATATTAATAAACCGCCTAATGACATAATCATGTGATTCTGGATCAACATATCTCTCAAACTTATGTGATGCCTCAGACTGAATATCGTATTTCAAAGATTTACCTATAATTGCCTCAGGCTCAAAAAAAGCACATTCAACAAGAACTGTTTTAGTTTCAGACGAACATGCAGTGTTTTTACCACCAACAACACCGGCAAGATTAATTACCTCATCATTAATTGAAAAAACAGAATTTTTATCAGAGAGAGTAATTTTTTTATCAAGGAGTGTATGGAATTCTTGATTTATCTCTGATTCATGAAAAACTAATTTACCTTTAATCTTGCTAGCATCATAACAATGAGTAGGCTGGCCGGTTTCATAGGATAAATAATTTGAAACATCTGTGAAAAAATTGTTTTTATTCAAATGTAATTTAATAAAATAATCGTTTAAATATTTATTATATTCTCTGGGAGTTTTATCAATTTCTATTTTGAGAAACGAAATTTTAGGGCATATTTTTTGTGATAAGTTTTCAAAATCTAACTGTAACTTATCGATTTTTTCATTATAAATTTTTCCTTTAAAATTTACATTATAAAAGACTGATAAATCTCTTAAGATACCATTTAAAGAAAGACAGTCACCTCTATTAGGAGTTAACTCCATATTTAAGATATCACCATCTATTTCATGCTCATGTCCAAGTTGAAATAAACTTTCAGAAACCATTTCTATGCTTGGATTTTCTTCAATCAGGTTAACTAGATGACTGTATGAAATTTTCATTTGAATTGACCCAAAAAATCTAAGTTAGACTTATAAAACTCTCTAATATCATTCATGTTATGTTTTAACATCGCTATCCTTTCAATGCCTAATCCAAATGCAAGTCCACTATATTTGTTTGAGTCTATATTACAATTTTCCAACACAACTGGGTTTACTAAACCACACCCAAGAATCTCAATCCACTTACCTTCAGTTGATAAAATATCAACTTCAGCAGAAGGTTCAGTAAAAGGGAAATATGAAGGCCTAAACCTTAATTTAATATCTTCGCCAAATAGAGAATGAATGATTTTATAAATTAGATCTTTAAGTTGTGCAAAGCTGACATTTTCATCAACAAGAATTCCTTCTATTTGATGAAACATAGGTAAATGAGTTGCATCATCATCTTTTCTATAAACTTTTCCACCAGATATAAAAGCTAAAGGTGGACTTTTTTCCAGCATTCCTCTTATTTGTACTGGTGAAGTATGAGTTCTTAGCAAATTTGATTTATTTTCAACATAAAAAGTATCATGCATTTGTCTGGCGGGATGAGTCTTTTTAATATTTAACATATCAAAATTAAACTCTTCTGTTTCAATCTCAGGGCCATCTATTATTTCAAAACCATATGAGACAAGAAGATTCATTATGGAATCTTTCATATGATTTATTGGATGAATTGCACCCTTATCCTTAGTTATTTTAGGAGGTAAAATGTCTTTATTGGATGACATTTTCTGAATACATATCTAGCTAATAGCTGTTTTTACAATTTTCTCAAATGCAGCAGAGTCTGAGACAGCGATATCAGATAATATTTTTCTATCTAAATTGATATTTTTTTTAGACATTGAATTAATTAATACAGAATATGAAGTGCCTAGATCTCTGGCACCAGCATTAATTCTTGAAATCCATAATGATCTAAAGGCTCTTTTTTTATTTTTTCTATCCCTAAATGCGTATTGCAATGATTTAATATTAGATTGCTTAGCAGTTTTGAATAATCTACTTCTTGCACCGTAATGCCCCTTTGTGCTGCTAAGAATTTTCTTATGTTTGGCTTTAGCTGATAATGATTTTGTTACTCGTGGCATAATATTTACCTATTAATTAATCTTGAAGCCATTTTTAGAACAGTTCCTGATAATTTATTTAGACCTCTGTTATGTCTTTTTCTTTTGGTGGACTGTTTAGTAAGGATGTGATTTCTATTTGCACTTTTACTTTTTACAGACGTACCTGTTTTTTTAAACCTCTTAGCAGCTCCAGAATGTGTTTTTAACTTATATCCCATAACAAAACTTCTTATTTATTTTTTTTTAGAGGAGAGAGTACCATTAAAAGTTGACGTCCTTCTAAAGAAGGTTCTTGATCAACCTGAGAAATTTCTTTTAACTCATTTCTTAATCTATCTAATAACTCCAAACCCATATTACTGTTAAGAATTTCTCTACCTCTAAATCGGACGCTAATTTTAGTCTTATCTCCACTAAGAATAAAGCTTTTTATCTTTTTTAATTTTATATTGTAATCTCCAACATCTGTTGAAGGTCGAAATTTAATCTCTTTAGTAGAAGTTCTTCTTGATCCAGATTTTGATGTATTGCTGCTCTTTTTTTTCATAAAAATGTGCTTACCAAAATCCATTATTTTACAAACAACAGGCTCATTTCCTTTGGGAGATACTTGAACTAAGTCTAAATTTAATTGTGATGAACTTTGAAGAGCCTCTTCTTTTGTTTTAAGCCCAAGCTTATTTCCATTTTCATCAATAAGCATAACCATCTCAGCTTTGATGTCGTTATTAATAGGAACAGACTTCCTTTTGTTTGAGGAGGTAGCTATTTTTATATACCCTGAAAAAGTGTTGATTTAATGAAATTATTCAAAATGAAGTTGAATTATTGATAATCTGTGACCATATGCGAATGATTCTATACTAATTTTTAAAGATTTTAAACAAAAATTATGGTTGCAAAAATCCACTCTTCCATTCTTGATTTTTAAGTTCGTAGAATTTTCTTTTGTTTACCCTTGAGTTATGGCCTTCCCAAAATTCAAAATAATATGGAGAAAAAGAGAACCCTCCCCAGTATTCAGGCCTAGTTTTAATATCAGAATTTGATGAGAGATTTTTTTCATATTTTCTTAAAAAATCATCGTAAGAGGAAATTGGTTTTGATTGTTGAGATAATATTGCTAATAAATTTTTAGATACATTTCTAGAAAGAAAATGTTCATTAGAAAATTCTGAGTTAGTTTTTTCAATTTTTGCTTTCATACGTATCTGAACATTTGTGGAATTCCAAAAAATCACAGCTGAAATTTGTTCATGTGATTCGAATTGCATTGATTTTGGTGAATTATAATTTGAAAAAAATATCCACTCATCATCGATAACATATTTCAAATTAACGAATCTTGAATCCACAATACTATTTTTTTTATCATATGAACTTATAGAAATTGCTTCAATGATCTTTTGTTCTTTTTTTTTGGCTTCCTCATAATATTTTCTAAAAGTGTTATAAGGTTCAGAATTGTTCATGTTATCAATATTAATCATAGCCAAATAAATCTCTCGTAAAAACTTTATCTGCAACATCAGATAAATCGTTGGTTATTCTATTGGTTACTATCAAATCACAAGAATTCTTAAAAATATTTAAATCTTTTTCGATATTTATTCCATTAAATGATTTTTCTGATATTTGATCTTCATAAATAATCATAGGTATATCGTGTTTTTTAATTCTTTCTATAATACTTAAAATCGAGGATGATCTAAAATTATCTGAACCTGATTTCATTACAAGCTGATAAATGCCAATCATTTTTGGTTTATGTTTAAGAATTTCTTTTACTATAAAGTCTTTTCTTGTTGAATTAGAATCAACTATTGCTTGAATAATATTCTGAGGTATATTTTCATAGTTTGCCAAAAGTTGTTTGGTGTCTTTTGGGAGGCAGTAACCGCCATAACCAAAAGATGGATTATTATAAAAATTACCGATTCTAGGATCCTGACAAACCCCTTTTATTAAATTTGAACTACTTATATTAATGTTCAAAGCGAAAGTATCTAATTCATTAAAAAAAGCAACTCTCATAGCTAAAAAAGTATTTGAAAACAACTTTACAGCTTCTGCTTCTTTTGAGCTCATATAGATAATTTCAGCCGATTGATCGAGACTCATATCACGTAACATTTCGGCAAAATTAATTGAACTTTTAGAGCAATCCCCAACTATGATCCTGGATGGATAGAGGTTATCGTATAGAGCATTTCCTTCTCTAAGAAACTCTGGTGAAAAAATTATCCTATCAGTTTTAAATTTTTTTCTAAGATAGTCGGTATGTCCTACTGGTATTGTTGACTTTATAACTATTAATCCAGATTTTGAAAATTGAATTATTTTCTCGATACTCGAATCAACTGATTCTGTATCAAATTTATTTGTATTTTGGTCATAATTTGTTGGAGTTGCAATAATATAAAAATCTGAATTAGATAATGATTCTGAAGGATCGATTGAGGCAGAAATATTTAACTTCTCTTTTTTAAAATACTTATCAATAAGATCATCTTTGATCGTTGAACATCCATTGTTAATAATTTCAACTTTTTCAGGATCAATTTCTAAAATATTTACTTTATTATTTTTCCTTCCAAGAAGAACGGCAAGTGACATTCCAACATAACCAGAGCCAATAATTGTTATTTTATTTTTTTTTGTAACTCTTTCTTCCATATATATCCGATATTCTTTCAATGTCAGACTCTTTTAAAATTTTGCCTAACTGAGTTTCAATAACTACCATATTCACCGATGAAGTATTTTTTAAACAATGTTCTGCCTTCATGGGAATTTTCACATAATCTCCAACCTTAAGTTTAGTTTTTTTACCATTTATTTCCACCTCTCCTGAGCCCTTAACAATAGTCCAATGCTCCTCTCGATGCTGATGCTTTTGAAGACTTAACTGACTAAATGGATTCACAGATAGAATTTTAACTTTATAGAATTCATTATCTACAACTAAATTGTGAAATCCCCATGGGCTTGAAATATCAGAAATTTCAGTTTTACCTTTTTCTGAAATTAAGATTTGTGAAAATGTATTATAAAAATCGCTTGTAAGACTAGAGCTACTATTAAGTTTATTTTTTCCTCCAACTCCATACATGAATTCAACATTAGTATTTTTTGCAAATACATCTAATTCAGGTATATTTTCTTTTTTTCTGTCTCCACCATTGGCAAAAATTACTTTTCTATATTTTGCAAGGCAAATATCTATTGCGTTACATGCAGTATCATCATTATCTTCAAAAGAAATAACTTCTGATACATAAATCAAAGATTCTAATATGCGTGCTCTTTCTTTCCATGGCATAAAAACAAAATTTTTTTTTCTTTTCAACCAGTCATCCGAATTCAATCCAATTATAAGATAAGGACATATCTCTTTAGCAGATTTTATATATTCTATATGACCTGAATGAAGTGGATCAAAACCACCAGTAATAAGGCAAACTTTATCTGTCAATTTATACACTCCTTGTATTCAAGTCCATCTTTCACAGTAAAATCAATTGAAGTACTATGAGTAACTTCTTTCTCAATAGAATACGACGATCTTATTCCTAAAAGGCTAGCAATCATGCTTTTTTCATTACTATCTTCATAACAATAAACATTATGCAAATTTGTATCAAAATCAGACTTTAAGTAATATGAATTTTCAAAAGTTTCATGTGAGGTCGTTTCATTTTTATCAGTTATAAATAACTTATCGGTGTTCAAAGATGGGTTTGATAGAAAAATTAAACATATAAAAAATATACTTAATCCTTTTTCAAATTTTTTTGATTTATTTAAAAAATTAAGATTATGTATTATCAAGAAAATCAATATAACCTCAATAATTGCAAAAGCTGGAAAGGAAATTGCAGGATTGAATATTAAGATTTGCAAAAGACTAATCGCAATAAATGAGAGAATGTATGGCTTTAGTGAATTTGGGGAAAGTATTATTATTTGAAATATTGGAACAAGATATAAAAGTATAATCAAAGACAATTCATATGGTAACAAGTATGCTAAAAAGAATGCTGTAAAACTTAATATAGCAATTAACATAAATACTATTAGGAATAAATTAGGCTTAATTGATAAAAAATTGTTTTGTCTTTCTTGATAAATATTTCTAAAACACATCAAAAACGCGAGTATATTTATTAACACAAAATAAGAAATGCTCATCGAATATATATTTGAGATTTCAATTGGCTTATTAACATAATAATAATTTCCTAAGATTACTGCCCAACCATTAGCAATATTCATAATATTGAAATCAAATATACTTGTATTTGAAGGACTGTTTCCAGCAAAAATCATTGAAAAAACACTCATGCAAAAAATAATAAATATATATATGTTTTTATTGTGAAATAACGATCGTATTTTTGAAAAATTTAGCCTTGTACACATATAAATAAAAATTAAGGTAAAAAAGCCTCCAATAAAAAATGTTCTTGATAAGCAAGTTGTAAAAACTAATATAAAAAATAAGGCTGCGTCTTTATTATTGTTTAATAAGAATATTAAAAAAAGTAATAAATAAAATATCGAAGAATAAGCATTTGATAATATAGACCAGTTAGTCATATATATTGATATGTTTAAAAAATATGTAATCGCAAGTATTATCGCTACAAAAATATAAAAAATATTATTGATTTTTTTAAAAGATAAATTTTCTATTATTGACATTATAAAAATAGAAATGATAACTAGCTTTGATATAAAAAATGTAAGGTAGTTCTTTTCACTAAATATGCTTAATGGTATTGAGTTTAAGCTTCCATTAAAAAAATGATACTTTGTCCAAGTTAGTGGATAGTTATCAAATACCTTTAGTCTATCAAAATAATTGGCCTGAAAAATTTCTAATGAAATTCCTGAAAAATAATTCTGATGCCCTTCTAATATGATACTTTGTCCGTTTACAGTATTAAAAAAAATATATAAAAAAATTGACAGAATTGACAAAAATATACCAAAAAGAATTACTAATTCCCTCTTAAAAAAAATATTTAGGAATTCCTTAAAATGGATTTGAAAAATAATTTTTTTAAAAAACAAAAAAAATGACATTAAAAAAACAAATAAAATTATATATTTTGCAATTATTGAATAAAAAGATATCGATATAGATACCATCATCGCCGTTAAAGACAACCCTATAGTGACTGAAGTAAAAAATTTTTGCTTTTTAACAAAAAAAGCTCCGAAAAAGTACAGCATCAATGTTAGTAGAACGCACAGAACTAATTGAGGTACTAAAACCGTTGCGGATGTATTAAAAAATGGAATTAACATTTATTGTAAGTAATAATTTATTTAACTAAAGTTAAAATTAAACATAAATCTTATCATAAATGGCTTATCTATCATTCCTTTGAGCCATTCAACTTTAAATATATAATTCATTTAAAATAAGAACTAATAAAAGCATGCCGATAGGAAAAATATTTAAATTTTTAATAGCAGGAACCTTTAATAGTTTACTAAATATTCTTATTGTATATTTGTTAATTAATCAAAGTATTGAGCCCTTCTTTTCATCAGTTGCTGGCTTTCTATCAGGAGCGATATCAGGATATTTTTTGAATTTTTTTTGGACTTTTCAAAATAAAAATAATTTAGGAATGAAATTAGTAAAGTATATTTCTTTACAAATTTTTACATTGCTTGTCGGAATATCAACTTTTAGTTTTTTCTTTTATATTTTTTACCAAAATGCTGTAACAGCTCAGCTTATAGCTATATTTTTTACAGCTATGATAAACTTTTACGTAAGTAATAATTTTATTTTTTATAAGAAATGAGAAAACTAGAGCTTGTTAAGAATGGCCATTTAGTTCTTAAAAATTGCAAAAAGCCTTCATTTAAAAAAGGACACTCTCTAATTAGATTGGGTTGTGTAGGTGCTTGCTCTTCAGATATAGCAAGAGGCTTTGACAGTGGAGCTTATTTTTACCCACTAGTGATGGGCCATGAAGCAATGGGTTATGTTGAAAAGACTGACGCACCCCAGTTAAAAATTGATGATAAGGTTGTAATATTTCCTCTATTGCCTTGTTTCAAATGCCATAGTTGTAAATCTAAGAGCTATCAAACTTGTAACAACTATAGTTATTATGGATCAAGAAGAGATGGCGCATATCAAGAGTATTTATTGGTAAAAAACTGGAACTTACTAAAACTACCAAAAAAAATAAAAGATACGGATGCAGCTTTAGTAGAACCGACCGCTGTTATGGTTCACGTTAAAAATCTGATCAAAAAAATCTATAAAAATGAAAAAAAGTTTAAAAATTCAAGAGGTGCCATTATTGGTGGTGGTTTTCTATCACTTGTTTTGTCTGAAATTTTAACTAATTTAGGGACTATTCCTCCTGATGTCTTTGATCGTAACGATTACAAAATAAAGTTTGGTAAAGTGCATGGCATTAATATTATTAAAAGTAATGCTATCGAAGATTCTAAAAATCATTCTAAATATGATTGGGTGGTTGAAGCCTCTGGTGCCCCAATATCTTTTAAGAATTCAATTGATTTAGTAAAACCTCATGGTCATATTTTATGGATGAGTAACGTTTCAGGAGATGTGACCATCCCAGCAAAATCAATATCAATGATATTAAGAAAAGAAGTAACTATCCTTGGTTCATGGAATTCAAGCTACTTGCCCAAAGGGATGAGCGATTGGAAAGAAACTCTTTCACTTATGAAATCAGGTATATCTCCTTCAAAATTTGTAACAGATTTTGTTTCTTTAGAGGAGTTGCCAACCGTTTTAAAGAAATTCTCAATGCATAAAAGAAGAAAAAAAGATTTTCACTCCGTTAAAGCGATGCTTAAATTTTAAATTCTTCATGAGAAAAATTATTATTCATAGAGTAAATTCTTGTAAAGAATTAGACACAATCAATTCTTCATATGGAGTTGAGGTAGACATCAGAGCTTATAAAAATGAGCTTGTTTGTTCTCATGATCCGCTAATTCAAGGAGAATCCTTTAAAAATTGGCTTAAATCATATAATCATTCTTTTTTAATTGCCAACATTAAAGAAGAAGGTATTGAAAAAGATGTAGTCCAATTAATAGAAAGTAAAAATATTACAAATTATTTTTTATTAGATGTTACTTTTCCATTTTTACATAAACTAACTGCAAATAATCAAATTTCAAATAATTTTATTTACAGAATATCTGATTATGAAAAATTATGTCCTAATTTCATTGTAAATAATAATATTAAGTGGATATGGATTGATGCATTTATCAATTTTCCTGAGGAAGATTTAAACAAAGTATATGAATTACAAAAGAATCATGAAATAAAAATATGTATGGTATCTCCTGAACTCCACACAGATAGAAATGAAGAAATTAATAATGCATTATTATCTAAAATTAAGTTTCTAGATGTAAAATATGATCTAGTATGTACTAAAGATCCAAAGCTATGGGAATAAAAAGCAACAAAATATTTGATATTCTTTTAACTAGCACTTTCTGTATGTTCTTACTTTTCTTCCAATTAAAGTTTTTAAGCTATGATTTAGGAGTACTAACCTCATATATCAATAACTTCAATGCTTTAAATGAGTTAGCATTTTGGAGTCAATTCTATAATCCGCTTTTTATTGAAACCTCTCATTACAACCCTATCAAGTACAATGTGATTGCAAATATCATCTATTTATTATCTTTTGTTTTACCAAGCTTGGTCGTATTTACGATCCTTCCAGTAGTATTTTGCACAATATCATTTTATATTTCTATAAAAATATATAAGCTTTATTCAATAAATATATACTGGGCTGGGCTGCTTTCCTTTCTTGGTTTAACAAGCATATCATCATTACCGATAGCATCTTCTCTAATATCACTTTTGGGCATGGATTTAAGTTATATTAATAATACAAATCACTATTTTGATCTGCTAGCTTCATTTTCATCTTCTTTTGTTTTACTTAGTTTTTTAACACTAATGTATCTAACTTTAAGAGAACAGTTTTTTGCGTCAAAACTCAAATTATATTTACCTACTTTATGGTGTTTTACAGTATTTATACATCCATCTATTTTTATCTTTGGTTTTGCTTTTATCTTAATGATAAATGTAATAAAAGAATATAGAGCATCAACGAATTATGATTACAGGCTTAATGTTTATAGGTTTTTTAAAATTAATATTCTTCCTTTGGTTATAGCTATTCCATATTTCATAATGAATATTAATTTCTTTAATTCAGACATTGTTGATATCTCAGGCAACTTCAGCTATGTAAATTTTTTTAAGGGTATATCTTTGTATTTCATTTTGCCATTCACTTTGATGGCCTTATCCTCAGCAAGTTTTAAAATTGATCCATTTGAGATGATTGTTAAATTTTGGCCAATTTTTCTATTGGCATCTTTGGAACTTCTCTTGCGAGTAGCAAGCATTCCTGGAGTCCTTTCAATTGATACTTCAACGATTCTAGACAGAGTTTCAATGTATTTTCTTCATTTCTTTTACTATGTGCCGTTTTTATCGATAATTGGAAAGGACTTTACATATTTACCTGAACTTCAAAAAAATAATATCTCTTTAAGCCAAAGACTAAGAAGCTTCTTTATGTTCTTTTATAAACGTCTATCGATACCCTTTTCAATAATATTTATTACTATGGTTTCATATAATTCTGTGAATTCATTCAGGAATGACATATATACTCAAATTGATGAACATGCCTCAAAAATTTACACATCAGTGAGTAAAATTAATGATTCTTCAAAAGATATCATCTTTAATACGATCGATGATAATTTAATATATTCGTATTTATCAAATACTGTATTACCTTTTAATACATTTTACTCATCATTAGATGATGTTAGTAAGTTTAATAATAGAGAATTCTTTTCGAACATTGTTTTTTCAAATACTTTAAATACCAAACAAAATAATGTATCTAAATTAAATATTCATTATGGATTTAATAAAAGTGTCTATTATTCTGATGATAGACAAGTAAAATTATTAAGTTGGCTAAATATGACTTATCATAAAGATATAAATAATAAGAAAAATATTCCTGATGATGCGAGTATAAGTTTTTTTGATGAAAATTATTTAGTATCAAACAAGGCTATTAAAAGCATTGAAAATCTCGAGTACATTGATAAAAAAAATATTGATGAATTTATAGTTTATAGCAAATGATTACAACAAAGCTAAATTTAAATAACAAAATATCTATTGAAGAAGTTGATCTTCCAGAAATATCTGAATTTCAAGTGTTAATTAAAGTTTTATCATGTGCAATATGTGGATCAGATTTAAAAATTACAAAATTTGGCAATAAAAGAATTACAGAACCAAGAACAATAGGTCATGAAATATCCGGTGAAATTGTAAAAATTGGTTCTAAAATACAAAATTATAAAATAGGAGATCTTGTTTCTGTTGGAGCAGATTTACCATGCCTAGATTGTGAAATATGTGACATTGGTGCTGTAAATTTGTGTAAAACTAATTATGCTCTTGGATATCAATTTGATGGTGGGTTAGCTCAATATATGATTCTAAATGAACATGTATTACAGGATGGTCCTATAGCAAAATTTTCTAAAGTAACATCAGATATAGCATGTTTAGCCGAGCCTTTAGCATGTGCAATAAATGGTGTGGATAAAGCTTTCAAATGTTTTACCGTTGGTTCGCCAAAAAATTCCTTAATATTTGGTGGTGGGCCTATGGGTCTGCTTATAGCAGAGTATCTTAAATCAAAACAAATTAACGACATAACTATAATAGAAATGAATGATATGAGAATAGATTTTATTAAAAAAAATACTGCATTTAACCTAAAAAAAAATATAGGAACAGATACAAAATTTGATTTGATTTTTACAGCATGCCCAGCTGTTGAAACTCATAAATCAGCACTAAATGTTGTAAATACATCAGGCGTGATAAACTTTTTTGGTGGTTTGCCTCCTGATGCAGGAAATATCGAATTAAACTCTAATGAAATTCACTACAATGAAACTGTAATAATTGGTACTCATGGATCAACTCCCGTTCAGCATTCAAAGGCATTAAGCCTACTGGAATCAGGTCAAATTAATTTAAATTATTTGATTACACATAAATTTGATTTAAGTAACATTGAAAAAGCTCTGGAAACAGCTAGATCTGGAAAAGGTCAAAAAATTATAGTAAATCCAAATGAATGATAATATTGATAATAATGTAAAAATATCTGCTTCTTTAATGTGCATTGATTGGTTGAATGCAAAAAAGGAAATCGATATTCTTTATAATGAAAATATAGACTTATTACATGTAGATGTTATCGATGGAAGATATGCGCCTGACTATACTATGGGAACAAGTATTATAAACTGCTTTAGAGATTCGTTTCATAGACCTTTTGATTATCATCTCATGGTAGAAGAACCTAGTAGGATTTTTGATACATTTGATATAAGAGAAGGAGATAGATTCTGTATTCATCAAGAATGTTGTAGGAACCTCCACAGAGACCTCATTACACTAAGAAATATTGGTGCAAAAGTTGGGGTTGCTCTTTCACCTGCTACACCAATAAATGTTCTTGATTATATTTTAGAAGATGTTGATTATGTAATCATAATGACTGTTAATCCTGGCTTTAAAGGAGGTAATCTTGTACCACAGGCAATACAAAAAATTAAAGATTTAAAAGATGTTATCAAGGAAAGAGGTTTGAATGTTGAGGTAAGTGCTGATGGAAATGTTAGCCTTGCGAATATTCCTTCAATGGTTGCAAATGGAGCAGATATTCTAGTTTCAGGCTCATCAGGTATGTTTATAAAAAATGAAAAGTTAGAAAATTCTATTAGATATTTTAGAGAAGCAATAAGTGAGGGATTAAATGCAAGATCATAAATTTGAACTCAGTATAAATACTGGCTTTTTAGTTAATAGATATACTAATCCTGATGAATGGGTACCACTTGTATCTAATCATATAGGTATAAAAAATATCCAATTTACAGCAGACTTAATTAATCCGTCTCTTCCAAATGAATTAATTAATAAAAAAATTAAGGAAACAAATGATGAAATGAGTGCACACGGCGTTAAGGTTTCTAGTTCATTTACTGGTGCCTTTACGAGATTAAATAACCTAACACATCCAGATGAAGATTTTAGAAAATATTATGAGAACTGGTTCAAAGTATTTGCAGATATAACTGTTGGATTAGGTTCGAAATATATGGGCAGTCATTTCGCAATATTAACCCAAAATGATCTAAATAATGATGATAGAAAACGATATCTTCGAGAGCAAGCAATAAACTCTTGGCATAAAATTGGTGCTTATGCTCAAGATATAGGCATCGAAGAAATATATTGGGAGCCAATGTCAATATCAAGAGAGTTTGGTGAAACAATAGATGAAGCAATTAAGTTAAATGATGAATTAAATAACAATTCACCAATACCCTTTTCTATGTGTCTAGATGTTGATCATGGTGATCTAGAAAGCCCAAATCCTCAAGATACTGATCCATATATATGGATTGAAAAATGTAATAGTGGCTTTAATATGCTTCATTTAAAACAAAGTTCATCTAATAAAGGTGGGCACTGGCCATTTACCGAAGAAAATAATAAAGAAGGTAAGGTTGTGCCAGAAAAAATAATTGAGTCAATTAAAAAAAGTCATCCAAGAGATGTTCAAATGGTGCTTGAATTATCTTTTAAAGAGCGTCAACCATCCGATAGGCTTGCAGCTGATCATGTTAAAGAATCTGTAGCGTATTGGAAAAACTATATTTAAATAAAATTGAATATTGTAATTCCTATGGCTGGGCATTCACGCCGTTTTAAAGAGGCTGGTCATTCAGAACCAAAATTTATGCTTAAATGTGGTAATAAGCTAATGATTGAACATGTTTTTGAAATGTTCTCAGAAAATGATGAATATCATTTAATCCTAAATTCATTATTAGAAAATGATAACAATATAAAGAAAATTCTAAAAAATTTAGCTCCGAGAGTAAATATTTATTATATATCTCCTCATGAAAATGGGCCTACAAATTCGATCTTGGACGCAAACATTAATCTTGATAAATCTTCGCCTATTATTGTCTCATATTGTGACTTTACTGTTGATTGGGATTATGAGCTTTTTAAAAGAGAAGTAATTCCCTATGATTGTTCTGCTCCGTATTTCATTGGTTTTCAGGCTGCCTCACTTGGTAATACAAAATACGCCTATATGAAAGAAAAGGATAATTTGATGCTGGAGTTAAGAGAGAAAGAATCTTTTACAAGTGATAGGCTTAACGAACCAGCCTCAGCAGGTATATATTATTTTAGATCATATGCGCTTTTTGAAAGTCTTGCTAATGATGTCCTTTCTAATGATCAAATTCTTCCAAATGGAGAAAGTTATGTGAGTTTGTTAATGAATTCTGCTATTAAAAATCATAAAAATGTTTTGCTATTTAAAGTCAATAAATTTATATGTCTTGGTACTCCAGAAGATTATGATCAATATAATTATTGGTATGAATATTTTTTAAATAATTATCTACAAGATGACAATATATATTCAGATTTTTCAATGATTCCAATGGCTGGTGAAGGCTCACGTTTTAAAAAAATTGGTTACAGGACCATGAAACCAATAATACAGATTGGTGACGAATCACTTATTGAAAAATGCATAACTTCACTTCCTAAAGCAAATAATGAAGTATTTCTTTTGAGGAGTGAGAGTCTTAAAAACAAGAATATTGTTGAGAAAATATCTAATACAAATCTCCATTCAAAAAAAATATTTATTTCAGTTGATGAGGCTACTGAAGGTCAAGCATGTACATGCTTACTAGCCAAAGATCAAATTGACAGTAATTCTTCTTTAATGATAAGTAGCTGTGATTATGAGATTAATTATGAAACCAATAAACTAAAAAAATTAATAAAGGATCATAATCCAGATGTAATAATTTTTACATTTAAGTTAAAGTCTCAGCCAGTTGGTGCATACGAAAATTTTGGTTATTGTATAGAACAGGATGGATTGGTTAAGAAAATAATTGAAAAAGACTGTATATCAGAACAACCAATGAA
Source organism: uncultured SAR86 cluster bacterium (assembly GCA_902547695.1). Lineage (GTDB taxonomy): Bacteria > Pseudomonadota > Gammaproteobacteria > Magnimaribacterales > D2472 > SAR86A. Next base: position 37,483 of record CACCOR010000003.1, on the reverse strand, counting down.
TGATCATATGATCACAGGTACCTTTTGGTATAAAAAATCTAAAGACTTTGTTGATTCAGCTGAATACCAAATTAAAAATGATATTAGAATTAATAATGAGTTCTATGTGGGTACAAGTATTAATTATCTTATAGAGAAAGGAATGAAGGTACATATCTTTGAAGTTAATAAGTGGATTTCTTTTGGAGACCCAATTGAGTTAGATTTATATTATTTTTGGGAAGACTTTTTTAACGAAGATTCTTAGTTTTAACTCTTTTTGATAGATGATAAGAAAATTTTACTGTTCTGCTGACCAAAGATATTCTCGAGCGAATTCCAGTATTCCATGAAGACTGACCAGAAAATCTATCAGGAAAAATTACCTTCAATCTTTTAATCTTAAGACTACTTTTTTTTGCATTAAAGTATGCGAATAAATCTAACGAAAAATCATTTGGAGGATTCACCCAATTATTAAAAAAGCTTTTATGAAAAATAGTCGGTTGAGCATTTATTTCCCATAAGAATGTTTTTAATAAAATGGTTTCAAATATAGCCATACCGATTGTAAATATATTATCGCCAAACCTTCGACCCCTTCTAGATCCTTTTACAAAAGTATTTTCATCATTTATTAATTCAAAACCTCTAACTACATCTTTTGGATCTGTCTGAAGATCAGCATGAGTCCATCCGATATAATCTCCTGTTGCATGTTTTAATCCTTGAAGAATCCCATTTCCATATCCAATATTTTTATTAATTCTGATTGACTTAAGAAAATCATTTTTTTCTAAAGAGGAAAAGATTTCTTCAGACCCGTCATTTGAACCGTTGTCTACAAGAATTACCTCGATTGATTCAGAGCACAAATTTTCTAAACAAGAATTTATAAGTTTCTCAAGATTTCCTTTTTCATTAAAACAAGGTATTACGATGGATCTTTTAACACTTCTATCCATAGTAATTTATGTACCAATCAACAAATTCTTTAATACCATCCTCTATTTGAGTTTTTGGCTTAAATTTATATTGATTTTCCATTTTTTCCATATTTGCATATGTCTTTTCAACATCACCAGGCTGCATTGGTAAATATTCAATGATGGCTTTTTTATTGGTTGCTTTTTCAATAGATTCAATAAATCTGCTCAAATATATTGGTTTACTATTACCCAAATTAAGAATTCTATAAGGAGCAGAAGAAGTACTTGCCATTGGAGATTCACGATCCCATGCTTTATTTGGAAGAGATGGATCTTCAATTAATCTAGAAATTCCTTCAATAATATCATCTATATAAGTAAAATCACGCATCATATTTCCATTATTAAAAACCTTAATTGGTTTATTCTCCAGTATAGCTTTTGTAAAAGAAAAATAAGCCATATCTGGTCTTCCCCATGGACCATAGACAGTAAAAAATCTTAAACCTGTAGAGGGAATATTGAATAAATGAGAGTAAGTGTGGGCCATTAGCTCATTTGATTTTTTTGTAGCAGCATAAAGAGATATTGGATGATTAACTGCATCATCCTCTGAAAATGGTATGACGCTATTCATACCATAAACTGAACTACTAGAAGCATATATAAAGTTTTCAATGCTATATGTTCGACAGGCCTCCAATAAATTAATAAATCCAGTCACATTAGATTCAATGTATTTTTCAGGATGGCTGATAGAGTATCTTACTCCTGCCTGAGCTGCTAAATTTATAACGACATCAAATTTATTCTTTTTAAATAAATCTTCAATAGATTGTTGATCTTGTAAATCTACTTCATGAAAAATAAAATTCTTATTTTTAATATTAGATAATCTAGATTTTTTTAGATTAACATCATAATAACTGTTGATGTTGTCAAGGCCAACAACAGTATAATTTTTTTTTAATAAAAATTGAGTGAGGTGATAACCAATAAAGCCAGCTGAACCAGTTACTAAAATCTTCATCAAGAATACTCTGTTTTAATTTTAATTATATCATCCACTATGACGGTAGATATCATAATGAATCTAAAGTAATTAACAGCTCGTTTATGACAATCTCCTCATCGAAATTGTTCTCAACAATCTTTCTGGCATTTTTACTCATTTTCAATCGATCTTCTTCAGAAATGTTCATTATTTGTCTCATAGATTTTTCAAGAGAAATGACATCATTTGGTTTGCATAATAGCCCATTTATATTATCTTTAATGATATTTCTGCAGCCAGGTACATCCGTTGCAATAGATGGCAATCCCATTGCACCTGCCTCTAGAAGAGATCTTGGCATTCCCTCTCTATAAGAGGGTAAAATTACACAATCAGCCTTTTTCATGACTTTCTCTACTTTATTTGTAGGATTAATCCATGTAATTCCTTGGATTTTTTTCCATTCTTCAATCTCATTATTGGAAATTGTAGATACATTATCATTATTAACGAATCCACATATCAACAAGTTGCATGATATTTGATCATTATTAAGTCTTTTAAAAGCTTCTATTAATTCTCGAATACCTTTATCTGCTAAAATTCTCCCAACGAATAAAAAAGTATAAAAGTTATTTCTAGAATCAACTATGTTTGGATTAAATCTCTTAATGTCAACGCCAGAGCCAGGCAATATAGATAATTTGTTTTCTGAAACCAATTTATTATTTATAAGTAACTGATAGTCATCTTCGTTTTGACAATAAACTTTATAAGATAAAGGCTGACTAATCTTATATAGTAAAACAACAACTTTTGAGATGAAGTTTTTACGAATAAACGCTGTTCCTAGTCCTGACACATTATTGATGGCAGGAGTTCTCGAAAGAAAAGCTGCTAAAGTTCCATAAATATTATTTTTAATGGTAAAGTGAAATGCTGCAAAAGGTTTTAGTTTTAAATAGATAAATAACAACTTTAAGAAGGTCTTTATATCTTTAAATGGATTTGTTCCTTTATTTTGCATGTCTAAATCGTAATATTCACATCCTAAATCCATAAGTTCTTTTGAATAATCATCAAGCGGGGAAATACAAACAACCCTATAACCTTTATCTATAAGTCTTTTAATCGTAGATTGGCGAAAATTGTATAAATACCATGACGTATTAGCTGATAATGTAATAATTTTTGAGCAATCATCCATAAAAAATTACATTCTTATAAGGAACCCAATAGTGAGCATGGGTTGCAAAATTTAACCAAATAAACTGCACAAGTGCATAGTAAGCAATAATTAAAATCATAACCCATCTATGTATGGCATTTTTATGACCAAATATATCAGGCAAATAAGAAAAAACTACCAATTGCAAAGGAATCATGTATAAAGCAATTCTGTCTATAGCAGCCGATGCAGGAATAACAAAAAAAAGTATCATTAAGCTTACTGAAATTATGGAAAACCATTTCCAAAGTCTTTTATCTGCCTCAGGTATAGAAAATCTTTTATAGAATAAAAGAAAAAGCAAGGATGGAATAATATTCATTGCAAGTCTGACAAAGGCACCATCTGATTGACTTGCTGCATCTTCAAAATTTGTATAGTTGCCATATATTATAGAAAGTGTATCGGCAAGAAATACAAGAAAAAAACTAGCTACTAATATACCGACCCAAATAAAACCAAATATTCTATTTCTTGAAGATGCTAATACTGCAATTGGAAGAAGAAGAATTGCAGACTTATGCATTGTTGCAGCTAAAAAAATACAAAAAATAAAACTTATTCTCTTGCCTCTTCCAAGATAAACAAGACCAATCATTGCTAAGCCAATAGCTACAGCTTGTCTTGAATAGCCCATAGAAACAACTATTACTAAGTATGGGACTGATACGGCTAAAGCTAGTAATGGTCTAGGAAGATTTCTACAAAATAAAGCGAGTCCATAAGAAAAAATTGAAGCACATACCAAATTTACTCCATATATTCCTAAACCCATTGATGCTGAAATATAGTTTATTAATTGATATCCAGGATCTCGCGACAGAGAAATGTCGGAAAGGCTATTTATACTATCGGATCCTGAAAATATTCTTATATAATTTTCCCAATCTCCACCTACTTCAAATCTTAGCCCAATTAAGATAATGAAAGAGAAAATAAATATCCACCATAAAGCTTTAAAATTTAAATATTGATAATTAGTAAGCTGATTTGGCATTCTCGCAACTCCTGATAAAGCAAGTACTGCAGGAAATATAAAATAAAGCCAATAAATAATCATTTTTATCAGTTTGATTCAAGCCAAGATTGAAACATTAAAATAGGCCACAAAAAAGTTATATTATTTACTTTGCCAGATAAATGTTCTTTCCATTTATTAAAAACAATTTCTTCATCAAAGAAACCTTCAGACTTCAGTCTGTCCTTATGTAAAAGCTCCTCACACCACTCTCTTAATGGCCCTCTAATCCATTCGTGAATAGGGACACTAAAGCCCATCTTTTCTCTTTTTGTGAGTGATTCGGGAAGAAAGTCTTTTAAAATTTGATGCAAAGGCCATTTTGACTCTCCCTCTTTTACTTTATATGAAATTGGAAGTTTCCATGCAAACTCAACAATATTATGATCTAAAAAAGGCACTCTTGTTTCTAATGAGGTTCTCATAGCAGCTCTATCAACCTTGGTTAGGATATCATCTGGTAAATAATTAATCGTGTCTGTTGCCATCATTTTTTCTATATTAGAAATATCCCCAAAATGAGGTTTTAAATTATCAAGCTTTGTATCTTTTAAATATCCCCCATGAACAACATCTTCTGGAAACAGTATATGAGAAATTACATGTAAATAAAGTTCATGTATGCTCTTGCTATCAATTAGATTAGTTCCAGAAATTATTTTTCTTGATAAATTGGTTAAAGTTTTTGATCTGTACTTTGAATGTATTGATTTCTCATAAAGGGGATATTTAAGTATTTTAGAAATAAGATTTCTTGCTGATAATGGCAAGTAATTAATTTTTTTCCAAATACTATCGATATGATTATACCTACTATACCCTCCAAATAATTCATCGCCTCCATCACCCGATAGAGCTACAGTAACATCGTTATTAGCTAACCTAGAAACTATAAAATTAGGTATTTGAGTTGGATCTGCAAACGGTTCACAATATATCGAATGCATCTCAGGAATGACTTCTAAAGCATCGTTTGCATTAATATATAATTCTGTGTGATCTGTTCCTAAGTGATCTGCAATTGACTTTGCATACTTAGCTTCATCGAAACCTTGTTCATTAAATCCAATTGTAAAAGTTTTAACTGGTAGATCTGATTGTTCTTGCATTATTGATACAACACTTGATGAGTCTATGCCGCCTGATAAGAAAGCTCCAAGAGGTACGTCTGAAATCATTTGAGATTTTACAGTATGTCTTAGTAGATTTTTTAAATCTTTAACTGCTTCTTGTGGTGTACCTTCATATTCTTGAGTAGATCCTTCTTTAATAATTTTGCTAGCGTCCCAATATTTAGAAAATTTTGGTTCCTTATTTAATTGAGACACTTGAAGTATTTGTCCAGGTTCAAGTGAAAATATATTTTCATATATAGAATACGGGTTTGGAATATAGGCATGTTTTAAAAATAATGATAATGACCCTCTGTCTACTCTTAGATCAATATTCGGGAAAGACTTTAAAGCTTTAAGCTCTGAACCAAATAAAAAAACTTTTCCATTAGTGGATTTTTGCCATCCATAATACATTGGTTTTTCTCCAAGCCTATCTCTAGCCAAAGTAAGAACTTTATTTTTTTTATCCCATAAAGAGAATGCAAACATTCCAATAAATTTTTTAATAGAGGCCTCTATGCCAAAGGTTTCAAATGCACATAAAATGGTTTCTGTATCAGAATGTCCTCGCCATGATATGTTTTTATTACTTTTTTCTATCTCGGATCTAATTTGAAGATGATTATAAATTTCTCCATTAAACGCTATAACATATCTATTATTTGATGATTCCATAGGCTGATGTCCTGCCTCACTCAAATCAAGAATTGATAATCTTCGATGACCAAGGAATACTCCATCAGAAAAATTATTCCAACTACCAGAATCATTAGGGCCTCTGTGTTTTATTGAATCAGTCATTTTTTTTATGACTGCATCATAATTCATAGATGATGAAAATTCTGAATCAACAAGGAATCCAGCAACTCCACACATTATTTCACACCCTTTTTATATATATCTATATATGATTTAACCATTTTTTCAGTATTGTATTTTTCATTTACAGTTCTTAGAGCATCTTTAGCGATTTTTTGTGAGAGGATAGAATCTTCCATAATTTTGATCATTATTCTTGTTATGTCACTTTGGTCTTTTGATTTAACTAGTAATCCATTTTTTTCATTTTTAATAATTTCAGAATTTCCTCCAACATCCGTTGCAACTATTGGCAATCCTGAAGCCATTGCTTCTAATATAGCATTTGAAAAGCCTTCAGTATGAGAGGCGCAGATATAACCATCCATAGCTAAAAGAATTTCTGGAATATCTTCCCTAAAGCCTAAAAATTTTATTTTATTCTCTAACCCTTGTTCAATGACCAAATCTTGTAGTTCCTCTAATGTTCCATTGTCTTTGCCAATTAAAAATAGTTTTGAATTGTATTTTGAATGAATATCTTTAAAAGCATTAATTAAATCTTTGTGACCTTTAATACTCGAGAAATTTGCAACTTTAGCCCACGCAAAATCAGTATTAGATAATGATAATGTTGATCTCATATTATTCCTGCAATAATTTTTGATATTAAATTTTTCTAGATTTATTCCATTTCTTATGCAGATAACTTTATCTAAATTAACAGCATCAATTCTAATCATTTCATCTATTATTGATTCACTATTTACGATTATTTTGTCTGAAAGAAAATTACTGATTTTGTCTAATAGCCTCCACCTTTTTTTTAAGTAATTAAGCTTAATTAATCCTCTTCTGCTTGTTATTATATATTTAGCTTTTGAAATTAACCCAGCTAACGAACCTAAAAAGTTGGAAAGTGGCAAGAAAGAGTGCACTATTGCAGGATCTTTTGATTTTATTGTGTGACATAATAATATAAACCCTTTTACAAAGGATTTAATATTTCTGCTTGACTGGAAATCGCCTTCAATAATTTTAATATCTAAGTCTGTTGCTTGTTTTGTTAATCTTCCACCACTTCGAAGAGGAAAGACTGTCACATTTATATTTTCTTTATTTAGTCCATTAGCTAATTTAATAACTTGAGATTCAGCCCCTCCACCATCTAGAGAATCAATAACAATAATAATATTTGTATCATTAAGATAATTTTTTGAAGACGAATTCATTGCAGCCTATACCACCTCCGCAAGTCTTAAGCCTTTTGAGTACAAAATTTCTTTCAGCAAAAAAATCAAAAATTTCTTCAGGTTTTGCAACTTCAAATGGTAGTCCTCCAACCCAGTCAATAAGATCTGTAAATGCAGACATTCCCCTTGCTTCAACCTGCGCATAATTTTTCCAAGTTGAAAATAACTTTCCATCTTTAATTAAATCTCTTAATGTATTTCTCCACCAAAGTTTGATAAGCATTGGCATCCAGATTATCCATTTAAAGCCATTTGGAATTAAGTTATATATTTTCTTAATTCTTAGTATTCTTCTACTAGGCCCGCCTTGATCATTGTATATAGACACATAAAAAAAACCATTTTGCTGAACCATCTCAGACGCATTATGTAATGCATTCCACATGTCGCCAGTATGATGAAGAACACCCCATGAATAGACTACATCAAACTTACCAAGATTTTTCAAATACTTTTGATCTAAGGCATCTCCTGACTCTATTACCCAGTCCCCATCCTCTGGAAAATATCTGCTTTTTAATTCAGTTGTACAAGAAACTGATTGAGAATCATAATCAAAAGAATGAACTCTTGCGCCTAAACGCCTTGCTGCAAGACTATACAAACCACTTCCAGAGCCGATATCTAAAAAGGTTTTATTTTCAAGAGTATCAACTTCAAGCAATCTAAGTAAAGATTTTTCAGCTAGCTTGATTCTATCTTCATTTAATAATCGAAGGAATTGAGACCAGTTTTTACCAAATTCGAATCTTGTACCTTGTGTCACTTCTGATTGAAAAGTCATAATGAATTAAATTTACTGATTTTTGCTTAAAAAATTATAAACTAAATATTTTTTCATTCCCACTCAATAGTTACAAGAAATCTCTTAAAGGTTAGATTTGAAGAAATTAATTGATGAATTAGTAAAGTACTCGTGCCCCCCATCTTCAATCTGCATCTTTATTTTAGACCTATCATTCCAACCCATTGCATATATCTCATAATTTTTCATGAAATCTTTTTTATCTTCAATCCCCCTTATGCCATGAATATTTCTAGGAGCTAAAAGCCAAATCCAGTTCTCTTGAGTCATCCAACTATCGATACCGGGTAGAATATGACAGAGATGAGGTGTAGTGGATGAATTGTTTAAATCATCAGGTACTCCGATATTTCCTGCATAAGAGTGAAAGCTTATTGCTTTGATATTTTTGTCAAGAGCTCCATATTGAACAGCCACCTCACCGCCGTATGATGCTCCTGTAATACCTATTCTTTTTGAGTCTACGTTTGGGTGTTCCTTTAATAGAGCAGTAGCCACAGCTGTATCTTTTAAAATAAGTGATTTATATGATTCGCCTTTTTGTAAAGCGTTATATGCCCAAAGATTATGTTCAGGGTAATCTGGCATACCTAGATATCCAAAACCTCTTAATTCGAAAGCTAATGTTACAAAACCTGATTCTGCAAGTTTTCTCGCGGCGGCATTTTGATACGAATCAACCTCATCAGATAACTGAAGCATACCTGATTGTGATCCTGAATGACCAGGAATAAATAATATTCCAGGATTTTGTTCATTAGAGATTGGAATAAATAATCTTGCAGGAATTAGTTGACCATCAAAACTAGTTATTAAAAGTTCTTGTTCTATTAAACTATCTGTGCCCTTCGCTGAAAGAATTTTGTATTGAGTTGATTGAGTCGGAAATAATTCCCCATTGATTTCATTTAATATTCTATTTCGAAGAGTCTTTCTCCAAAAAAATTTTTCATCTTCATTTAAGGGAAACTCTATAAATTTATTTGAGCTTAAGCCTGCTTTATTATTAAAGCTTGAAGGAAATTCTGGGAGAGGTTTGTACCAAATTTTCTCATTGCGATCATTTTGAATATCTTTGATTATCCCAATTTTATATTCTATGACCAGTCCCAATATAAAAAAAGTAAATATCAAACCAATAACAAATCTTAATTTAACTCTATTACTCATTTTCAAGCCAAGATTGAAACATTAATATACTCCATATACGAGATGTATAATCATATTTGCCTGACTTATGAAGCTTCCATATACTACTTACATTCTCAGGTTTTAAAAAGCCTTGGCTTTCGATTTTATCATTATCTAATAAATCCTCAGCCCATTCCTTCAAAGGCCCCCTTAACCAATCACCAATAGGTATACTAAATCCTGTTTTTGGTCTTTCTATCATATCCTTTGGGACATACTTATATAGGATTTCTCTTAACGCCCATTTACCTTTATTATTTCTTATCTTTAATTCGATTGGCATTCCTAAAGCGAATTCAACAACCCGATGATCTAAAAAAGGTGCCCTTGTTTCTAGACTACTTGCCATAGCTGCCCTATCAACCTTACATAAAATATCATCGGGCAAGTAAGACAATATGTCTTTATACATCATATTAAGGCTATCATTTTGATAAGCTTTAAAATTTATTTTATCTGAAATAATATCCTGACTTGTATCTGCATCATCAATCACAATACTACTTGAAATATCCCACTCTGATGTAAGACTTAAATATAAATCATCAATATTCCTTGAAGATTTGAGTACTTTGGATATCTTATGAAATTTATTTCCAATCTTTGTAATGTTTTTTTTGGAATATTTATTAATATTGTTTTCAAGGTAATTCAATGCATATGATGGCACTAATTCCATTGAATTGCCTATTATGTTTCTTACAAAAAATGGCATCCATGAAAATTTCTGCCAAATTCTTGGTCCCCAAAAATACCTATTATATCCTCCAAATAACTCGTCTCCAGCATCTCCTGACAATGCAACCGTGACTTTAGATCTTGCAGCAGCACAAACTAAAAAAGTAGGTATTTGTGATGAGTCAGCGAAAGGCTCATCATAAATATAAGGTAAATTTGGTATAACATCTCTTGTATCTTTGCTAGTAACAAATAGTTCTGAGTGATCTGTACCAAGATATTCAGCAACATTTTTTGCATACGGAGATTCATCAAAACCAATTTCTTCAAAGCCTACCGTAAATGTTTTTACTGGAGTAGTTGTATTTTTTTGCATTAAAGCAGTAATCAGAGACGAGTCAATACCACCACTCAGAAATGCCCCAAGAGGAACATCTGCAATTGACTGACTGTCAATTGCATTGTCTAGATGAGTCTCTAATTCATTTAAATATTCAACATCTTCTTTTATTTTATTTGATCGAATTATATGATCGTTTAAATTCCAATATGAATTTATGTACTTTTTTATGTCCTTTAAGTTATGAATCTTATCTAAAGGTATTGATAAATAATGACCTGGCTTTAATTTAAATATATCTTGATAGATCGTTTTCGGCGCTGGTATGTATAATAATTGAAAATATGTTTTTAAAGCATCTCTGTCTATTTTATTATTAAAATTTGGGTATTCTTTAAGCGCTTTTAACTCAGATGAGAAAACAAAAGAATTATTTATATGCCCGTAATACAAAGGTTTTTCACCAATTCTATCTCTAGCCAGATGAAGAACTTTTAATTCTTTATCAAACAAACATATTGAAAACATTCCAACTAATTTTGATAATGTTTTTTCAAAGCCCCAAATTTCAAAACACCTCAATAAAGTCTCTGTATCAGATGAGCCAAGCCATGAATTTGATAATTTATTTGATTTAAAATGTTTATTTATTTCGTTTCTTAAAGATAAATGATTATATATTTCTCCATTAAAAACTACTACAAATCGTTTACATGAAGAAAGCATTGGCTGATGCCCTGCTGAGGATAGATCAATTATTGACAATCTTGTATGACCAAATGCTATGTTATTTGAATGATCAATCCATGTGCCACTGTCATCCGGACCTCTATGTAAGAGTTTTGATGTCATTTTATTAATTACATCAACTTTATTCTCATTTTCTTGGCCTGGGTAAGATACGAAACCTGTAATTCCACACATAATAGTTTATTTTATAACACTATTTTAGCTAGGTATTTAAACCTAAGATTTTTTTTGAGGCATTGATAAATGCTTCTGAGTATATTTCATAATTTTCCCATTTTCTAATTGCATTATCTCTTAATAGGTTATATGAAACATTATCTTCAATTAAATTTATTACATTAGTAATAGTAGATCTGTCATCTGAGATTAATAATGAGTTCTTTAAATCTTCGCAATAGTTTTTAATCTCTCCAACAGGAGTTACGACTGGAACTAATCCAAGCTGCATTGCTTCAACAACTGACATTGCCATTCCCTCAAGCTTACTTGTTTGAAGATAAAAAGATGCTTCTTTAGACAAGTTTATAATTGATTCCATATCTTGAGGTCCAAGAAATACTATAGATTTTGAGAGATTTTTACTTTCAACTAAATTTTTAAGATCTGACATTTCACCACCATCTGGTCCTATAATTTTAAATTTGGCATTTTCATAATGGCTTTGTACAACAGAGAATATTTCAATTGCCCTTTGAATATATTTTTGTTCATGCAATCTTCCCCAAAATACAAAATTTGGTTTTACTAGATTTTGATCAGATGTTTGGAATCTTCTAGCAACAAAAGAAATTATATTTGAATTTTTCTTCGAGACATTTGGCAGTCTTGAATTAAGAGTATCCTGTGAATCAGCCCAAACATAGTCACATAAAAATGACATGAGTTTAGTAAATATCATATCAACAAAATGATAATGCTTTGGATAATGAAGAAATAAAACAACCTTCGTCTTTGGTTTAATTATTTTAAACATTATGCCTGGAATGCATGATCTCCAAAGTGAAACCACAAGAAGATCTGGTTTATGTGATAAGAGCTTGCTTAGACACAAAAATAATCTATAAAAATTTAAATAATTTAAAAGATTTTTTCTCTTAAACTGTGTTTCAAAAATATATAAAAGATGGAATTCGAAATCATTAGATTTAATATCTTTCATAGTATTTGCTGCAGATTCAACTCCACCAATTCCATTATAGGGAATGAGATGTATTATTTTTTTCACTGTAAATCTCAGGATTTAGACTGCTTTTTGATAAGCAGTTGCTCTCATGTCAGTGCATATGCTTTTATATTTATTATAGATTTTATCTTTGTAATTTCTATTATATAAAAGAAAATCATTTTGTAGAATTTTATTAAATCCATTCTCTGTCATTATGTTATCTATAAGACTCCATTCTATATGATCGTCCGGCCATACATGAATATCTCCTTCATTTGTGTATCTTGGATCAAAAATTCTTCTTATCTTTCCAACATAGTTTGTAAAAACAAAAAATTTCTTAAAGTCTATCTTAGATACTGAAGATCTAAAGTTTTGATAATCAAGATTATTCTCCCAATATTCTTCATTTTGTTCATGGTCTATGTAAATTACTCCTCCAGGACTACATACTCTGCACATTTCCTTAACTGTTAAAATATAATCTGGAATATGATGTAGCACAGAATATGTTGCTATAAAATCTATTGAATTATCATCAATTCCCTCAAGATTTTCACCATTTAATTCAAATGTCGATATATCCCTTCCTTTAAACTTATCTTCAACAAGATTTAAGAATCCCTTAGAAACATCTGAAGCAATTACCTTACAGCCCATATCTAGTAAATGATTCGTAAGATTACCTGCACCACAACCTAAATCTAAGGCTGTAATTTTATCTTTATTTAAATGAGCAAACGAACTTTTTAAATCTTGAACTAATCTAGATTGCTCAATATCATTGTAGATTTCTCCATGAGTTTCTTCATATTTTTTTGCTATCTTATCGTGCAACTTTATATTTTTTTGAATATCCACATATACTCCAATTCAATTAGGATGATATAAATGAGATGTATTCTTCTATTACAAATTCAGGTAAAAAACTTTTTAGCTGTATTTGATTGAAATGAACCATCACACTTTTTTCAATGCTTTCAATTATTTCATTCTTCAATAATAGTTTATCACCACAAGGGACAATCATGCCATTTATGCCATCCTGGATTATGTCATGAACCCCAAGACTGCAATCAGTTGAAATATTGCTACCTTGGTCATCCAACTTTTAAAAATGATTTAACTTCATGTAGTTTTTCATTTGGAATAAAAAACCAATCCTTAAATTTCTCATGAGCATTTATATTTTTATATTCAATCAAACCAGAATCAGTTATTAAAAACTTCTTATAATTATTACTTGAAAGAATATTATCATAATCGTTTACTTCTAAATTTGTATTTAGAACCTCGCATAGAAAAAATGGTCTATTATTTTTTAAAACATCAATAGCGTTCTTAAAAATATCTCCTTCAAAGCCTTCAACATCTATCTTAATACAAGCTTGACCTGTTATATTATTTTCCAAAAATATTTCATCAAGTGTTTTAATTTCAACATTTACCGAAACAACATTTTTAAAATCTTCATCTAGTTTAATACTTGTTGGCATCTCACTTGTTATTTTTTCAAAAGGTGCCGTATATATAGATTTTTTACCTATGCCAATTAAGTTTGGAGTAATTTGTGCAGAGAGATTATTAATGAAGATGTTATCGACCAGAATATGAAAAGCTTCAGGAAGAATATCATATGCGAAAACTTTTATATTTTTATTTGCTAAACCTGATGCAAGAGAAAAAATTCCAGAATTCGACCCTATATCTAAAACAAAATCAGATATTTTTGTTAATTTAACAAAATACTCAATAGCAATTCTATCTTCCTCAGGTGAGATAGCCCCTTCCGTCCAATATAATTTCTTAGCAATACTGCATCTTTCAGGACTAGATAAAATTACGGTGCCAAAACTGAGATTTGCATTGGTTAATTGTCCTGGTTTTATGGGTAACCTCATGTACCATTTAAAAGGTAAAAAATTTGAAAATAAATATCTTATTAAGTCACACAGATATCCGTAACCCCAGATGTAAGGTATTGTTTTCTTAAAGAAAGTTTTTAAGGAAAAGGTAAGTTGCATTTGTATTCATAATTATATCAATAATAATTAAGTGAGAAAGTGTTTAAAAATTATCTATTAAAGTATCATAGGATTTTTTTTCGTGATCATTTAGTATTTTTGGATGCATCATGTCAACAATATGATGTCTGGCATTTTTTCCTAATATGTCTGACTTTATACTATCTTTAATAAGATCCTCCGCAGCATCAGCCATGGCATGCCAGTTTTCGTGCTCTACAAGATAGCCTGTTTTATTATTAATAATAACTTCTCTTTGCCAATCATAATCGTAGCCAACTAATGGAACTCCAGAAAGAGCAGCCTCTGTAAGGCCTCTGCCCATATGAGGTGATAAAATTAGAGAGGCATGAGGAAGAATACTTGCTATCCACTCTTGTTTACAATTTCCAGCGAATTTAATTCTATCAAATACTTCCTTTGATCTAGCTAGGTCTTCAAATTCCTCTCGAAGACTGCCATCACCAATAATTAAACCAAATATATCTATATTTCTCCTTTTTAACTCCTCGATAGTAAAAATTACATGCTCAACATATTTCATAGGCTCTAATCTGGCAATAGTACATAAAAAAATTTTATTTTCTAATCCGAGCCTTTTTAAATCTTCAGATACATCCAATCTGTCAAATGGCTCTTTCCAATGCATTGGATCTAATAAGTTTCCATAACGAAAAGTGGTACATTTTTCTTTTGAAGCTCCATTCTCAATACCATAGTTCATATTATCAAGATTTGCACCGGCAATAAGATCACATCTCTTAAAAACAAATTTCTCAATCTTTTTTTCTATCCATCTAAATCTAAATAATTTGGGCATTACAGCTTTGCCGGTTTTTTTTGCAATCTCGTCATATCTGAAACATACTCTTATTACCAAGGGTATTTTCAAAAAAAATTTTAAGATTAGGCCTACAATTCCTAAATAATAAGGATCTCCTATTTTTATAACTGAAATTCCTTCTCTCTTTGAAATATTTATTAATTTAAAAATAAGTACGGCTTGAGCCAAAATTAGATTTAATGGTGGAATCCAGCCAAGCCATCTTGATAATCCTATCTTGCCCTCTACAAATATATGATCTGAAGAAACATCTATTATAGTTGGGAAACCATATTTTTCCGACGAGTTATCAAAGAGTCCAGACAAAGGGTGAACAGAGATTACTTTAGAAAAATAATTATCCAAGTTTCTTGAAAATAAAGCTGTATTTAATTGTCTTTCTTTTATCATTTGGTATGTAAAAGACATATCAAAAGTAATTAATTTCTTAACCATAATTCTTAACAGACGATCTTATTTTATGTATCAAATTAAATAGCTTGTATTTTCTCCAAAAATAAAAGCTATAGAAAATATCAAAAATATTCTTCTTTCTTTTAGTCAGGATTATATCTTCATAGGATATTATCTTTGTTGAAAACTTAGTTAAGGTATTTCTAAATGATTCCAGGTCATCAGTGGTCATCCCATTTGGATGCAAACATACTGTCCATAGGCCATGTTTCTTTAATTTAAAATTCCATAATTGTTGAGGAATCCAATGAAATGAATCTTCAAAATATTGATTTAAAGCTATCCCATCACTAACGACTCTTATAGACGTCTCATTAAAAATAGCTTGCAAAGTTATTTTATCAAAACAATGTGAGGGAGCTATCCAAATTTCAGGATTGATATTAAAGTCTCTAAAAATTTTATATCCCTGTCTTATCTTTTTTGCTTGCTTATCGTAACTGAGCCCAGCAAACTCACTCCTCTTATAAAAAGGTAAAATTAGGTCAGCATCAGTATAGTGCATATCGTGTTCATAACCATGCATTGCAATTGACCAACCTTTAGATTGCCATGAAATAACTTTTTCCCAAAACAAAGGATCAGATTCTTTACAATTTAAATTATCATCAACATTTTTAGGAACAACTGCAACGATTGGTTTAATTGAAAATTCATCAAGAATTTTCTCTAAATATTCCCATTTATCATGGTCCATTGTTGGACAGGCATCGTCCATTCTTATGATATATTTTGCACTCATTTTAATATTACTTAGAACGTCTTATATATAGTTATATTAGACATCATTGCATCCATATATTCTAGTTCATGTGCATTAAAAGCCAAGGGATAGGTGATGCCTCCACTTTTTTTGGCATTTTGTATTAAAGTTGAGTATGTACCTGAAAAATATTTATATTTCGTTAAATATTTATCTTTTTCATGATCAATTTTACCAACTTTTAAATCGTTTAAAGGTTTAATCAAATGACTTGACGATGGATGAACAGAAAAATAATATTTTCTTGCTTTAATAAAGCTTACGGCGTTTCGTACCCAAGAAATAATTTCTTCTGTTTTGAACATTGATGGAACTATAATCAAAAGATCATCTTGGATAATAATTGGTTTATTTAAGATTTGTATATTATTATCAATAAAATCTGGTCTAATAAGTTCAACTGGCATATCTAAATTTTTATCATTTTTAAGTTCATCTTTTGTGTACAAATATGAGGAAGAATTTCTCCATGAAATTTTTACCTTAATATCATTTTTCATTGCATAAAAAAACAAGGCTCTATGATCAACAGACCTGCACTCTTCAATAATCACTTCTTTTGGAAGATTGCAGAATCTTAGTTTAGCCGCATACCAAACGATTTTCTTTTTGAAAAGTTTCCTAAAAGAAAAACATGGCAATATTGCCTTTATAGAATTTATCAAATCATTTTTGGTTGTTTGAGTAATATTTAGAGCTTCATATCCACAAAATGGATTCTGATCAGTTCTATCACGGTCTCTAAAAAAAACTTCATAAGTGTCTTCATCGTTATCAATAGATGATTTATAAACCCAATTACTATTATTAATAACAACAAAGACATGCCTTATATATTCATAAACAAATAATAAAAGCTTATTTATAAACTTATATCTTTTATCCTCTAGGGTTAAGTTTAAATAAAACATATCCCATCCAACTATGAAGTCATGGTTTGATCTTAAATAAATCTCACGTACTTTTTTGACTGGTAATGGAGGGCCTACTAGGAAATATGAATGATAGCCACCATTTTTAATTATTAAATATATGTTTTTAAAAAAAGAATTATTTTGCATTATGAATCAAACAGATATTGTCTTAATTAACTTGTTCTGTTTTAATTTTTTGATCACTTCAAATAATTCCCATGCAGGAATATCAAGAATTTCAGCGATATCTATAAGATCTTTTTTTCCGTCTGCGTATGAAAGAAAATTTACTAAATTGCTTGGCTTATCATTAGCTCCAACATCGTAGAGACCCCTAGGCCCCAGCATAGGTTCACATAAGTTTGTAGAAACAAAAAAACTGTTATTCTCAATTATTTTTAAAGCCAAAAGTATATTTTCATAAGCTCCTTGAAGTCCTTCAGGAGATATTAATGATAGATTATCATCAGAGGTATGATATTCTGGATACTCTCCATATTTAGATCTCATAATTGAAGCAATCGGTAAATCAATACCAGGTGAACAATATTGTCTTTCATCGCTTCCTCTGTCGAGCCAGGTATATTCTTTGAAGTTCTTAGTATTATATTTTAGTACATGTTTTGCTGCTCTATCTGAAATAGTATTACCATTTCTTGATGGCAGAAAGGAATATGTTCTATTATCACCAACGCAGCTGACATTGAAACCAGCAAAAACATTCTTTTTTAATTTCTTATAATTTTTGCTTAAGAATGTAATTGATCCAATAGTTTCTGGTAAAAAAACAAATCTATATGTAAAGTCATTTAAGCTTGACCCTATGTATCGTGCTAAAGCAGTTGAAACTATTGGTCCAGATATTTCATTATTTGCAAGAGATGGATGACATACATATGTTGAAATTAATATCTCCTTATTACTTTTTCCTGGTATAAGATACTCACCGTAATTTAAAAATCCATCTTCAATGCTTGAATTAATATAAATATGGTAATTTATATCCTTTAATTTCTTTCGTTCATTTTCAGAAATACAAAAACCTGAAAATTTCTTATAGTACGATGTAACATAAGGAATTGCATCTGGTCTTTCTGGTAATGAAAATAAAATGTTTTGTAATTCATCTAAAGTTACCCATTTATCAATAGGATGTGAGTATCCAACAATATGCAAATTATTATTGGCAAAATCTAAAATTGTTTTTCCGTTTTCATCTTTTATCCATCCCTCTTTAATATTCCATTCTTTTGGAACCTCCCAGTCAAATACTTTAGTTCCAGATTTAACTTTTCTAATCTCTAATTTTGGCAATACTTCTTGTATATACAAAAGAGTTTCTCTGACACCTTCACCAGTTATACTCCTGCATATTGGAAATAGATCACATGCCCACCCATACATTTCTTTACCAATATTCATTTAAATTTATATCTTTTTCGCAACAAAAACATGCCAATGATAATCAAGTCCAAACCATTCCATATCTATATCGGCATGAGAAAATGAGTGAAACTTGCTACCAAATTCTAATTCTAATTGTTGCTTATCATTAAAACATTTTAATATTTCACCGTTTCTAACGTTATATGGATCATTTGATATCACACGGAATCCATCTAATTCAGACGGTATGCTATCTTTAAAAATAAAAGAACTTTTTTTAGGTACTGAAGCAATAATCCAAGCATCTTTTTTTAGAACTCTAGACATTTCATCGATATGATTTGAAAAATCAAGCTCTTTTGCTGCTGTCATATAATAACAACTGTTCCATGTGAGCAAATAATCAAAAAAATTATCCTCAAATGGAAGGTCATCTGTCATGCCTCGAACAATTTTTTTATAAGGTATTTGTTTGTCTGATAAATTTGCTGATACATTCAGGCAGATCTCTTCTGATATTTCTACTCCATAACCATCGAGATTAGACTGGTGAAATAGAGGAAAATGCCTACCATCACCACAACCTAAATCTAATATAGCTCCTTTTGTTGGCTTGGGCATTGATAGATCAGGAAAAGATCCCTTGAAAATTCTAATAACACCCTCTGCAGGATAAGAAATTTGACTATTAGGACCATATAATTTTGACCACTCATTTGTTGCGCTGTAGTTCATAAATAATCCTCTATTATTCCTTTATTATATTTGGTTCTTTTATTCCCATCATGTCAGCTTTGGTTAGGAAATAAGGTGCAAACTTTATTTCATCTTTTATCAATTTGAAAGTATCTTGCGATGAAATGAGACCAATTGATCCTCTCCCTAGATTTGCATTATAAAATAATGTTTTTTTCAATGCTATTTCAGTAAACAATTTACTTGAATACTCTAATGAATCATCACTTAAGTATCTAACAAATATAGTTGACTTTGATTTTACTTCCTTTCCCTCAATTAAAGAAATTCCATCGAAGCTTTTATCAAATCTATAAGGTACATTTAAAAGCCTCTCGAAATAATGTATCAGTGTAGACCCAGCATCAAAATTTAAATTAAGAATTTTTCCTCCTGATTGATAGAATCTTTCAAAAAAACTGTTTTCTCCAAAGCTATTTTGAGGAGCATTTTCAATCATTCTTAATGCGTTTTTACCAATTCCTAAAACAGAGTATGAAGAATCATATGACCTTATTGAGTCAATATTTCTAAAAATCCAATCTGAGAATGCACCCATTTTTGGTGGTATTAGTGGATCAAATATCTCGCCTTTTGGAAACGAATATGTAAATGAAGGAACAAATATTGTTCCATTTTCACCAATAAAATTAAAAATTGTGTCAAAAAATATTTCGCATATATCATCAATATCTTTTGCACCTTCAAGAATTCCAAAGAATCCAATATTAGAATGAATAAAAAGTGAGTCTCCTTTTTCAAGTTTTAACTTATTTAATGAAAATGTAATATCTTTTTTGTTGTAATTCACGAGGAATTGCCAATTTTTTCCATCAAGATGTTAGATAAGCCTTCAATTTTAGCAAAACGCGGATCTTGAAAGTCATCTTGAGAGAATGTTATCTCAAAATGAGTCTCAATATCGGTTATGAGCTCCATAATACCAAATGAGTCAATAGCATTTTTTTCAAAGTAATTATCAGTGATATCTAAATTTGTATCAGGAGATTTATCCTGAAACCAATTCACAATCCATGCTTCAATTTTACTTTTCATTATAATTAAAGAATTAATCAAGAATTGCAAATACTCTTGCAGGAGCACCGTCTCCTTCCTTTACTTTTATTGGCGCAACTATAATATTGACTACATCCCTATCAATGGCTGATAAGTTAACCATATATTCAACAAGAATTGCTCCGCCTCCTAAAAGGATTTTATGATTTGGAGAATCCTTAGTACAACCTCTTCCATTTTCCGGATTGTCTGGCATAGGTGTATCCATACCCAATAATTTGCACCCTTTTTCAATTAACCACTTAGCTGCATCCTCAGACAAATAAGGTGATTTATAATAATAGTCTAACGATCCGATCATTCTTTCCCAATCGAATCTTAATAGCACTCTCTCTGCCGATCTATCACCAAGGGCTTTTTCTAAGTCAGATAAACCCACTTCCTCACCTGGTCCAAAGTCTGTTAAATTTACTACAGATGCCAGTCCATTCATCTGATCTAATGGGATTTCGTCAACTGTTGGAGCATCAGGTATAAAATGTCTTGGTGCATCTATATGAGTTCCAGTGTGTGTTCCCATGGTTATTTTTCTAGTCTCTCTACCTTCAACCTCATGCCTACCAAGTTGAACGATTTCAACAATTGGATGCCACGGCTGAGGAAATGAGATCATGCCTTCTTCTAATATCATTGAGAGATCAATTATTTTTTTTGTCATTAATTCTTTTTAATCTGTATTAGTTCCACTAAAACACCTCCAGGTGATCTAGTCATAAAAATATCCATAGATTTTACACCAAGAGATAAATTAAATATATCTGAACAATCAATTGCACCTTGTTTAATTAATCTTTTTCTATCATCAATAATATTTGAAGAATAAAATGCTAAACACGAAGGTCCATATGCATCAACTCTAGAATTTTCTGTATCTCCTTTCTCAACATTGAGTTCACAACACCACGCTGGATTTATACTTTTGAAAGTTAAAGTGTTATTTGATAAATTTTTAAAACCCAGCCCTTCAGAAAAGAAATCTATAAATTCATCTGATTCTCTTACTCTTGCAATAATATTATTATCATCAAAAATTAACTGATTATTTTTACCAGTAATTTTTCCATGACATGTTAACTCTAAACTAAAGTTTTTAACATTATTTTCCATTAGAATAAGATCATGCTTTTCTTGATAGTTTATGCAAAAAGATTTTTTAGCAGGCACATTTTTAACATCATTAAATATGCTAGTTTTAACGTAACCCTTACTAGAATAAAATTGCTCTAATTCATCAAGTGTATCTGTATTAATAGCTAAATGAGCAAAACCTAATATCATTTTATATTGTCTACCAAAATATTTTTTAGTATTTTTCCGTTACTATTCTTTGGTAACGTATCCATTATTAGATATTTGTCTGGCCTCATATTTTCAGCTATTTTTGCATTCACAATATCTTTTATAACTTTAAGAGCATTCTCATTATCATCATGATTTTTTAAAACAATACATGAAATAATTTGTTCTCCCCAGAATTCATGTGGCTCTCCTACAACAGCTACTTCTTCTACAAGATCACATGATTGAATACAGTTTTCAATTGAAAATGGAGATATATTAATTCCTCCTCGTATTATTAAATCCTTTATTCTTCCAACTATTGAAAGTTTCATGTCTTTGAATTCTCCTATGTCACCAGTTGGCATAAAACCTTCTTCAGTTAAAGGAGATTGTTTTTTTTGATCTACTAAATAAAATTTTAAAGCCCATGGAGATTTTATAAGAAGTTCTTCCTGGTCATCAGTAATCCTTTTTGAAGAAATTAAATTAGGAAGCAATTTCCCAACATTAGATTCTGTCATTGCCTCCTCTTTGGTTTGGGCAGAAACAATTAGGATTTCACTCATTCCAAAGCTCTCTTGCAAAGGTCGATTAAATAAAGTTTTAAAATCTTGTCTAATTTTTTCTGACAGTGGGGCAGTTCCACAGAAAATATTTTCCATATTGTTTTGAACTTTTTGGATTATCTCTTTATCTCTTGTGAATTTTATTAAAATTGATGCTAACGTCGGTGTGATCCAAATCGTATTAGCGCTCCATTGTATTGCTTTATCCCAAAAAGTCATTGCGTGACTTGGATCAAATCTTAGCCCGACTAAGACACATCCCCCTGCCATAATAGGCGCAATTATAGTGTTCAGGAAACCAGCCATATAAGCCATTGGTAGCACATGATACATTCTAGTATTCTTACTTAAACCCATGGCAACATTAAAACTAATTACATTATCAATCAATGCCTCAAGTGAATGACAAACACCTTTGGGTTTTCCAGTTGTACCTGATGTAAAAAATATTGCATCATATTCAAGATTTGAATCAAGAAAACTTGGTTCTGAAGATTTAATGTATTCTAAATCATTAAATTTTAAATTCTCATCAATGATAAATTTTGGAGATGTTGATTGAATAATAAAATTTTGATCATCTGAAGAAAGTTCCATATTAACTGGAACAAAAATATAGTTTCCCAATATACATGCAAAATAAGCTACGCAATATTCAGGACCATTTGGAAGCCTTATTGCTATCTTATCTCCTCTCTTATGACCTAATGATCTTAAATGTTCCACCAATGAATTTGCAAGATTATAAAGTTCTTTATAGGTTAGAGAGATTTCTTCAGAAAGAATCGATTCAGAATTCCATGAAGATTTAAAGATATTATTAAGTTTTTTGCTGTAACTCAAAATTAACCCTGTTCTTCACCATAATATTTTTTAAATGGTAAATTTGAAGGAGCTGGATTTGTTGATTTAAGGTTTTGAGCAATTTCTTCAATAAGTTCGATTGGCGCTTCAATTTTATTAACTTTACATAGATCGATTATTAATGCTCTTGGATCAACTTGATATTTAACAGCAGTATCTATCACTTTTGACATATAACTTGAATGAAATAAAGCCTCTCCCGCTGCAATATCTAATGAACTGATTCCATAGGAGTCAATTATAGGCCTTATATGCATCTCTCCTAGCTGCATAACTTCTAATGAAGATATATTTGTGCTAAATCCTGCTCTAATTAAAGCGCTTATAAACTGTTCTGTACCAGTATTTCCAGCACTTCTTCCATAACCTTGAAGAGATGTATCTATCATTTCTACTCCTAATTCTGCACATGCCAATGAATTAGCTACTCCAAGACCAAGATTATTATGGCCGTGGAAACCAAGAGGCGTATCCGGAGCTAAATCCTTAGCAGCTTTAATGAAGTCTTTGACCTCATCAGGAAGCATTCCCCCAGCAGAATCAACAAGATAAACCATTTGTGAACCAAAATCTTTTGCTTTAACAACTAAATCTGCAAATTCAATTGGTTTCAAGACATACGACTTCATAAAATTTGAAAAAACCTCAATGTTATTTTTAAGGGCTAACTCAATAAAGGGTTTTGATTGGTCAACTTCTGTGACATCTGTTCCAATTCTAATAAAATCCATGCCTTCATCAGCAGCTAAACGAATATGATCTAAATTAGCTACACCAGGTATGCAAAACATTCCCCATTTATTTTTTTTTACTGCTTTATTTGCAGCTCTCATGTATTCAACATCTGAACATGCTGCAACATATTGACCCTTTTCAGTAGCCCCAACTCCAATGCCATGCCCAACTTCAATATAGGGAAATCCTGCATGATCTAAATCAAATGAAATTTTTTCAGTATCTTCTTCTGTAAACTGAAAATTATTTACGTAACTCCCATCTCGAAGAGTACAGTCTAAAATCATGGGAGCTTTCATAATAATATCCTTATACTAAACTATTTTTTTTTTAATTTTGAACAGGCCTTGCTTAATCTGTCTATAAGTTCTTTTATCAAATCCTCACCTATAGTGAAAGATATTCGAAAATACCCATTTAATCCAAATGCTTCTCCTGGTACAACTGCAAGATTATAGTCCTCAAGAAGATATGAAGCAAAATCTATACTTGAGTTAATAACTTTTCCTGATTGAGTAACACACCCTAAAAAATTTTTACAAGAGGGAAATACATAAAATGCTCCCTCAGGCTTTAAGCATGAAATTCCATCGATAGAATTTAGACCGTCTAAAATTAAATCTCTATCATTCTTAATTTGCATTAAGTTTTCACTAAAAAAAGAATAATCTTCTTTTAGAGCTGATACACCTGCAAATTGAATAAAAGGCGGTGTACACGTATTTGAATGCGATTTAATTTTAGATATTTGATCAATAATTTCTTTTTTTGCAGCGGCATAACCTAGGCGCCAGCCTGTCATACAAAATGATTTACTAAAACCATTTAAAACTACAACTCTGCCGAATAAATCAGGTGCTATATTTAAAATATTTTCAAATTTGTTATCGTCAAATAAAACTTTTTCGTAGATATCATCAGATATTATAGAAATATGTTGATTTTGAGTTTCTCTTAAAACATTAGCGATATCTTCAAGTTCTTTTGATGAATAAACTGAACCTGTTGGATTTGAAGGACTATTAATAATTAACCATTTTGTTTTTTTAGTAATTGATGAACTTAATTCCTCAGGATTTATCTTAAAATTATTTTTTTGATTAGTTTTTAAAGTAACAGGATTTCCATCAAAAAATGAGACAATTTCTGGAAAACTAACCCAGTATGGTGCTGGAATTAATACTTCATCATCCTTTGAAATAGTAGATGCCATTAAATTAAAAAATAATTCTTTAACACCGTTTCCAATAATGATCTCATCTTCATTAAAATTTAAATCATTTTCTTCTCTAAATTTATCTACAACTGCTTCTTTTAATTCATTTATTCCAGATGGATTAGAATATTTATCTTTACCTTCTTCAAGAGACTTAATTAATGATTGTCTGATATGGTTTGGAGCTTCGAATGGCAACTCTCCTGTTGTCACATTAATGACATCTCTTCCTTGAGCAGAGTACTCCTTTGCTTTCTGAGATAAAGAAACTGTAATTGAAGGCTTTATTTGTTCAATTCTTTTTGAAGATAAATCTTTCATTATTCACTTTCAATATCAGAAATATTTACTGGTGTTCCAAATGTTATATCTTTATTTAGTTTTCTTCCAACAATTACTTCAAGTTTATTTGGACTTTCGCCAAAGCCAGGCCTGACTGATCGTATGCACTCATCTGTAATAATATCTCCTTTTTTCATATCGGTAACATAATATAAAGATCTTCTAAACTGTATATTGTCAACCTCACTTTTTTTGTGTTGATAATCGATTTTTCCGAGAGATTCCCATGCTATTTTTGTGCTTTCACACAAATCTTTTAGATCTGCAGGCTCTAGAGAAAAACTATCATCTGGGCCTCCATTTTCTCTATCTAGAGTAAAGTGTTTTTCAATTATAGATGCTCCCATAGCGATGCTAGATATAGCTGTAACATTTTCTAATGTATGATCGGATAATCCAGTTACTAAGTTAAATTCTTTTTCCATATCTTGTAATGTTTTTAAATTGTAGTCTGATGCGGGAGCAGGATAACCACTTACACAATGAAGTATTGCTAATTCTGAGCACCCACCATCCTTTGCTGCATTTATAGCCTCTTGAATTTCATTTTTGTTTGCCATACCTGTTGAAATAATTAGAGGTTTTCCAGTACTGGCAGCATATTTAATAAGTGGTGTGTCTACTATTTCAAATGATGCTATTTTATATGCTGGTGCATTTAATGATTCAAGCAAATCTATAGCAGTTTTATCAAATGGAGAGCTGAAAATTGAAATACCAATTTCTTTAGCAAAGTCAAAAAGAGGTTTATGCCAATCCCATGGCATGTGCGCCTCTTCATATAAATCATAAAGAGTTCTGCCACTCCAAAGTCCTTTTTTAATCTTAAATTCATCACTATCATGGTTTAAGGTGATGGTATCTGGCTTGTATGTTTGAATTTTTATAGCATTTGCGCCCGACAATTTCGCTGAATTTATAATTTCTTTAGCATTTTCAATGCTGCCATTATGATTAGCAGACATTTCAGCAATAATATAAGGGCTATTATTTCTAGATATTGATCTTCCGTCGATTGTGATTTGAGGAATGTTGCTCATTATTAATTTAGTCTCTTGAAACCAGAATGACACGTAGGACCTTCAAGTAATTTTTTAACATCTTTCCCATTTTCACATTCTTTGATATCTTTAAATATTGGATCCAAAGCTAAAATGAAATCATCGATCACACTTGGCGTATGATTTATACAGGTGTATATAGCATTAGTAGCTAAAAAATTCTTTTTAAGCATTTCCTGTGTTATCAGTGTTTTGTATTCTAAATCATTGTCAGAGTTAAATGAAAAGGTAGTTAGCGCCGGTATACCAGAAAAAGTTATATCTAAATCATTTGCAAATGCTAAATCTTTAAGTTTTTCTCTAATAGACTTACCAATGTCAGTAATAATTTTCCATGATTGAATATTTTCCATAACTTCAAGAGTTTTTAAAGCAGCAGTGGGTCCAATTCTTTCAGTCCAAAAAGTGCTAGATATAAATGATGCTTGTGCTGATTCCATAATTTCTTTTTTACCTACAACAGCAGTAATGCCATAACCATTTCCCATTGTTTTTCCAAACATAGCCATATCTGGTTCAACATCAAACTTCATATGGATTCCACCAAATGTTTCACGAAAACCCGAGGTACACTCATCAAATATAAGAACAATATTTTTTGAATCTGCTAAGTCTCTAACCTTTTTTAGAAAGTTGTCTTCAGGTCCAGTATTCCTTGTAACCTCCATTTTTATAACACCTATATCATTTGAATCCACAATGGATTTTAATGATTCGAAATCGTTGTATAAAAATGTAAATACTGTGCCTTGAAGATTTTTTGGTACACCATTTGGCATAAGTCCTGGCAAAAGATGACTTTCTAAATTGTCATCTCCAGACAGATTTGCAGATAGATACCAATCATGCCAACCATGATAGCCGCAAACAGCAACATTATCTTTTCCTGATGCAGCCCTAGCAATTCTAACGGCAATTGCATTAGCTTCTCCACCCGATCTTGCAAACCTAACCATTTCAGCCCATGAATGCATATCAATTAGCTTTTCTGCCAATTGAACCTCCTCAGGACAATTGAGTGTAGACATATTTCCATTATTAATATTTTTTAAAACAGCCTCATCAACCTCTGGATGTCCATAACCCAAGGTATTAGTTCCAACACCCATTATTGTCATATCAATAAATTTGTTATCGTCAAGATCCCAAACTTCACAACCTTTTGATTTGCTAAAATATGAGGGCCATTTATCGGGAAGGAACATCTCAGATCTTTTCGACAGAAGCATATTTCCACCTGGAATTATATTTTTAGCTCTTTTCCAAAGTTTTTGTCCTTTTCCCATATTTAAACCATCGTTTCTATTTATATTTTTATTTTTAGAAAATATATCAGGATTTTCAGTCTCTAGTTTAACGACCTCTTCCCAGGAAAAATAGACATTTGGTGAAAAATAGTTAAATACTTCTTTTATAACTTCGAAATCTATTATTTCATCGACAGTCCACCTTGATTTAGATAAGTCTTTCGAGTGCTTTATATTAGATTTTTTATAATTATCAGAATTAATTATATACGGGGTTACATGCTCTTTCTCAGTTGAAAGAGTATTATTAAGAAAAGCATCTTCTAAGGCTTCAAAGCTAAATACTTCGATATCCAAGCCATCTGGAAATGTGCATGGTGATACATTGCTTACGTAACTTACATCTTTATCAATAAATTCTTTTATACATCTGTCAACTAGGTCTGCATCTACAAGCGGGCAATCGCCTGTAATTCTAACGACAACATCAACTTGATTTTTTTTGGCTGCATTATAATACCTAGACAATACATCTTCCTCAGAACCTATTTCACATTCAATATTCATAGATTCTAAATGATTGATAAGAGGAGTATTTTCATCATTCCTAGAAGTAGCAACAATAATTTGATGAATTAATTTTGATTTTGATAGCCTTTTGATTAAAATTTCGATCATCGGCATATCTTGAATTAACTTCATCACCTTGCCAGGAAATCTGGACGAACCCATTCTAGCTTGAACTATTGCAGCAATCTTCATAACGACCATCTTGAGGGATCAATTAAATTTATGTCATTACTAACAAAATTCATATTCTTAAATTTATTATCCCTTATATTTATTAATTTAATTATTTCTTGAAGATGGCTTAGGTTATCAATGCCTACAATAATTTTGTCTATACTCTCAAACGAATTTATAAATCCAATGCAAGCTTCAATTGATGTAAAATTGTTATTTATGTTCCAATCATGCCATTGCTTAAGATTAGATTTAAATTTATCAAAGGATTTAGGTATTTTGTCATATGGAATTAATAATAGTCCTTGAAGAAATATTGACCTAATATGGACTTTAATGCCCCTTTTAATAAGCTCATCCATCCAACCAGAAGTAACTAGTCGATTATCAAAAGGATTTAAGGGAGCTTGAATAACATCAAAATCAAACATATTTAGAATTTTGTTAAGTTCATTTGGTGAATATATTGATATGCCTATGTTGTCTACTATTGAGTCCTCTTTTGCTTGATATAAAAATTTAATCAAGCTTTTACCATTCTCTCCAAATAAATCATTAGAATTATGAATCATAATAGTTGATAGTTTATTTATTTTGAGTCTTTGCAATGAGAGATTAATGCTGTCTTTGAACCAATTCTCAAAATTTTTAATAGGGTTAATAATCTTTGGAAGCTTGGTAATAACATCAAAATCACTTATACCGATTTGACCTAATAATTTTTCACTTTCTCCATATGCAGAGGCCGTATCAATAGTTTTGATATTATTTTTCTCTGCAAATTTTATTATTTCTTTTGCCTCTTGGTATTTAATCTTTCCGGTTTTATTTGCTATTCCATAAATTGAACCAAATTGTGCAGTTCCTATTGCTAACTTGGAAATCATTTGAATAATTTATAATTTTTTATCATAAGGTTGATGGTATTTTCAATTCAAATGATGGGAAAATATTAGTTGAAAATCCTTCTTTAAATTTAGAAATAGATATTTCTTTATCTGTCGGTTGGCCCAAATCATTTTTGTATGATCTTCTCCCTAAGTGATACCATTTACATCCAATTTTTTTTAGCTCTTTAATTGCAGCATATTGAACCGTATGTCCTAATGGTTTTTGAAATAGGTTCCTATCATAAGCAGCTATTGCATATACACCTTGATCTGGTGTGTGGGAGAAATAACCTGCTCCAATAAGTTTATTTTCATCATCTCTGAGACATATTAAAAAAGCTTCGTTATTAAGAATTGCATTTTTTTGAAAGTTCCAAGATTCAGTTGATCTTGTTTTTTTTCCTGAAACATCTTCATGAAGAAGACAAAATTCATTAACATAATTTTCTATCTCAGCGCTCAAAGATGATTGATTAATTACATCTATTTTCCATAATTTTTCACCAAGACTTACCAAGGGTTTGTAACTTTTTCTAAAATTACTTTTAATCTTTTCAATTGGTAGCTCTAAGTCTATGTATAGCTCATGAAAACTTGAAAGAGATGCATTCGATGACATACAGATTTGATGCCAATATGATACTGAAGATTTATCAAGCATACTTGATGATGAAACCCAATCTTTTAATCCTATGCTATCAGCAATTTGAGAAGCTGTAGTAAAACATTTTTTTGTATTATTTTTAAATGTTTTTTTTGGGCATTTTACAAATAAAGGTTCTACAACAGGATTTCCATGACTTGATAACATTAAAGGACTCTTTTTCTTGCTAACACTTAACGGCCATAAGCCTATTGGCTTAGAATCTGAAAGTATTACACATGAAATATCATCGCAGATTTCGCCCTGATCCTCTAAATATTTAATGTAATAATCTATAGATGAATTTAAGTATTTTACAGGCCTCAACGGAAGAGAATCAATTACTTCATTCCATAAATTGACATTATCTTTTCTTGGAACAACTTGCAGATGATTTTTATTAAAAAATTCTAAAAAAATATTTTCTTTTTTCATTAACTAAGCAAATTAGTAATGGTTGTTATTACTTTATCAATGTTTTCGTCATTAAGACTTGGATGTAAAGGGATGGATATTGCCTCATCATAATATTTTTCAGATTCAGGAAACATGCCCTTTTCAAATCCAAGATTCATATAATAAGGATGGTAGTGAACGGGAATGTAGTGGAGATTTACACCAATTCCACTATCTCTAAGTGATTCAAAAATAAATTTATGATCAATATCTTTATTATCAATTAGCAGCCTTATTACGTACAGATGTAGTGATGAAAAATTATTAACATCTCTATAAGGTATCTTTAAAGGAAGATGTGATAGTTTTGAATCATAAATTGATGCTATCTCATGTCTTTTTTTTATAAAGCTATCAATTCTATCCATTTGACTATAACCTAAAGCAGCTTGAATTTCGGTCATTCTATAATTAAAGCCAATTTCAATCTGTTGATAATACCAAGAACCATGAGGTTTTTGATTCATCATGTTTGGATCTCTTGTAATTCCATGACTTCTCAATAAATTCATTTTATTGAAAAGTTTCTCGGAGTTTGTGCATGCCATTCCACCTTCAGCGGTAGTTATAATTTTTACAGGGTGGAAGCTAAATACAACTATATCGCTGTATTTACAATCACCAATGAGTGAGCCTTTGTGTTTAGCTCCAATAGCATGAGAAGCATCCTCGATGACTTTAAAATTATATTCTTTTCTTAATCTATCAATGCTTTCCATATCGCAAGGTTCTCCAGTCATATGAACAGGAATTACAACTTTAGGTAATTTATTTTCTTTTTTAGCTTTTATTAATTTCTCTTCTAGTTTTTCAATACTCATATTTCCAGTCAGAGGATCTATGTCAACGAAATCTATTTTTGCATCACAATATAAAACGCAATTTGAGCTTGCTACAAAAGTATTTGGAGATGTCCAAGCTATATCACCACTTTTTAAGTCTAGTGCTTTGCATGCAATATGAAGTGCAGATGTTGCACTATTTACTGCAACTGCGTAATCAGATTTACAATAATTTGAAATCTTTTTTTCAAATGCAGGTACAACCGGTCCTTGAGTAATATAATCAGACTCTAAAACTTTTAGAACAGCCTCAATATCATCTTGATTAATATTTTGTTTTCCGTATGGAATCATAAATTATATTTTTCCAATTTTATCTTTATTCAATTTTATCCATTCTCTTAGGCTCTCTATTGACATCCAATCCTTATTATTGTCAGAACAGTAACTGAAATTAGGTTCAACTAATTTACCATCGGAAATCCTTTTTGGGTCATGATTCCATTCATGAATAGCTGGAAGAATTTTATAGTAATCGTCATATTCGTATGTATTAGCTGCATCTTCAGGACTGATCATTTGTTCATGAAGTTTTTCTCCTGGCCTAATGCCTATAATTTCTTGATTAGCTTTATCATTAATAGCTAAAGCGATATCTGTAACTTTCATTGAAGGTATTTTTTTAACATATATTTCACCACCAAACATGTTTTCAAAAGCATGCCATACCAATTTAACGCCTTCCTCCAAAGTAATCATGAACCTTGTCATTCTGTCGTCTGTTATTGGAAGTTTGTTATCTTTTTGTGATAAAAAAAATGGAATTACTGAACCGCGAGATCCCATCACATTGCCGTATCTTACAACTCCAAATTTTGTATTTTGAATGCCAGAATATGCATTACCAGCTATAAATAATTTATCAGAAACAAGTTTTGTAGCTCCGTAAAGATTTGCAGGACTACTTGCTTTATCTGTTGAAAGAGCTACAACACCCTTCACTTTTTGATCAATTGCAGCGTCAATTAAATTCATTGCTCCAATTGCATTTGTTTTTACACATTCAAAAGGGTTGTACTCCGCAATTGGAACTATTTTAGTAGCTGCAGCATGAACTACATAATCAACACCATTTAAGGCTCTGTGTAATCTATCTTTATCCCTTACATCTCCAATAAAAAATCTTACTCTATCATCGTCTTTAAATAGTTTAGCCATTTCCCATTGTTTCATTTCATCTCTTGAGAGAATTACGAGTTTTTTTGGATCATACTTTTTAAGAGTCATCGGTATAAAGGTGTTACCAAAAGAACCAGTACCACCAGTGATTAAAATAGTTGAATTTTTTAGCATATATATTATTCCTTTAAGTAATTTTACTTAAATATATCTTCGTAAGTGCCTTTATTATTAATTTTACCATCTTTCAACTCAATAATTTCATTACAATTTTGTAGGGTTGATGTTCTGTGGGCAACAATTATTATGGTTATATTTGGATTTAGACTTTCAATTGAATCCATTACTGCTCTTTCAGTATCATTATCAAGGGCGCTCGTAGCTTCATCAAAAACCATAACATCAGCATTCTTGTATAAAGCTCTAGCTATTGCAATTCTCTGCCTTTGACCTCCAGATATTCTTACGCCCCTTTCGCCAACAACAGTGTCATATTGCATATCCCATGACTCTATTGTTTCTGACAATTGTGCCATTTTTGCACATAATTTAATTTTTTTTGTATCTATTTCTTCTTTTGGAATTCCAAAAGCTATATTTTCAGATATTGATGAATCAGATAAAAATATAGCTTGGGGTACATGAGCAATTCTAGATTGCCAACTCATAGCATTTAATTCATCAATTTTTATTCCATCAATACAAAATTCTCCATCTGATGGTAATAATAAACCCATTAAAATGTCCAAGAGTGTGCTTTTTCCGCTGCCTGTTGATCCAATAATGCCGATTCTAGAGCCTTTTGATATTTTTAGATTTAAACCTTTTAGTATTAAATTATCTTTTTCATAACCAAAACTTAAGTTACTCAATAATATATTGTCATCAAATTTTATCGGAATGATATCTGTGTTCATTGCATGCTTTGGTAACGGTTGATCTAGTAAATCAATTGCATCTTTTAATGAAGCTTGGCTACCTCGAATAAGTGACCAACTTGCATAGGCTTGTTGAAGAACTGGAAGAAGTCTTTGCGCGCCTAAAGCAAATGCTCCTAAAACTGGAATTGCAGATTCAATGCCCTCAGATCTGTTTGCAAATGTATATGCTAAGATCGCTATTAATATCATTCCAAGTGATTCAATAGCATATCTAGGGCTCATGCTAACAATATTGATATTAGCCAAAGCTCTTCTCAAAGGAAGCTCTGCTTTTTTATATAAATTTACATATATGGACTGTGTTCCATTAATTAGAACGTCTCTGATTCCACCTAATCCTTCTTGCAAAGATTTCATTACAAAGTTTCTTTCAATACTTATTCTTTGGCTATCCCTTGAGAGGCCTCTCTTTGTAACTAATATTACTAAAACATAAAGTAACCCAAATCCAAAAAACGAATATATAGTAATGAGTGGATCAATAATTATTAATGCGGACAATATACTTATTAAAATTAGAAATGCGCTACATATTGTGAATAAAGGAATAAGTGTTGTATCAACAACCACATTTGCCTTACCAGTAATTCCTGCAATAACCTCGCTACTGTTTCTAGATACATGAAGAATGTATGGCTGAAACAATGTTCTGCGATAAATACTTATGCCTATATCAGCTCCAACGGCATGACTTAGTCTAGTTTGATACCATAACAATAAAAGCCTCATGCCTCCTGAAAAAAGTGCGGCTATCGAAAATATGACAGTAAAAACTAACAATAATTGACTTGAGTCAGTTAGTTGAAAATAATCTAATATTGGCTTCGCATAGTACGATTCATAGACAATATCCGGTGATGTCATTGCAGTTAAAAAAGGTATAACAGCTCCAATACTTGCAACCTCTGCAAAAGATGCAATTATCATAATAAAAAGTAGCGTTACAAACTGATACCTTCTCTTGTTACTAATGTGACCCCATAATCTTTTAATAAGATTAGGTATGCTGTATTCCATTATATTAATTACCTATTTAAATTATTTATATACCATGGAATTATTTCACCTATTCCGTCCAGAAGAGAATGAGAAGGTTCATACGAAAGCATATTTTTTGCTTTTGATATGTCAGCCAGAGAGTGTCTCACATCTCCCTCTCTAAAATCATTATATTTAGGTTCAAGAATATAGTCTTTTTGATTTTTTGTTAACTCATCTTTCAAAGAATTAAATAAATTAATTAATGTTGTTCTTTCGCCAAATGCAATGTTATAAACATTGTTTTTACTTTTTTTTTGTGACAAAGCTGACAAAATATTTGCCTGAACAACATTTTCAACATAGCAAAAGTCTCTACTCGTTTTTCCATCACCGTTGATAAAAACTTGTTCATTTGCAATCATCGAATTTACCCATTTAGGAATAACTGCTGCATATGCACCGTTTGGATCTTGTCTCTTTCCAAAGACGTTAAAATATCTCAGTCCAATTGAATGAAAGTTATAACATTTGCTGAAAATTTCTGCATAAAGTTCATTAACATATTTGGTTATTGCGTATGGTGAGAGTGGATTTCCAATCTTATTTTCAACCTTTGGAAGATCTTTGTGATCTCCATAAGTTGAACTGCTTGCTGCATATGTAAAACTAGTAACATTTGCATCTTTTGCAGCTACTAAAATATTGAGAAAACCATCTATATTTGATTTATTAGTTTGTATTGGATTCTCAATTGATCTTGGAACAGAACCCAGAGCAGCTTGATGAAGAACATGATCAACTCCTTTAGTAACATTTTTACAATCATCTATATGACTGATATCACCATTTACAAAAGAGAATTTGGACCACTGGCTCTCTGAAACATATAACTTTACCTCATCTAGATTGTGCATGTATCCAGTTGATAGATTATCCAAACCAATTACATTCTGATTAAGTTGTAATAATTTTTCCAAAATATTACTGCCTATAAAACCTGCAACTCCTGTAACGAGCCACGTTTTTGGATTTTTTTTAAGTTTTTCGCATTTTTTTTGAAAATCTTTCATTTTATAATCGCATATCTGTTAATTGAGAAGGAAATAGATATTTCAAATCATAAATAATATGATTTGACTTACATAAAGACTTAATTTTACTAATTTTTATTTGTTTAAAAACTTCATGTGCGACTGCAATGATTACGGCATCATAGTCATTTTTTTCTAACTTATCTTTGTGATTATCAATATATTTATCCTCAAGATATGATTTGTCTACCCATGGATCATAAGTATCTATTTCTGCTCCTAACTTTTGTAACTCATCTATTATCTCAAACACTTTTGTATTTCTTGTGTCTGGACAGTTTTCTTTAA
The DNA here is from genome assembly GCA_902547695.1 of uncultured SAR86 cluster bacterium. Classification (GTDB taxonomy): domain Bacteria; phylum Pseudomonadota; class Gammaproteobacteria; order Magnimaribacterales; family D2472; genus SAR86A. The sequence goes on along the minus strand of CACCOR010000003.1, from coordinate 1,737 downwards.
ATGTTAGTCCCATTATTAAAATCTTACTCTGATGAACTTTTATATCTTTTTTTAGTAATCGTTTACTTAGCTCTTTAATTATATAAGAGCTCATTCCATCATTAATTCTTCTGCCTGCTAAAATCATTTCGGGTTGATATCCAATAGATTGAGCTTTGTAACTTAAATAGTATGGATCAACTCCAATACAGTGCCCTCCAACTAATCCTGGTCTAAATGGCAAGAAGTTCCATTTTGTTCCAGCTGCCTCCAATACCTCTTCTGTGTCTATTGATAATTGATTAAAAATTGTCGCTAACTCATTTATTAATGCAATATTTACATCTCTTTGAGTATTTTCAATAACTTTTGCTGCCTCAGCAACTCTAATTGAGCTTACTTTATGGGTTCCCGCTGATATTATACTTTTATATAACTCATCAATTTTTGATGCGATTTCTGGCGTAGAACCTGAAGTTACTTTTTTAATATCTGGAAGTCTGTGTTCCTTATCACCAGGATTAATTCTTTCAGGACTATAACCTACGTAAAATTCTTCATTAAATTTAAGATTAGACTCTTTTTCTAATATCGGTACGCATATTTCTTCAGTAGCTCCTGGATAAACCGTAGATTCATATATCACAATATCTCCATGTTTTAGAATACTTCCTATGGCCTCAGAAGCAAGGCAAAGATTTTTAAAATCTGGTTCTTTCTTATTATTTACAGGGGTTGGAACACCAATGATATAAATATTGCAGTTACTTATTTCATCTAAATCAGATGTAAAAGCTAACGATTTTGCTTCAAGCAATTCAGACTTTTCAACTTCTAAAGTTTTATCAAATGAATTTTGAAGATCAGAGACTCTTGATTGATTAATATCGTATCCAATAACACTATACTTTTTTGCAAATTCAATTGCTAGGGGAAGTCCAACATATCCAAGACCTACAATTGCAATTTGATATTTATCAGGGTCTTTTGTCATTAATTTGTTGGGCTATGTCTGATTTCGTCTAAATCCATAGTGCCTAATTAGAGAAACTAAGATACCTAATAAAAATCCTAATAAGGTTCCATTAATACAGATTTGAGGTCTGTTTGGACTTGATTTTAACTCTGGTATAAATGCCGAATCTAATGGCTTAAGTAAATATTCTAATTGAACATTAGCCAACATTTGTCGTCTTAATTCACTCTTCACAAGCTCATTAATTGAAAATCTTATATCTGTTTGCTTAGTTTCTAGTAATTGCCTATTTAGGTATTCTAAAGAAGCTTTTGATTCTAAGAGATCTCTTGTCCTTGAAAGTGAATTTAATTCATTAATTACTAGTACTAAAAAATCTTTTGCAAATTGAGGCGAATGATGTGTTATTGATAACTCAACAAATCCTGACTTGGTGATATTGATATCTAAAATTTTCCTATAAGCTTTATAAGCTTTTTCAAATGATGGTTTTTTAAGAGGGTCTTTCCAAGTCTTGTTTTCTTCATCATAAATTGCACTGTTAAATTCAATTTTTTTTGATTGTTTATTATATTCTTCTACTGCAGTTAGGTAAGGTAAAGTGTCACTAATTTTTAGAATATGTCTAAGGAAATCTCTTGATTCAAGTGTAGCAATAGCTAAAGAGGATTTAGTTGACCCTGTGCCTGATAAATTTACTCCAGCTAAAGAGCCCAAAACATCAAGTCCGGAGCTTGATTGACCAGATGAAATTGCTCCATCATTTGCTTTTAAAAGACTAA
>CACCOR010000002.1:0-97726 GCA_902547695.1 uncultured SAR86 cluster bacterium | reverse complement strand
GTAATCCGAAGTTGTTCCAAGTGAAATAGCACTTGCACTGGGATAAATTTTTTGTAACTTGACGCTCAAGTTTATAACTTCTTCCATCATATGATCTCTTTCTTCTTTATCATTTGTTAGTTTTGGGAGAGCCATTATGCCTTTTAAATTAATATTTTCCATAGATTCTATTAATTTTGCTATATCAAAAAGCTCATCAGGACTGCATCCACTTTTTGATTTTTCAGACGAAATATTAATTTGAATGCATCCGTTTATCACTTTGTTAATTTTTTTACACTCATCATTAAATTTTCTAATAATTTTTTCCCTTTCGAGGGTATGAATCCAATCAGCATTATTTGCAATTACTTTAACTTTATTGGATTGAATTGGTCCAATGAAATGCCAAACAATATTATCTGAATCTACCAATGAAGATTTTTCTTGAAGCTCTTGTGCGTAATTTTCTCCGAAGTTATTGATTCCATTCTCAAGAGCTATCCTAACGAGCTCAAAACTTTTTTTCTTAGAAACCGCAATTAGAGTTATTTCATCTCTGCTTCTATTAATAGATGAGCACAACTCATCGATACTGTTATTAATGGCATTTATATTTTTAATTAGTTCTCTTTGCATACAGTTCTTAATCGTGGTTCAAAACCGCTCTTTGTTATTTTCTCTTTAGCATTATTTGCTGCTGATCTATTAATATAAGGGCCTGATATTACACTATTTAAGAGCTTTCCTGGCAAAAGAGTACTGTATACCTCGTTAATTGATAGGTTTTCAATGTCGCTATTAAGCATTTTAATTGCCTCAAGAGCATATTTTTTATTTCCGTATGCACCAATTTGGACAAAGTACTGACACTCTAAAGAATTATTTTCTTCATTAAATTCAATAAGCACTGAATTTTCCATTAATGATGAAGGGAAGTCTATGTTTACGGTGTTGGAAGTGTTGGCAGTCTTAATTGATATAACATCTGTCTTGAATAGAAATATTGAACTAGAGGCTAGACCTACGCTAATAAAAATTAATATCAGGATGGTACTAGTTGATATTGTGTTTACTGATGGCTTTTTTGAAGTAAAAACAGTTTTTCTTTTATTCTTCTTTGATTTATTACCTTTAACATTTGCAAAATCTTTCATATGCTTACATTTTTTGCATTGGAGTAATTCCTAATAAATTTAAACCATTTGAAATAACTTGTTTTACAGCTATTAGACACTCTAAAATTGATTGCATATTCTCTTCAGATTCAGACAAGACATGATTATCGTTATAGAAGCTATGGAATAGCTGAGATAAATCTTTTAAGTAATAGATAATGACATGAGGTTGCAGCGTATTTGCAGATTTATTTACAATATCCGGGAATTTTGATATTTCATGAATTAGATTGTCACATTCTTTGTAATCCCCACTGCTGATATTTTTAATATTTCTCTTAATTTCAGAGAATTTATCTAAGGCCTTTTCTTCAAGCGAAGCGATTCTTGCATGCGCATACTGAATGTAATAAAAAATATTTTCTTTGCTATCCGATTTTGCTAAATCAAGATCAAAATCTAAGTGCTGATCAGCTTGCTTTGATAAATAATAAAATCTTGCAGCATCCGAACCTATATCTTCGATAAGATTTTTTAATGTAAAAAATTCTCCCGATCTTGTGGACATCTTGACCTTTTTTCCATCCTTGAAAAGATTTACAAATTGAACAAGTTTTACAGCTAGTTTATTTTTATTTGACCCAAGGTTTTCAATAGAAGCTTCTATTCTCTTAATATATCCGTGATGATCGGCTCCCCAAACATTTATTAGCTTATCAAATCCTCTATCAATCTTATTTTTATGATATGCAACATCCGAGGCAAAATATGTTGCCTTCCCATTATCTCTGACTAAAACTCTATGTTTATCATCACCACTTATGTCCGTATTGAGCCATATGGCCTTATCTTTCTCATAAGCATGACCATCTTTTATTAGTTTATTTACTGACAATGCTATATCAGATGAGTCATCACCAATCTTGCCAAGCGATGATTCATAAAACCATTTGTCAAAATTTACATTAAATGCTTTTAGATCATCCTCAATTGATTTAACAATTTCCTTTAATGAGAATTTTTTTATGATATTCCATGAATTATTATTTAATTTTTCCAATTCATGAATGATGTTATCTATTTCTTCTTCTGGGTCCTCACTGGATTTGATTGAAAGTGACTTGAAGTCTTGTATTTTTACTTTTTTGTCTAATTTTTTTCCAATTTCATCAATGTACTCACCTTTATATCCGTTGGCTGGAAAGTAATTACTTATATCATTTTTTATTAATCTTAATATAACGCTTGCAGTCAAAATATCGATTTGTCTTCCAGCATCGTTAACATAGTATTCTTTTTCAACAATTGAGCCTGTTGATTCAAGAATTCTACCAATTGCATCACCATAGGCAGCTCCTCTTCCATGACCAACATGAAGAGGACCAGTTGGATTGGCAGACACAAATTCTATTTGCACCTTATTTTTTTTACCAATAGCAGAACTACCAAATGAATCTTTGTTTTTATTAATAAACTCAATTGTTGATACAAAATCTTCTCTGTTCAATGAGATGTTCACAAATCCAGGCCCTGCTACTTCAACATTAGCAAATTTATCAATTTTTTCTAATCTTGTTTTAAGATCTTCAGCTAAATTTTTTGGATTAAGCTTTAGTATGCTTGCTGCGACCATACATACATTTGAAGTTATATGACCTTTTTTAAGATCATCTGATATAGAAGTAGAGCTTTTTTTAATAATAGAACTGATATTTTTTTTATTGTTTACAATTGAAGATAGGAATTTTTCTATTTCCTTATTAATTTCATCAATCAAGACTTTGCTCTCCCCACATAGGTCATATCTCTAGTATCTACTTTTATTATTTCGTTTTCATTTACAAATAAAGGCACTTGAACCTCAACATTTGTTTCAAGTTTTGCAGTTTTTGTTGCACCTGAAACAGTATCTCCCTTTACTCCAGGCTCTGCTTTAACAATCTTAAGCTCAACAATTACTGGTGGATTTACAAGAATAGGTTGACCATTCCATAAAACAACTTCACAAGTTTCTTGTCCTACTAACCATTTTGATGCATTTCCCATCTGTGATTCGCTAACTTCAATTTGCTCATAATTATTCTTATCCATAAAGTGCCAAGAATCATTATCTTTATATAAAAATTCCATTTCTTTATGACTTACATCTGCCGATTCAACACTTTCACCTGACTTGAAAGTTTTATCATTAGTGTTTCCAGTTAGAAGATTTTTATATTTAACTCTCATTACAGCTTGGCCTTTTCCAGGCTTATGAAATTCGTGCTCTATAATCGAGCATGGAGCATTATCGATTACCAACTTTGTTCCGTTTTTAAACTGGTTCGTTGAAATTTTCATATTAATTTTATTTTTATGTTATTTTAATAGCGAGGAATATAAATGAAAAATTTTTTAAGCTTAATATTAATTATTATTGTAACTTCTTGTGCCCCAAGTAGCGAACAAACCCCTAGCAATCAAGATTTAGAAGAGTTTCTTGCAAACGTTGAATCGGAAAATAAAAAAGATGGTCCTGTTATATATTCTGCCTCATGGATAAGCTCAAATTTTATAACATACGATTCTCAAAAAATAATTGCAGATTATGGAACAAAATCTACATTAAAATCGCTAAAAAGATCAAGAGAGGCTGCTAGTTTTGATGGCCTAGATACATCAAAAGAAAATCAAAGGATGCTAAATATCCTTAAAAGTTCCTTTGTAATGCCTCCACCTTTAGATGAAGAACTAGCATCCGAATTATCAGAAATTACTACAAGCCTCGAAGCAATGTATGGAAGTGGAGAGTATTGTTTTGACGACGAAGAATGCTATGACTTAGAAGCATTTGAATCAATTATAGATAATTCACGAGATCCTAAGGAATTGCTGAGAGCTTGGGAAGGGTGGCATGAGATTGGTAAGCCGATGAAACCTATGTATATGAGAATGGTTGATATTGGCAATCAAGGCTCGGTTGATCTTGGTTATGAAGGACTGAGTGATTTATGGTTTAGTAAATATGATATGCCTGCAGAAGATTTCTTAGATGATACTGACAGAGTTTGGAGTGAAGTAAAACCATTATACGATGCTCTTCATTGTCATGTGAGGGCAAAATTGAATGAACATTATGGTGATGAAGTAATATCAAAGACAGGCCCATTGCCGGTCCATATGCTTGGGAATATGTGGGGCCAGTCATGGTCAAATATTTATGATTTAGTGTATGAAGAAAAACCAGATTCCAAATATATAGATGTTACTAAGATAATTAACGAAAAATCATTAAGCGAAATTGAAATGGTAGAGTATGCAGAAGATTTTTTCATCTCTATGGGATTCAAACCTCTCCCAAAAACTTTTTGGGAAAGATCCCTATTTGTGAAACCTAGAGACAGATCGGTTGTATGTCATGCATCTGCATGGAATTTAGATCCTGCAAATAATGACCTTAGAATAAAAATGTGTATTGAAAAGAATGAAGAAGACTTTATAACTATTCATCATGAATTAGGCCACATTTTTTATTATCAAGCTTACAACCATATTCCAACAGTTTTCCAAGCAGGTGCAAATGATGGTTTTCATGAAGCATTTGGAGATTTACTGACACTTTCAATTACTCCAGATTACTTAGTTGATATTGGCTTCATATCTAAAGATGATGCCGAAGAAGCAAAACAAGATCCAATTGGATTACTTATGAAACAAGCTCTTGATGGGGTTGTTATAGTTCCATGGGCTTTGATGCTTGATAAATGGCGGTCTGGAGTATTTGATGGAGAAATTGACGAAAGCAATTTAAATTCTTCATGGTGGAGTCTAAGGGAGGAATATCAGGGAATTAATACAAGTTATGAAAGGTCAGAAAACTATTTTGATCCTGGGGCAAAATATCATATACCTGGGAATACTCCTTACACTAGATATTACTTAGCTAGCATCATGCAGTACCAGTTTCATGAAGCACTTTGTAATTTAATTGATTATGATGGATATTTACATGAATGCTCAATATATGGGAATAAGGAAGCTGGTGATAGAATTATTACTACTATGGCAATGGGTCAAAGCTTGCCTTGGCAGGACGCTTTTGAGAATCTTACTGGATCAAGACAACTTAGCGGTAAATCAATAATGAATTACTACGCACCCTTAAAACAATGGCTTGATGAAGAAAATAAGAATAGAACTTGTGGATGGAGTGAAGAATGAAAGTGATAACTAATATTTTAATTTCGGTTTTATCGTTTGCAATTAGTTACGGTATTGCACATTTAACTGGAAGTGTAATTGTAAAAAATGCTGTACTTTTAGCATATGTAATTCATTGGATTGCATATATACCTGCTTATGTATTTCAAACTGAAAAGTTTTATGATTTAACAGGTAGTGTTACTTATTTAAGTGTTGTATGGTTTGTTTTCTTATCTACATATCAATCCATTTCACTCAATTTTGGAAATCTTATCTTAGTTTTATTGATCTCAATATGGACAATACGATTAGGATTATTTTTGTTCATGAGAATACATAAAGCCGGGGAAGATAAAAGGTTTAGAACAATTAAAACTTCTGCCTCACAATTTTTTATGACATTTACTTTATCAGGTTTGTGGGTAACGCTATGTTCAATGTGCGCTCTGGTAGCCATATCGAGCCCTGAAGGCTTGGTGATGAATGCCTTAACTTACGTTGGAATAATTCTATTTATAATTGGATTTGGTATTGAGATTGTTGCTGATAATCAAAAAACAGCCTTTAGATCTATTGAAGCCAATAAAGATAGCTTTATTACTTCTGGATTATGGTCAAAGTCAAGACATCCTAATTATTTTGGAGAAGTGTTGTTATGGTTTGCAATTGCAGTTATTTCTTTTTCATCACTTGAAGGGCTTCAACTTGTCACACTAATATCACCTGTCTTTACATATATTCTTCTTGTGTATGTTAGCGGCGTTAGAATGCTTGAAGACATGAATGATAAGAAATGGGCTGATAATGAACAATATAAATCCTATAAGAAAAACACTCCAATGTTATTTCCAAAACTATAACTTTAGTAAAATTTCAAGCTAATAAAGAAAAATTTACAAAATTAGTCGAAATGACGAAGTTTTTGATAGAATTAGCTATTAAATAAAGTATCAATATATATTTTATTTATTGGTTTAGGACTGTTAACATGTCCAAACCTAAGGGAGTACAAAAATGTTTAAATTTATAAAGAATGTATCTTTACCAGTACTTTTTTGCTTTAGCTTATTAGTTTCAGCAAACGAAACTAATGTTGAAGTTAATATGGAAAGTATTCTAGAAGTAGGTAGAGAAAACCAAACACTTTCTGCTAGTTCGCAAGATAAAATTGATCAAACAGAAAGACAAACAGATAAAATCGTTAATGAATATAAGGTTGTTAACAAGCAAGTTGAAGGGTTAAAGCTTTACAACGCACAAAAAAGAATTCAAATTCAAGCTCAATTAGACCTTATGGATAAACTTGACGAGCAATTAGTTCAAGTTGTTGTTATGCAGAGGCAAATACCTCCATTAGCTCAAAAGATGTTAGAAACTTTAGAGACTTTCATCAATCTAGATACTCCCTTTAGATCTGAAGAGAGAAAAGCAAGAGTTGATCTGGTTAGATCTTCTTTGGCAAAACCAAAAGTTACTGCATCTGAGCAAGTAAGACAGGTTCTCGAAGCATACAATATTGAAGCAGAGTATGGACGTAAAATTGATACGTATGAGGATAAGTTAGCTGACGGAACTGTTGTTAATATTCTTGTAATAGGAAGAATTGGTATGTTCTATCAAACTAAAGACGAAAGAACTAGTGGAAGATGGGACAATGAAACTGGAACATGGGAAGAGCTCCCTGGAAGTTACAGAAAGCCTATTAGAGATGGCATAAGAATGGCTAAAAAATTAGCACCAACAGATATGTTGCTGATGCCAGTTGTTAAAGGAGAGGCATAATGAAAAAGTACTTATCTATAATATTTGTTCTATCTTTAACACTTAACACTTTTGTAGTTGCACAAGAATCTGAAGGTGACGAAGCAGAAATATCTACTGTTGAAGCACTTCTTCAACTTGTTAAAGAAGGTAAAACTAAAGAACAATCTGCAAATGCAGATCGTGAAGCTAAATTTATGGCTAATAAAAATGAACAGGCTGCTATTTTAGCTGCTGAAAAAAGAGAATTAGCGAGACAAGAAAGAATTGCTGATCAGCTTGAGGCTGAATACAAAAAGAATGAAGAAATCTTAAGAGTTAAAGAGGAAGCATATCAAAAAGAACTTGGATCTTTGGTTGAGCTCTTTGGCCATCTTCAAAGCTCAGCAGGTGAAGCAGCAGTTCAATTTTCTGGTTCTTTGACAAGTCCTCAATATGGTCTTGAAAGAGTAGATTTCCTAAATGAACTTACTTCAAAAATGTCAGAGACTACAGAGTTACCAACTATTAGAGAAATTGAAGGTTTATGGTATGAACTTCAAAGAGAGATGGTTGCAAGTGGACAAGTAGTTTCTTTTGACACAACTGTAATCGATGTTGATGGTGAGTCTTCAACATGCAACGTTACAAGAGTTGGTTTGTTTAATGCAGTCTGTGATGGTAAATATTTAGAGTATGTTGCTGCAACAGGACAATATGCATTTTTACCGAGACAACCTGCTGGAAGATTTACAAAAACTGCAAAGAGTGTTGGTAATGCCGATGTTGGAGAGCAAGTAAGATTTGGTGTTGATCCAACAGGACCTACTGGAGGAAGTCTTTTAGCTAATTTAATTCAGACACCTTCTTTAGCTGAAAGAGCTGCACAAGGTAGAGAAGTTGGATACGCAATTATTTTTGTTGGTTTAATTGGTATTGGTTTAGCTTTCTGGAAATTGTGGAGCTTATATGTTCTTGGTAAAGCAGTGAGAGCTCAAGCAGGTTCTAAAACATTAGATGTTAGAAATCCTCTTGGAAGAGTTCTTAAGGTTGGCGAAGAGAACTTTAAGAAAGATATTGATACGTTAGAGCTGAAACTTGCTGAAGCAATTATGGCTGAGAGACCATCAATTGAAAGAGGAATTGGCGCTGTAAGAATTATCTCAGTTGTTGCACCTCTTGCAGGTTTATTAGGAACAGTAACAGGTATGATCGTTACCTTCCAAATGATAACTCTATACGGAACAGGTGATCCTAAACTTATGGCTGGTGGTATTTCTCAAGCACTTGTCACAACAGTTTTAGGCCTATTAGTTGCAATACCTACTACACTTCTTCATTCTTTCACAGCTTCATCGGCTAAAGGAATAATTAGTGTACTTGAGGAACAGAGTACAGGTATTCTTGCCGAAAGAGCTGAAGGTAGTTAATAGCTAATTATGTTTTTTGCTATCACTGAAGCATTCTCGTCCATAAGAGATTTTATGGAAGCGGGTGGTAGTGTTTTATGGTTAATTGCTATTCTGGTTTTCTTTATGTGGGCAATGATCTTTGAGAGAATATGGTATTTTTCTCATGGTCATGAATTTTACATTCAAGATTTGTCAGCAAAATGGAATAACAGATCTGATAAGACTTCATGGCATGCCCTTCAAATTAGAGAAAAGATGCTTTCTCAAGCAAAAGTCGAAATAAATAAAAACTTATCAATCATTCAAACTTGCGTGGTTCTAGCACCATTATTTGGATTGTTAGGAACTGTGACTGGAATGATAGAGGTTTTTCAAGTAATGGCTTTTAATGGGGGAGGTGACGCTAGAGCAATGGCAGGAGGTGTCTCTAAGGCAACACTGCCAACAATGGCTGGTATGGTTGTTGCTTTATCAGGCGTATTTGCCACCATATATTTGACTAGTGCGTCTGATAGACACACAAATGACTTAAGAGAATTAATAAAAAGAGAATTATAGGAGAACTAAAATGAGAAGAAATGCTATAAGTACTGCTGTTAAGGATGAAGAAAGCGAAATTAATTTAACACCAATGCTTGATGTTGTTTTCATCATGCTAATCTTCTTTATTGTTACAGCTAACTTTATAAAAGAACCTGGATTGGAAATTAATAGACCTGATTCAGATACTGCTGAAATTCAAGAAAATGCCGCAATTTTAATTGCAGTTGGAGCAAATGACGAAGTTTATATGGATGGAAGAAGAATTGATGTAAGGCAGGTTAAGGCAAATGTTGTAAAAATGCTTGCAGACAATCCACAAGGATCTGTAGTTATTCAAGCAGACGAAAGAGCAGTAGCAGATACTATTATTAAAGTTATGGATGGAGCCAGAGAAGCTGGGGTTAACGCTATATCTCTAGCATCAGAACCTAAATAGAATATGAATCAAGTCCTTACCGCAATTAATTTAGTAACAAAGCCTATACATGATACTTTTGTTAAGGCTTTTAATGCTAACAAATATGCAGCTGGGATTGGATTTTCGTCTTTAATTACATTAACTCTGTTTTTCGTAATGGTTATCTTAATTGCTTTAGGAGATAGTGGATTAAAACAAGACACTTCTGTAAAACTTCAAGATGTTGTTATGCCAGAAAGAGATATAGATACTTTCATGTCAGAAGTTGATAAGCCTGAGAAGCCTGAAGAACAGCCCGAAGATATTGCTCAGCCTGAGTTAGATCTTCAGCCATTAACAGGTCTTGATGTGTCAATTGCAAAACCAAAGGCAAACTTTAAGGCAGGTGGTTCATTTTTTAGGGATGGTGAATATATCCCTCTATTTAAAGTTGTACCAATATACCCAAGAAGAGCACAAGAAAGAGGTACCATGGGTTATGCGTTAGTGGAATTTACTATAACTGAAACAGGTAGCGTAGAGGACGCTAACACTATCGAGGGATATTGTTCAAATAGTAATCCAAGCGATCCTTCTACTGAATTTAGACCATGTACAATGTTTAACAGTGCGTCTGCAAGGGCAGCTTTAAAACTAAAATACAAACCTAAAATTGTTGATGGAAAAGCTGTTCCTGTAAGTGGCGTTCTTCATAGATTTACATATATACTAGATGACGAATAATTAATAAGTTATGAAAAAAAGATTCTCATTACATTTGTTTTCAGTGCTAGCGATATTATTTGCGTTTTCTTCAGTCCAAATTGAAGCACAGTCACAATCTGAAACAAAAAAACCAATAAAATATAAAAAAGCTCGTGCTTTACAAACATCAACTGCAAAAAAAATGGCAAAAGTATACGAGGCATTAGAAGAAGTTGATGAAAAAGGAGAACCAGCTCCTGATATGGTAACTGTCGTTAATATTCTTACAGAACTAAGGACTGATAAAGATAATTTAAAAAGTTATGACAGATCAGTAATGTGGAATGCTTGGGCTTATGTTTATATGACTGATGGTAAGTTTCCTCAAGCTATGACAGCATATACAAATGTGATGAACGAGCCAGAAGTTACTATAGGACTCAGAAATGGCGCTCTGTTCTCCCTTGCACAATTGAATTTGGCCGAAGGAAATTATCAAAAAGGCGTTAATTTAATCTTACAGTGGATGGATGAAGTGGAGAAGGTCACTGCTCAATCTTATTCTGTTTTAGGGCAAGCATATTTTGCTTTGGGCGATTACAGAAAATCTATGTCTTCTTTGGAAACAGCTATATCAATGGCTGAAGAAGAAGGCTATAAACCAAGAGAAAATTGGTACTCACTTCTTGCTGGTTGTTACAGTGAATTAAAAGAAGAAATTGGAGAGAGAGAATCTTTATTAAAACAAATACCAATTTATGAAATATTAGTAAATTTGTATCCTAAAAAAACTTATTTCATTCAACTCGGTGGTGCATACGGAACTCTTGGAAGAGAAAGAGATTATATGATTACTTTAAAGACTGCTTATCAAAAAGATTTTCTAGACAAAGAGTCAGAGTATTTAGCGTTAGCACAGTTATTGTTACTCAATAAAAACCCATATTGGGCTGCTGAAGTTCTTGTATCTGGTCAAAACAAGATGATAACTATTATTGATGAAAAAACTGAAGAAGAAAAATTAGTACCTGTCGTAAAAAGTACAGAAAAAAACTTAAAAGTATTAGCTGATTCATGGAGAATGGCACAAGAGATTGATAAAGCTATTCCGGTATTAGAAAAAGCTGCTGAGATGTCAAAAGACGGCAAATCTTATGTGTTATTGGGCAACTTATATTTATCTGAAGATAAAGTTAGTGAGGCCGTAGATGCTATTAAAAAAGGCCTCAAAAAAGGAGATATTAAAAAGCTTTCACAGGTTTACTTAACTTTAGGTCAAGCATATTTTGAACTTCAAGAATTTGAAGAAGCAAAGAAAAATTTTAGAATTGCTGCAAGAGATAAAGAAAAGAAGATTAAAACTCAAGCAAACAACTGGATTAAATATACTGAAAACGAGGAGATAAGAGTTAAAAATCTTGCTCTAAGAAGAGACTATATTCAGATGAATTCTTCATCTTAAACTCTTTCTAAAACCCTAACCTTAAAATCGTAGTCGTTATCAATGTCTTTTGAAAAGTTTTCTGAGCTTTTTTCCTGCCATTCATTAAAATCAATATCTGGATAAAACACATCTCCTTCGATTTCACAATTTACATTGGTCAGAACTAATTTGTTAGTTATTTTTAAAGTATCTCTAAAAAGATAACCACCACCAATTATCACAATTTCATTATATTCATTATGATCATCACATTTTTTATTTGCGGCATTTAACGCATCATCTATGCTTTTAAAAACTTCAGCTCCATCAATTTCATCTATTGTTGTTGAAATTACATAATTGATTCTATTTGGTAGTGGTCTTCCAATAGATTCATATGTCTTTCTTCCCATGAGTAGAATTTTGTTAGTGGTATAGTTTTTAAAATGTTGAAGATCTCTCTTTAAGTTCCATGGAAGCATGTTATCCACACCAATTACGTTGTTATTTGATAGAGCAACTACATGTGAAATTATTTTTTTCATACTGCCATTTCTGCTTTTATAGGAGGGTGTGGGTCATAATTTTCTAGAATAAAATCATCTACGCTGTATTTTTTTATATCTTCAAGAGAATTAATTTTAGGAATTTTAAGGTTAGGAAGTGACTTTGGCTCTCTGGATATTTGTTCCTTTACCTGATCAATTGAATTTTTATATATGTGAGCATCACCAAAAGAATGTATAAATCTCTTTGGTTGTAAATCTAGAATCTCAGCAAAAATAGATAAGAGCAAAGCATAACTCGCTATATTAAAAGGAACCCCTAGAAACATATCAGCACTTCTTTGGTACATGTGACAGCTTATAGAATTATTATGAATATAAAACTGTGACATTACATGACAGGGAGGTAGGGCCATTTTTTCTATTTCACCAACATTCCAAGCAGAAAGAATATGTCTTCTTCCATCAGGATTTTCTTTCAATCCTTTTAGTAAATCTTTGATTTGATCAATTCCACACCAATCTCTCCATTGGACACCATAAACTGGACCAAGAATCTTTTTGGTATCTGAATTTTCGTATCCTAATTCTTTGCCTTGATTATCTGCATTATCAGTCCATATTGTTGAATATTTTTCCAAATCAGTTAATTCAGATCTATCTTTATTAAATCGGATCTCAGCAAGCCTTCTCTCATCATCTGAGCCCTCTAGGAACCACAATAGCTCAGATACAACTCCTTTCCATGCAAGAGATTTAGTAGTTACAGCTGGAAATCCTTTCTCTAAGTCAAATTCAAACTGATGTCCAAAAGATGATATTGTTCCAGTATTAGTTCTATCACTTTTTTCTTCTCCGTTTTCCAATATATATTGAAGAAGATCTAAGTATGCTTTCATATTTTTCTCCTGGAATATAACAACATAAAAAATCCAATAATCATCATAGGTATACATAAGATTTGCCCCATACTTAATGAGTCAAAGGCAATGTAACCAATATGAGCATCTGGCTGCCTAAAGAACTCAATTATAAATCTTATTAATCCGTAAAAGATAAGAAATGATGAAGAAACTATACCTTTTACATTTGTTTGTTTGCTGATCACAAATAAAATTAGGAATAATAATAAACCTTCCCCAAAACTCTCATAAATTTGTGAAGGATGTCTTAAAACTCCAAAAGGGTCTGTTGGAAATATAAAACCCCAATCGCCATTTGTTGCCCTTCCGTATAATTCACCATTTAGAAAATTACCAATTCTTACCAAGCCAAGCCCAATAGGCATTGCCAAAGCAACACCATCAAGTAATTTTAATAACTCTATATTTTTCCTATAACAAAAGATAACTAGACTAATAATTACTCCAATTAAACCACCATGAAAGCTCAGGCCACCTTGCCAAACATAAAATAAAGATAAGGGATTATTCATTAACTGTTCTGACCCATATATGAACATGTAACCCACTCTTCCACCGCAAATCGCTCCAAAGAATAATCCATACAGAAAAACCATATCATTTACTTCATCTTTATTAAGACCTATCTCTTTTATAGTTCTATTATTTTTTAGAAAAACGTAAATTAATAATGCAGACAACAACCATGTCACTGCATAGTACTGAATTTTTAATGGTCCAAGCTCAATAAGAGTAGGGTTATTAAAGAAATTTGATAGCTCTATTGTCATACTGCAAACATATATATTGATATTATAAAAAACCAACCTGCCATAAGTTTCCTCAGAGTTGTTTGAGATAAATAATGAGCGATATCTGCTCCATATTTTGCAGAAAAAATACTTGTAAGAGAAACTCCTAAAAGAGCTGGAAGATAGACATATCCAAAACTTAAATTAGGCAACATATTTTGATTAATGCCTGCAAGAACATATCCTAATGTCCCAAAAATTGCTATTGGCACTCCACATGCTGCTGATGTGCCTATTGAAGAGGTAAGACTGAGCCCAGAACCCTTGAAATATGGAACTGAAAAAGTTCCTCCTCCAATGCCTAAAATTGAGGACAAAAAGCCTATACCAGAACCAACAAAAATTGATTTTGGTTTTAGACGAAACATATTCTGCAAAAGATCTTTATTTAAAAGAATATCCATGCCAACAATTAATATAAATGTTGCGATTGTAATTTTTAATATCAATCCATCAATTTGGACTGCAAATAGCGCTCCTAAGAATGCGCCAAATACTATTCCAGATGCAACAGGCTTGAAGCTATCAAAATCAATTGAATTCTTTTTTCTATGGGCATTTGCTGAAGAAAGCCCTGTAAAGATGATACATGATATTGATGTACCAATTGCAAGCTGAACGATAATCTCATTTTCAAACCCAAGATTAATAAATGTACCTATAAGAACTGGCACCATGATAAGCCCACCACCAATGCCAAACATACCAGCTAATAATCCAGAAAGGATACCTAGCGCCCCAAATATTAAAATTTCATCAAACATTATTAAACTCTTTACAGAAAGAATATTTTAATTTATTTAATGCCTCTCTATAGACTTTTTCTTTGAATGAAATAATTACATTGAGAGGGTACCAGTAGGATACCCATTTAAAACAATCAAACTCATTGTCAGGATCATTATCAAAAGATATTTTTACATCTTCTTTTAATTTAAATAAAAACCATTTTTGTTTTTGGCCCTTAAAATTTGTTTTAAATATTTTTTTTCTTCTGCTTTTTTTAGGGATATCATATTTTAACCAATCGTCAATTGAATCTATAAGTTTTACTGAATTTGAGCTTATGCCCACTTCTTCAAAAAGTTCTCTTTTAGCAGCTTTCAAGGAATTTTCTCCAAAATCAATTCCTCCCTGAGGAAATTGCCAACTATTCATACCTTTTCTTTTACATAACAATAAATTTCCATGTTTATTGGCAACAATTACACCAACATTCAGTCTGTATTCATTTTCGTGCATGGATTTACTTAGTATTTAGCTCAATATTTTTATTGATTAAATATACAAATGCTAGACTTAAAAATATCAATAGGATACTTGGACTTGCTGCCATCTCCCACTCTCCCTCACTTGTAAAGTTATAAATTTTAGTTGAAAGGGTATCAAATCCAACTGGCCTTAAAAGAAGAGTTGCAGGTTGTTCTTTTACTGACTCAATAAAGACAATCATGAACCCTAGAAATAAGGCTGATCTCATTTGTGGATAATAAAATGCAATAAATGCTTTTAGAGGATTGCTCGGAATAAGAGATAATGCATTTTCTGATGATTTGGATATATTAGCCAAAGAGGAACTAGAATAATTATATGCAGGTGTCATAAATCTCAAACTTAAACAAAGAATTAAACCAAATATTCCATAAATTGTAATAGAAGTTCCAAAGATAGCATCAAAGCCAATTAAAAGTCCTGCAGATATTACAGACCCCGGGATGGCATAACCTGATGTGGAAATTGAAATTAATGATTTTAATTTATTTGACTGTCTATAGGATAGTGAAAGAGCAGTTGCGAAAAAGATTGTAAAAATACCAACGGCGAAACCTAGAATCGAAGAATTAATTAATAAGTTAACATTACTAAGAAGATTGATACTTGATTCAGATAACTGCCAATAAATAAGTTGAAATAATGGTAAGCAAAATACAATTAAAAATACTAATGAGCATATTAATGAGAACATTATTTGTTTAGATTTATTGAGTTCAACTTTATTTATCAATTCTGCAGTTCTTGTAGCAACCCCACGTGGACTATCTGTGTAGTATTTAGAAAGTAGCATAATGAAAATAACAAATATTAAAAGATATCCAGCCAGTCTAGCTCCAGAAAAATAACTTTGATATCCAAACCAGGCGTCATATATGCCAACTGTAAATGTATCTATCCTTAAAGTTGATACCCCGCCAAAATCTGCGATTATTTCAAAGATTACTAAGGCCATTCCTCCTATAACTGCGGGCTTTAATGATGGAAGTATTACTTTTCTTACAGCGCCTAAATTCGAGTCACCTAAAGATTTTGCTGCTTTAAATATCTTGATACCAACTGATGAAAGTTGAGCTTTGATTATGAGATAAATATAGGGAAATAATGCCATTGACATTATTAGAGATGCGCCAAATATGTTTTTTATTGATGGAAGAGCAATACCGAAATTTCTTAAAAATTCAGATATGGGACTTGAATATTCAAACATTCCAACAAAAATAAATGCATAAACATATGCAGGAAATGCTATTGAAAGACTCAAAGCCCAACTAAAAAAATTACAACCTGGAAATTTATAAAAAGTAACTAATATTGCTAAAGGAACAGCTAAGAGCATAGATATCAAAGCAGACCCAAAAGACAATAAAATTGTATTTTTGAATAGGCTTAATAAATATCTATTTGATAAGAATTCAATATCAATGTCATTAGTAAAAGAAAGAATAAAAAAGATAATAAAGAAAATAAATGTGAACATAATCCATGGCAATGAAATATATTTCCATAATCTCAAATTTTGCATTATTGCTCTTCGTCTAAACTTTCTGCGCCTTTTTCTAGTTTATTTCCTAGAACATTTACCCTAGTTTGAAGTTTTTGAACATCCTTTAAAGCGCCATCTAATCTTTTAATTACAGATTCTGTACTTAAATCTAGATTAGAAAATTCTTTTTGAATATCGCTCACAACTTTGGCAACTTTCGCTGCAGTTTCATTTAACTTTAAATAATGATGTCCGACTCTTATAGTATCAAGAAAGGCAGCTAGCGTATTAGGTCCTAATATAAGAATCTTTTTTTCTGTGAGACACTCTTGTCTTAAGTTATCAATCATATCCACAAGATCGATTAGCTTTTCTGAGGCTATGTAAAGCACAGCATAATTAGATGTAGTATTTTGCAAAATATATTTGTTAGAAATATCCTCAGCGTCTCTCAATAAAGCGGTCCTGAGATCCCTCAAAACCTTTTTTCTATCTACATCATTACTTGCTGATTGATAGTTTTGATATTGACCAGCATAAAACTTTGAATCAATAGGGATAACAAAGCCCTCTGCACTTGTTATTGCACAATCTACTCTGTCAGACGATTCGGAATTTATTTGAGCCTGAAATTTATAACTATCGCTTGGCATTATATCTTGAACAATTGACTCAAGACTCCATTCGCCAAGCCTTCCAGTTGTAACATTTCCTCCTAAGAACCTATTTAATTCATTAATTGGTGTAGTTACTGATGCTAAGTCGATTTCTATCTTATTTATATCATTTGAAACTTCGTTAAGTTTGTTTTGAAGTAATTGAGTTTCTCCAATATCTGAGGTCTCTTTATTTTTTATACTAAAGATTAGATAAATTAATGCCCCCAAAATGAGAACTAAAGATATAAATATTAAGTAATTAATCATGATGTTAGTATAAAATTACACATATATTATGCACCAAGAAATTATAGAAAGATTTAATTCCTTGAAAGAAAAGCAAATATCTATTGATATTACTCGAGGAAAGCCAGACAAAGATCAACTAGACCTATCTAATGATCTTATTGATATATCTATTCCTACTTCATCAGATGATGGCGCAGATCTAAGGAACTATGGTGAACCTTTTGGAATAATCGAAGCAAGAAGACTTGGTTCTGAGCTCTTAAATGCTCCTATTGAGAATATTCTTGCGGGAGAACAATCTAGTCTTTTACTCACATATCAAACAGTTCTTTCAAATTTCCTTTTTGCAGAACCAATTCCCTGGAAAGATTTAAAAAATCCAAAATTTATATGCCCAGTTCCAGGATTTGATAGACATTTTATGATGCTTGAGGATTTTGGAATTGAAGCGGTACCAATTCCTTTAACTGATGATGGTATAGATTTAAATGCGTTTGAAGAGGTACTAAAAACTGGAAATGATTATGTAGGAATATTATGTGTTCCAAAACATTCAAATCCATCTGGAGAAATTTATTCAGATGAGAATTTAAAAAAGATGTTTGAAATAGGATCACAATATTCAAATAAATTTTTGTTTCTTTTTGATCATGCATATTTGATTCATGACTTTTTACCAACTCCAGAACAAAAACCTTTATGGCAAGTTGTTGAGGAGTCTAATGTGCAAGATCAAACTGTAGTTACAACCTCTTTTTCAAAAGTTACTTTTGGTGGTGGTGGAATTTCGTTTATGGCTACTTCAGGACACTCATTAGATTTGATTAAAAAGGTAAGAACAACAATGATTATCTGTCCTGATAAATTAAATCAAAAAAGACATGTTGAGTTTTTTAAGAATGTTGAAAATATCAAGTCCCATATGAAAAAACATGCTGAATTAGTGAGGCCAAAGTTTGAGTTAGCATATGACTATTTAAAAAAACTTCCGGAGGAATGTGGTTCGTTTTCTAAACCAACCGGGGGATACTTTATTACATATTCCACTTCAAAACCTATCGCATCCAAGGTTGTAAAATTATGTAAAGATCTTGGCGTATTAATAACTCCTGCTGGCTCTACTTTTCCTAAAAATTATGATCCTAATGATAGCGTTATTAGGTTAGCTCCTACATATGTAAGTAAAGAAGAGCTAGCTGATGCTATGAATGTTTTTATAACCTCTGTAGAAGTTGCTCATTTTGAAATTGATGTTTAGTTTGTTGCTAAATCATGCGGAATGTAAGAATTTCCATCAAAGTGTGAAAAAATTTTCTTAATATCAGGATGATTTGCAGGTCCACTTTCAACATCATTAATTAGATTTTGCTCTGAGACGTAAGCGATATAAAATATTTCTTCATTTTCTGCAAAAACATGATAAAAGGGTTGGTCTTTTTTTGGTCTGAAGTCCTTTGGGATCGAGTTATACCATTCTTCGGTGTTATTAAAAGAGGGATCTAAATCAAAAATAACACCACGAAAATTAAGAAATTTATGTTTTACAACATTTCCAATTGAAAACTTTGCTTCTACTAATTCTTGCATTATATTTATAACTTAAACCATTATTAGGAAAAAGTCATGGATGAAGATTTTATAGTAGTAACTACATATGATATCGACGGTGCTGAGATTGAAAAACATATTGGTCTTGTTCAAGGAAGTACTGTAAGAGCAAGAAATGTTGGCTCAGACTTTCTAGCAAATCTTAAAAACATAGTTGGAGGAGAGCTTGTTGGCTATTCGAAACTTTTACAGACTTCAAGAGAGCAGGCATATGCAAGAATGATAGAAGATGCAAAATCCAAAGGTGCCAATGCAGTCCTTGGGTTTAGATTTCAGACTTCAACTGTAGCTAGTGGAGCAGCAGAAATTTTAGCTTATGGAACTGGTGTCAAAATTAAATAGGAAGAAATATGAATAAAACAGAAAAAGTTGCTCTAAGAGAAGCAGTTATTGTGGTAATGATGGGCGCTGTAATTAATTTTCCATTACAAACATATCTTTTATGGCTAACAATTGATAATTGGCAATGGGCAGATCCCATAAAAATATCAATTTTCGTTCAGTTAATTATTACCGTTGTAGCTTTAATAAGGGTTTATGCAATAAGAATGAGGTTTCAAAGAGGAAAATTTTAATTATCTTCTTTTTCTTTTTTACCTTTCTTTTTTTCAGACATCATTCTCATTTTCATTCTATGATTAATCATATCCTTGCACCAAACATCATAAATAGTTGAATAGTTAGCTGCCATATCTGCTAATACACTAACCTCAAGCCATTTTTCTTCGTTTTCAGGATTGAGTTCAATTTCTTTCCAAATCGAGTCGCTTAAAGATAGTAATCCAACTACTCCATCTTTGATTTCTTTGCACTCTTTAAAATCCATAAGATAGTTTGGATTTTTCATAAACCTATCCTTCATGGTTTTTTCCTTGTCCATATGATCGTCTGCGACAAGCGTAAAACAAAGAAAAAAACTTAATATCATTGTAAAATTTTTCATAATAATCACCTTTAATTTGTAGGTATATATTAGATTACATTTTTTTTCTAAAAGTTCCAAAAATATCTTTACTTTTAATTTTAAGTATTCATAATACGCGCCAGTATTCATACTAATAAGCATATTCTGGGTGTTTATTAGTATGAATATGCTAGATTTAATTCAATTATTGAGTGTTTTTTTCGGTACTTTGATAGCCGCACCTCTTGTTGTTTCAAAAAAAGCTAAAAAAAGAATGCTGGGGCTCTCTGCTGTAATTGCTGGAAGCTTTTTCGCGATAATTGTGCAACTATATCTAGGTTTATACTATTTTGTATTTGCAAATGCATTTTGGCTTCTCAATGCATGTAACGGCATAAAGAAAATAATTAAAACTAAAAATAAGAGGATTAAAAATTTTTGAAATATTTATAATCTATATAATGAATGCCTTCCTCAACTGAATCCATTTTGTAAATGATTGCTTTAGCCACTTTTTTTGCCTCTACATTTCTAAATTTTTGTAATGGCCCAATCATTAGGAGGCCAAATAAGTTTGTGATTTTTTCAAATATTTTTACATTTAATGGAATTACCTCATCGGGACGTTTGCCTAACAAATGACTTGGATGAGCAATTATGATTTTTTCATATCCCATTAACTTAATTTCATTCTCAATATCACCCTTAACTTTTAAATATGTATTAAAAGATTTGGTATTTGCTCCAATTGCAGATATCAAACCAACTGAATTAGCTCCACAGTTTTTAGCAAATTCAGCAACTTTTTTAATGTAGTTATAATCTACATTAACAAAACTTTTTCTATTATTTTTTTTAATATAAACAAGCTCAGAAAGGCTTAACTTTTGCCCAATTGCGATATAAATTTCATCGACCTTAAGACTTGCATCTAATGAATCAATATTCTCAAAATCAATAACTATCTGATTAATACTATTTTCACATAAAAGCTTTTTTCTACTTAGTAAAATTAAGTCATTATTGGTTGTTTTTAAGTTTTTAAGTATTTCGCCGCCGACTAAACCAGAAGCTCCAACAATTAAAATATTTTTACTCATGCAATTGTTTTATGGTTTCACCAACAAGCTGATCAATAGTTTTTGATCCATCCAAAATTGTCTCGCAGTATTTTTGATACATAGGCTCTCTTTCAGAGTAAATCTCAGGAATTGACATTCCCTCTGGAACTGCAAGACCTCTTTTTTGATCAATATCAATTCTTTCCATAATTATCTCAAGAGGAGTATTTATATATATGACTCTAGAAAATTTTTTAAGATGTTCCATCGATTTTGTAGAATAGACTGCACTTCCGCCAGTAGATATGATTCTATTCGATGAGTTTAGACCAAGTATGACTTTTTCCTCTTCATCTCTTACAAATTTGTAATCATATTTATTTTTGATTTCTTCAAGTGTGGCCGCATGTTTTTGCTCAATAAGCAAATCGGTATCAACAAAGCTGACACCTATTTTGTTAGCAACAGCTTTTCCGATTGTAGATTTACCACAAGCCGCCATACCAATGAAACTAATGTTAATCATTTTTTGCAAATTCCTCAGTTGCCCTAACAAGTTCATGAGTAATTTCTTTTTCAAATGCACTATGTCCTGAAGAGGGCGCAACTATTAATTCTGCTTCAGGCCAATTTTTTTTAAGTTCCCATGCTGTTTCCATCGGACAAACAATATCATATCTACCTTGGATTATTTTTGCAGGTATATGACGAATTTTATCAATCGACTCTGATGAAATTAATTGATCCTCACTATCAAGAAAACCCTTGTTAACAAAATAATGATTTTCGATAAGGGCAAAGGCTAAAGCAAATTTTGACTCAGAATATGATGAAACCATGTCAGCTTTATGACTTAGTGTACTTACAGATCCTTCCCATTTAGACCATGCTACTGCTGCCTCCATTTTTTTTTCGTCATCATCACCTGTAAAAATTTTGTAGTAAGCATCCATTAAATTATGTCTATTTTCTTGGTTAATTGGTTTTAAGAATCCCTCCCAAGCCTCAGGAAATATTCTGCTAGCACCATCTTGATAAAACCATTTTAGTTCCTTATCTCTTAACATAAATATTCCTCTTAGAACTAGTTCTGAAACTGAATTAGGATATGTTTGAGCATAAGCTAATG
Organism: uncultured SAR86 cluster bacterium; assembly: GCA_902547695.1. Classification (GTDB taxonomy): domain Bacteria; phylum Pseudomonadota; class Gammaproteobacteria; order Magnimaribacterales; family D2472; genus SAR86A. The sequence goes on along the minus strand of CACCOR010000002.1, from coordinate 75,639 downwards.
CGAGTGTGCTTCCCCAAGAACCACCAAAAACAAGCCATTTTTTTATCTTGAGCTTTTCTTTTAGCATCTCAATATCCTCAACTAGATTCCAAGTTGTATTATTTTTTAGACATGCATGAGGTTTGCTTCTACCGCAACCGCGTTGATCAAATACCACAATTCTAAATAATTCTGGATTAAAAAATCCTCTTACTTTTGTACTACCACCGCCACCTGGTCCCCCATGAAGAAAAACAGCAGGCTTCCCATTTGGATTTCCACATTCCTCATAATAAATTTTATGCTTATCAACTTCTAAGTAACCTGTTGAAAAAGGCTCAATATTTTCAAAAAGCGTATTTACCTGACTCACGATGCAAGCATTTTTTCAGTCACATCCCATAATTTTGATGCCTCTTCAGTATCAACAGCCCAATCGGCAACACCAAAATATCGCTGTAGTGACTCATCTACTTCATTTTTTCTTTTTGCAATATCACAGTCTTCACAAAATACTCCACCTATTCCATTTAGGCTAGAGCTGGTTGCGCACCAAAGAGTAGTTGATGCACCTTGACTAGTCGTTTTAAAGAAATTTTTTGCCATCTCTGAAGGTGATCCGTTCTCGTCCATCCAACCTAGAGCTACCATTTCTTCTTTTTGAAGGTGCCGTTGCAGAGGTGTAAGAATGCCGCCTGGATGCACGGAAAACCCAGAAACACCTTTATCTACCATTCTTCTATGAAATTCGATAGCAATTAGTGAAGACGCTGTTTTAGATTGACCATATGCCATCCATTTATCATAAGGATTATTTTGAAAGTGAATATCATCCCAAAGCATTCCTGTAAGTGAATGGGCTGAAGACGAAAGGCTGACAAATCTTGCACCATCATTCTCTGCCATTGAGTTCATTAATTCTTTTGTAAGCAAGAAGTGCCCAATATGATTAACAGCAAATTGACTCTCCCATTTATTTCCTATTCTAGTCTCGGGACAGGCCATAATTCCTGCATTGTTAATTAGTAGATCTAATTTACTAAACTTTTCTTTAAAACCATCTGTAAAGTTTTTAACCGAATTTAAATTGCCAAGATCCATTTCAATAATATCTTCTTTAGATACTATGCCTTGTAGATTCTTTGTAGCAATTTCTTCTCTTTTAGCTGGAATAATCACTTTCGCACCAGCATTAACAAGTTCTCTAGTGGCCTCAAGTCCAATTCCTGAGTAACCACCTGTAACAATGGCTACTTTATTACTAAGATCAACTCCTTTTATTATTTCATCAGCATTTGTTTTAGCATGAAATCCAGATTTTATTGGCTTTTGTTGTTTTGATATCATGTGTGTATTGTAACCTTCTTAAGATATTTAATGGTGCCCAGAGGTGGGATCGAACCACCGACACAAGGATTTTCAGTCCTTTGCTCTACCAACTGAGCTATCTGGGCTTAGAATGAACTTCGGATTATAGGCAAGTTTACAACTGTTGTCATTAAGTGCAATTAGTTAAGCGCGAACTCTTTCGTTAGTAGGATCATAAAGAGACCCTTTACCAACTATTTGAACAGTCATAGGATATAAACCATCACCATCTTCATTAAAGTACTCGATTAAGAGTGACTTGCCTTGAATGGCAATTTCTTTTGGTAAATAACCCATAACCACAAATTTCTTAAGAGACGGACAATAAGACATACCAGTTGTATATGATCTTCTACCTTTGCTATCTATTGGTACCTCACCTGTTGCAGGATCAATAATTGGTGAAATGCCAACAGGATATCTTGTCTTACCAGACACATTAAGATCATCTAATGTCATGGTACATAATATTGCACAGGGATTTTCTTCTCTATGAGCTAGATGTGCTGCTTTACCATGAAAATCAGCTTCTTTTACCAAGGGTCTCTGAATTGCTGCCTCAATAGCTGTATATTCTGTCTCAAGGTCTGCGCCTTGAAGTCTAAAGCTTTTTTCGAGACGTCTACTATTTGCATATGTCTCAATGCCAACTGGCACAACCCCAACTTCTAACAAGGAGTCATACAAAGCTAAACCATCATCTTTATTATTATTAAAATAAATTTCCCAGCCACTTTCACCAACATAGGAAATTCTGGCCGCCCATACATCAACTTTTTTTCCGCCAGAAAGATTTAAGGTTAGGTTTTTTGCTGATACAAATGGAAAGTTCTTAATATCAATTTCGTTAGGATCTATAAAATTACCTAAGGCTTCAACTGCTTTAGGCCCCCATAATCCTAATGTTGCTATGTCATGAGTTCTAATATTTATATCCGCATTTAATCCATTATCATCCCTGTAATTGCGTAAGGTTACCCAGTCACGATTCCCGTCAGCACCACCAGTTACAACTCTATAACTGTCATTGCTAAGGCGAGAGATAGTAAGGTCTGCATGGACTCCACCGTCTTCGTCTAAAAAGTTAGTATATATAACTTTACCTTCAGGAGTATTTCCACCAACTTTTGCAACGGATAGGTACTCTAACATTTTCTCGGCATCTGGGCCTTTAATATCCATGATGGGGAAATGAGATAAATTAATCATGCCGACTGAATCACTCATGGCAAGATGTTCAGCATTTGCAACGTCATATGGTACGTGACGTGTATCCCACTCATTTTCTCTTAATGGAACTTCTTTAATATATTTATCAAGTTTTTCTCTATTGCTTATGTAAGCAAGAGCTCTTTCCCAGCCTGCAACTTCATTTTCAAAATGCCCTCCAAGTTCTTTTTCTCTTTCATAAAAAGGACTCACAAACATTTCTCTTTGAGTAATATATGGTTCTCTAGGATGCACAGCAGGAGTATAAATAGTTTGAGAATTTTCAAATGCTCTTGTTTTTACATATTCCCTTTCTTTTTGATGTGGGTAGAATCTTGATATATCAAAAGAATGCATATCCACTTGAGTTTTACCATTGACCATTGCCTCTGCGCAAAGTCTGGCACAACCTGGCCCATCTTTTACCCAAACAGCTTCACATAACCAAAATCCTCTAACTTCTGGACTTTCACCAATTAAAGAGCCTGCATCTGCTGTTACAGATAAAAGTCCGTTAAATGAACTTTTTTCATCCCAACCCAATTCACTAAGTATAGGTGTTGTTTCAAAAGCTTTTTCAAGTGGTTCAGCAATTTCTTCAAGTTCTAAATATCTCATGGAATCTGATAACATTGTTTTATCAGGATTTCCAATATCTTCAGGATCAACTAATCTAGGATTTTTATCTTCATAATATCCCCATTCGAGCATGCCGCCATGAAATTTTCCTGTATCTCTAACATAGGCTGAGTTACCTTGATCTCTTAGAAGAGGGTAGACTAGCATTTCTTCAGTATCTTGGATTTCTTCATATGGTCCAAAAAATAATAGTGGGTGTTCAACCGGCATCAAAGGAACACCAACACCTGCCTTATCACCCATTAAAGGCCCCCAAATTCCTGAAGCAATAACAACTTTATTAGTTTTAATTGTTCCTTTATCAGTCTTAACCCCAATAATTTTGCCGTCTTCTATTTCAAAGTCTGTTGCAGGAGTATTCGTGAAGGTTTTCAGTGCCCCTTTTTCTTTAGCACTTTCAACTGCGAAGTTAACAACTTCCTGTGATCGTGGAACCACCAATCCAGCATCTGGATCCCACATGGCACCTATCATTGACTCTTCCTCTAGTAATGGGAATTTTTCAACGGCTTCAGCTGCAGATATTAAGCTTACATTTGTACCAAATGCCTTTCCTGATGCAACTTTTCTTTTTAATTCTTCCCAGCGCTCATAATCACCAACACGACAAATTTCTAATCCACCTTTTTTTAAAAAAAATCCATTATCTTCATAAAACTTTCTACTGAATGCAGTCGTCCAACAACCTAACTTATCGTGTGTTGTGTTATAAACAAAGTCGGATGCATGTGCTGTAGATGCAATATCAGATGGGATTATCGTTGATTTTTCCAAACCAACAATATTTTTTTGTCCAAGCTCAGCAAGCCAATATGCCAACATAGACCCAACTATGCCTCCCACGCCTACGATAACGACTTCAGCTTCGGATGGAAATTTTGTATTTGAATTATCAGTCATTGAATTTTCCCCAAGGATATTTAAGAAAATTAAACTCTATTTTATTTAGTTTGTAAATCAAAAAATTTTTGGATATTTGAAGGTAAAAATTGCTAATCAAGTGCCTTAAATCCTGCAGCACTTTCATAGTCTTCATTGTTAAAAAATTTATCCATTTGATCTTGAAGCCATCTTCTATTTTCAGGATCTGACATGTCTAAATGTTTTTCATTTATGAGAGTTGTTTGATGAGATTTCCACATCTCCCACGCTTCTTCTGAAATAGAATTCATTAGTTCAATTCCTTTTGGACCTGGCATAGGAGGATTATTTAGAGCAGGCAATTCTTTATTAAGCTTTTTGCAAAATATTTTTTTAGACATAAGTATCTATTATAGTCTTTATAGGCCTAGGCAGACCAAAATCATTAATTTCAGATTTATTTATCCATTGATGTTCCAGGTTAGTTTCAATTTTAAAAGGTTTGTCGTAATCAAAAATTTCAACAGTAATATCCAAATCCATATGTGATAGCGCATGATTTAGGTGACGAGTTTGAACTTTTTTTGGATTTTTGAAAATGCTCTTACTATTTAGATGTTGATTATCATATGGAGTCCATAAACTTTCCCAAAAACTCTGCTCATTTTTTTTAAATAATAAAAAGGATTGATTTGAGTGAGCTAACGTAAAATTAATTCTTTTGGTTAATTTTTGTTTTTTGGTCTTTTTAACAGTTTCAAATTCTTTAAAAGCGCTTTTACAAGAAAATTTTAAAGGACAAATTGAACATTTTGGAGACCTCAAATGGCATATTGTTGCGCCTAAGTCCATGATTCCTTGTGTATATTCAAAGATGTTTTCTGAGGGGGTATATTTTTCAGATAATTCCCATAGAGACTTAATTGCATTTTTTTGTTTAATATCTATATTTTCGTATCTTGAAATAACTCTTTTAACATTTGCATCAAGTATCGGATACGATTTGTTGTATGCAATTGACATAATTGCTCCTGCAGTCGATCTCCCAATACCTGGCAAAAGAATTAATTCCTTAAATTTTTTTGGAAATCTATTCTTAAATTCATTTTTAATTATTTCTTTAGTTTTAAAGATATTTTTTGCTCTTCTATAAAAACCTAAGCCTGTCCAAAGAGCTAGAATTTCATCTTCTGAAGCTTTTGATATCGATTTTAAGTTTGGAAATTTTTTTATAAAAGCATTAAAAAAGGGTATAACTGTTTTGACTTGAGTTTGTTGGAGCATTATCTCAGATATCCAAACTTTGTATGGAGATATTCCTTTCCTCCACGGCAAGTTATTTCTGCCAGAGGCCATGTACCACTGAGAAATAACCTGAGAAAAATTTTTATTATTTTGTTTCAAATTATTCAATTAAATTCTTTTTAATTAATACTTTACCCTGATCATCAAAGATATATTGAATAGGGGCCCCAGTTGGTATTTCTAATTTAACAATTTCATCAGAAGATAATTTGTCCAAATGCATTATTAATGATCTAAGAGAATTTCCATGTGCAGCAACCAAAATATTTTTGCCTTGAAGTATTAATGGGTAAATCTCATTTAAATAATATGGCAAAACTCTCTCACCAGTTTCTTTGAGTGATTCTCCCCCAGGCGGACCAACATCATAAGATCTTCTCCAAATTTGTACCTGTTCAGCACCCCATTTTTGCCTACATTCGTCTTTATTAAGACCTTGAAGGTCACCATAGAATCTTTCATTGAGAGCTTTGTTTTCAATAGAATCTAGATCTTTTTGATTGATATTCTCTAGAATGATTTCTCCAGTGAGTTTGGCTCTATCTAAAATTGATGTAAATAAGTGATCAAATTCGATATCGAGATCGTTTATTAATAAGCCAGCATGTTTTGCTTCATCAGTTCCTTTTTTTGTCAGTCCTGGATTTTCCCAACCAGTAAAAAGATTTTTTTCATTCCATTCGCTTTGACCGTGCCTAACTAAAATTAAACTTGTATTTTTCATTTATATTTTTTATTAATATCTCCCATTTTAATAGATAATATACATATGGAACTAATTAATTTTTTAATAGAGCACTTTTATTTTTCAGCACCTCTTGTAATTATTCTTATACTATTTTTTATATCAAATTCTAAAAAAGGTGGAACAAAAATATCTTGCCAATCATTAATTAGTCTTTCAAACCAAGACCAAGCTTTAATTGTTGATCTCAGGAGTTCTGAAGCTTTTAATTCCGGTCATATAACAGCTTCAATTAATATTCCTGTAAATGATGTTTCAAGAAGATCAAATGAAATTATTAACTCTACAAAATCTGTAGTGCTTGTATGCGAAATGGGCAGTTCGTCCACCAATGCAGGAGAAACTTTAAAGAAAGAGGGACTAAAAGATATTTTTATATTAAAGGGTGGAATTAATGAGTGGAAAATGAATAATCTTCCATTGGTCTAAATACCATGTTCCTTCATTTTTTTTGAAAGTGTATTTCTTCCCCATCCAAGAATTTGAGCTGCATCATTCTTTTTACCATTTGATCTTTCTAAAGCAGTTTTTATTAACATCTTCTCAATTTTAGTGATCGCTATTTCAGATAAACCTGAGTCAATATTCATTGACACATTCTTTAACCAATTCTGCATTCCGTCCTCCCATGAAGATGTTGGAATATCAGTAATTTCGAACTCTTTTATTTCGGTAGGAAGATCCTGAGATTTAACACTTTGTGAAGGAGACATCAACGTTAACCAATAACAAACATTTTCTAATTGTCTAACGTTTCCAGGCCAATCGTACTTATTCATTAATTTCATTGCTTCATCAGAAATTACCCTTAAATCCTCATCAAGGGAGTCAGCATAATTTTTTAAAAAATACTTTGAAAGATCACTGATGTCATCTTTTCTATCTCTTAGAGGAGGGACTTCTATTTTTATGACGTTAAGTCTATAAAAAAGGTCTTCTCTAAAATTTTTTTGAGAGACTAAATTATTTAGATTTTGGTGAGTTGCTGCAATAATTCTTACATCTACCTTTATAGGCTTATCGCCTCCCACTCTATAAAATTCTTTATTAGATAAAACTCTTAATAGTCTTGTTTGTGAGTCTAGAGGCATATCTCCAATTTCATCAAGAAACAGTGTTCCTCCATTTGCTTGTTCAAATCTTCCTATTCTTTTATCAACTGCTCCAGTAAATGAACCTTTCTCATGGCCAAAAAGCTCTGACTCGACAAGTTCTTTTGGTATATCTGCCATGTTAAGAGCAATAAATGGCATGTCATGCCTTGGACTATTTTTGTGGAGTGACTTAGCGATTAATTCTTTGCCTGTACCAGACTCACCTTGTATTAAAACTGTTGCGATTGTATTAGAAAGTTTTCCTATAGCTCTAAAAACATTTTGCATGGCTTGAGATTCACCGATAATGTCTAGTTTGGTATCTTTTTTTAGGCCTTTAGTTTTTGGCTTTTCTTCAAGAGCTCTCTCAACTATTTTTATTGCATCCTCAAGATCAAAAGGTTTCGGCATATACTCAAAAGCTCCTCCACCAAATGATTCAACGGCAGCTTGCATATCAGCGAAGGCAGTCATAACAATTACAGGAAGGTCCTCGTAATTATTAGTTATATGTTTTAAAAGGTCGTAGCCAAGCATTCCAGGCATCTGGACATCAGTTATAATCAAATCAGGTACAGAGCTCTCAAGCTCAGAAACCAAATCATCGCCACTTGAAAAACTTTTTGTTTTAAAGCCAGCAGAAGAAAGACTCTCTTCAAGAACTAATCTGATGGCTTCATCATCATCTGCAATCCAAATATTATGCAATTTTTGCCTCCTTATCCTCTATTTTAATAGGGATTTGTATTGCAAAAATTGTCTCCCCAGGATTTGATCTAAAAATGATGCCACCTCCATGAATTCTTATTATATCTTGTGCAATTGTTAAACCTAAACCAGATCCATTTTCTTTTACAGAAACCATTGGAAAGAATACTTGATCATGAAGTTCCTGAGGAATTCCAGGACCATTATCAATAATTTCAATAGAACAAACTGTTTGATGAACCACTCCATTAATTGGCTTTCCATATTCAATTCTAGATTTAATGGTGATATTGGGATCTTCAATATTTTCTATTGCCTGTTGAGCATTTTTAACTATATTTAAAATTGCTTGAACAAATAAGTTTTCATCTCCATTAATTTCAGGAATGCTAGGATCATAATCTCTAATAAGATTAATTTTATTTTCCTTATCTGCTTCTGCAAGAGCATAAACTTTTTCTAAAGCAGAATGAATGTTAAACATGCTTAGATTTGGTTTTGAGGGTGGAGTTAAGATTTTTGTAACAATGGAATTTAATCTATCAGTCTCATCAATAATTATTTTTAAAAACTTTTCTGAATAATCATCAGTTAATTTTTTGCTTAAAATTTGAGCACTTCCTCTGATGCCAGATAGTGGATTCTTAACTTCATGAGCGAGAGTTCTTGCTAGATTTGCAGCAATTTTTTGTGTAGAAAATGTTTTTGTTGAGTCTATTATTTTATTAAGATTGTCAACGCATAATATTTCAAGAATCAAACATTCATTTTCATTATTCCAAGATACTGTTAAGTCAATGGTTCTTTTAGTATCTGCAGCAGTTATTATTTCAAAGTCTCTTTTAGTTTTAGCACCATTTTTCTCAATTGTTTTCTTTAAAAGATTTATTAATGCTCCATTTGTTTCTTCCGAGAACTGATCCGTTATTAAATTTTTGTCTTTTTTTGAGTTCAAAACCCAGCCTTTATTAAGAGCAGAGTCATTTAACCAAATAATAAAAAGTTCCCTGTCTAAAATAATAATTTCAGTTTCAAGTTGATTTAAAAAGGATAGTTTTTCAGTATTCATTTTCATCTCAAAATTTCTGCTCTATTTTAGAAATAGAGCAGAAAAACATAATCAAAATTACTTAGAGAGAGTTCCTACTATATGAGATAGGATTTTATATGGATCAGCATTTGAAGCAGGTCTTCTATCTTCAAGATATCCGTTCCAGCCATTCTCAACCGTGGCAACAGGGATTCTTATACTAGCTCCTCTGTCACTTACACCATATGAAAATTTTTCAATGCTTTGAGTTTCATGTAATCCAGTAAGTCTCATGTCATTATCAGAACCATAAGACGCAATACCTTCTTCATGAACTTCACCAAGCTTATCGCAAATTGATGAGTAGAGTTCTTCACTTCCTCCAGTTCGCATTGCTTCATTTGAGAAATTTGTATGCATGCCTGATCCATTCCAATCACCAGTTTTTGGCTTTGGATGGATATTTACACCAACACCAAATTCTTCAGCAATCTTGTACAACATGTATCGGCTTACCCAAAGATCATCGGCAGCTTTAATACCTTTACCAAAACATTGATATTCCCATTGACCTATTGCAACCTCAGCATTAGTTCCAGTTAATTCTATTCCTAGATCCAAGCAAGCCATTAGGTGAGCATCAGAAACTTCTCTTCCAGAAACATTTCCAGCTCCAACCGCACAATAGTATGGACCTTGAGGACCAGGCTCTCCATTTTCCCATCCCAATGGTTCACCAGTTTCAGGATCAGTAAAAAAGTACTCTTGTTCAAACCCAAACCACCATTCATCTGTGACAACTTCAGCTGCAGCTGCTCTAAAATTTGATGGATGAGTAGTGTGGTCAGCTGCTTGAACTTGTGTCATAACTAGATCATGCCCATTTGGATTTTCATATGTTTGAACTGGTAAAAGTAAACAGTCTGAACTTCCTCCATCTGCTTGTTGAGTTGAAGATCCATCAAATGACCATTCAGGCGGTGTTTCGTCCCTAGTCGCTTTAACTTTACTTCTCATCGATGGCTCAGGTTGATAACCATCAAGCCAAATATATTCGTATGTTTTCATTTATTTCTCCTACAAATGTAAATTTTAATTTTGATTAAATATACTATTAATGCATTAAATTGATATATTTGCACTAATATAGGTAATATTATGCATTAATTTTGTGCAAAAGGAAGTTTTTTGTTCAATTTCAGTTCAATTAATTAAATTCCTATGAATCTGACAATTTTTTCAAGTTTATTTGTAATGGATTCATATGAATGGCTCCCACCATATGTTATATCTATATTTGACCCTAAAAAGTATTTAGCAGCCTCAACATAATTAAGAACTTCATCTCCGGATTCTAGAAAGACTAATGTATTTTTTTGATTATTAAATTTTTTTGTTACAAGTGATCTTAAAAATTTTATATCATCCTTGGTAACGATAAATTTTTCTCCAGTCGAATAATTTTCATTTTCACCAAGGTATTCCTCAAAACCTTTTAATGGAGGAATAGCTGGATTAATTAAGATAACTTTTGATTTATTAATGCTTCCAAAAAAATTAGCATAGTATCCACCCAAAGAACTTCCCATGAATACATAATCTTTCTCATTCTCGTCAATGAGTTTTGTTATCTGATTATTTGCTTCTTTAAAATTATTGCTAAGATCTGGAGTAAATATTTTTATTTTTTTAGAAATTTTTGATATATAACTCTTAATAATTTTTGCTTTATCTGAATCTGAAGAAGAGGCAAATCCATGAAAATATAAAATTGTTTTTACCATCAAATTTTAAATTGAGGATTTATTCCATTTGCAAAAATGTTCTCCAGCCATTCAGTTAAGAATCTATTTTGTTGTATTTTTTCGTCACGTGATTGCGTTTTAAGAACTTTCATAAAATATGGAACTGCTCTCTCTCCCTGAAAAGATATAACTTCAGCTAATTTAGCATCTAAAGAAATTTGTATTCTGATAATAAGACCTTCCATCTTTTTTAATTTAATTTTCTGTTTAGCTTCAATTATTAATGTATGTTTTGTTCTATGAATTACGCTAAAGGATATTGGATTAGATGAAGAGTCAGGATTAATCGTTTCAAACAAATATTTATTTACAGAAAAATTATTTAGGATTTTCTTTAACCTTAAAAAGTTAGCTTCGCATACAGCCAACTGATGACTTGTTTTTGGCAGAGATTTAATCATTCTTAAATTTTATATTCTTTATTAAAAGGTGTATATCTCTCACATGCTTTGAGATATCTATTAATTTCAATCTTCTCTTTCTCGCAAAACTCAATTATTGCATCTCTAAAATCATTTTCTTTTATGTAGTGGAATGAGCTAGTCCTTTTTGGTTCAAATCCTCTTCTTATTTTATGTTCACCTTGAACACCCGGATCAAAGTATTTTATTTTTTTATTAATACAAAATTCTATACCTTGATAAAAACAGGTTTCAAAATGAAGTGAATCAATGTTGAAGGAAGATCCCCAATGCCGTCCATATAGGGTGTCATTACCTATGAAACACAATGATCCAGCTATTTTTTTATCATTATGCACTGCAAAAAAAATAACGGGCTTAAGGGTTTTTTTGAATTTATGAATTTCTTTAAAGAAATCGATATTTAGATAGGGTCTTTGTAATCTTTCTTCATATGTATTTCTATAAAATTTGAAAAACTCCTCCCAGTCTTCAATTGTCAAAGAATCACTTTCTTTTATTTGGAAAGAAATATCTAAGTCAGATATTTTTTTTCTTTCGTTCTTAATGTTTTTTCTTTGTCTCGATTTAAAAATATTTAGGTAGTCATTAAATGTCTCATATTCTTTATTTTTCCATATAAATTTATATCCAAAACGTTCTATAAGTTTATTTTCAAAAAATAATTCTTTTAAATCTGCATCCGGGTAGAGGACATGCCAAGATTCAATATTTTTTTCTTCCATAAATTCAATTATTTTCTCAACATATTCATTTGTATTTGATTCAGTGATAATTTTTCTAGTCTCACATGGGGTAAAAGGTATAGCAGTAAGTAATTTAGGATAATAATTTCTTCCCGCTCTATTTAAAGCATATGACCATGAGTGATCAAAAACGAACTCACCATGACTATTATTTTTTATATACATTGGCATGAAACCACTTAAAACATTTTCATTTGACTTCACTAGATGTTTGGGAGTCCAGCCTAAGTCTCTTCCAACACACCCTGAATTTTCAAGTGCCTTTAAAAAAGAATATTGTATAAAAGGAGCATCATTCTTTCGTATTAATTTACTAAACTGAGCTTCATCTATTGAATCAAAATTATCAACAAAATTTAAATTAGTACTCATCTAACCCAAGTAAATTATTTCAAATGTAAAACTAGCAAGAGCCACAATACCAACCCAATTATTAATTTTAAATGCTTCGATATATTTCTCTTCTTTGATAATTTTTGACTGATGAAAAAAAAGATATATGAGTATGAAAAAAAACAAGAAAAAAAGGTATGAAAAACTATTAATCAATCCCACAGTTAAAAGACACATGTAAAAGAATATATGAAGTATTTTCGAATATATTATTGAATTATTGCCCCATAAAATTGCTGTAGAATTTACACCTATCTGTTCGTCATCATTTTTATCTTCCATAGCGTAATAGGTATCAAAACTTATTATCCATGCAATTATTCCAGAATATAAAATCGCTAGTGACATAGAGAAGATATTCGATTCAAGTGAATAAGCAATAATTGAACCAGATCCAAATGTAATTCCAAGAATGAACTGTGGCGCAACAAAGAATCTTTTTGTAAGAGGGTACAAAATTATTAAAAAAGCAAAAAATATTGAGATCTTTATAGTAAGAGAATTTGTTTCAAATAAAAGCAACAATGACATAACGCTTAAGGCTAGGAAAAATAACCATGCTTCAATTAAAGAAATTGAACCCAATGCGAGAGGCCTGTTTAAAGTTCTTTTTACAAGCTTATCTATCTTATAGTCACTAATATCATTAATAACACAGCCACAAGATCGAACTAAGATAGAGCCAAAGACCACGATTAGAAAGTTTTTAAACTCAAGTTCTGAATTTATTCCTGCTAACACATACCCTAATAAAGATGGCCAAAGCAAAAGATAAATACCTATTGGCTTATCAAGTCTTGCAATCTTTACAAAAGAGTACATTTTATTTTTCATTCTTCTATTAAAAAAATTTCCATGACTGAAAAGGGAAGGCTCTTAACTAAGTACTTTGTTTTTCTGCCCCAAAATATACTAATTTCATCTGAGAAAGTAGAATAAATAACTTCAATCTTATTAAATATATTTTTTTCAAATAAGATGTCTCCCAAAGGTTTCGTTCCTAGACTTCCTAGTTTAGAAAATCCATTTTCAATGGTATTAACGGGTATTAGTGATTTAGCGTAAACCTTAGGAGTTTTGTTACCTAATAAGATAACCTCTCTTACCTTTATGTCTCCAACTTCGTTATCTAAATATTTTTTATCCATTTCATCAACTTTATCAATTTCGTCACGTATTAAACTTAACTCGAAATTTTCATTTGCAGAAATCCTTTTTGTAATTGGACCATTTTCAGTTAGCCAAGACTTTACAGAGTCATTTTTGACTTTATTCATCATTTCTTTATAAGTTATCCAAGAAGATTTTTGCTTTAGCTTCATTAATTTAATGGTTAAATCTGATATTATAGCCTCCTTGTTATAAACGAAATAACTTAATTTTTAGCACTTTATGAAATATAAAAAATGGGAATGTATTGTCTGCGGACTAATATATGATGAAGAATTAGGTTGGCCTGATGATGGAATTGAGCCAGGAACTGCATGGGAAGATGTTCCCGAAGATTGGTTATGTCCAGAGTGTGGTGTCGGTAAAGAAGATTTTGATATGATAGAGATAACATGAGTCAATTAGACCCTCCAAAAAATCTAACAAGAAATGTTTTGGTGGGCATGTTCTCAGGTGTACTTTTAGCTTCTATCTTCTTTTATTTTCAAGATTCAATTTCTCAATCGGTTTTTCTAGGCATAGAAAAATATCTTTTTAACTTAGGCGGACAAATTTTCAAGAACCTACTTTTGTTAATAGTAGTTCCTCTGGTTTTCTTTTCTCTAGTTTCTGGCATTTCTTCATTATCAAATATGGTTAAGCTTGGATCAATTGCCTCAAAAACAGTACTGCTTTATTTATTAACTACCGCTTTTGCTGTTGTGATAGCAATATTTTTTGGATGGGTATTTAACATTTCTGGATATGAAGGTGAAGTTACATCATTTAACGCACCTTCAGGCGAGGCCAGTTTATATGATACTGTTTTAAAAGTTTTTCCTAATAATATTTTTGGAGCTTTTGTTGAAAATAATATGTTGGGAATTGTTTTCATAAGTATTTTGTTTGGCATCGCTCTAAATCTTACTGATAATCTTACTGATAATCTTTCTAAGAATTTTGAAAGATTAAATATAGTTTTTATGAAGATAGTTTTAATTATCATGAGTTTTGCGCCTATTGGTGTTTTTTGTTTGATGGGTAGTTATGTAATGGATAAAGGGTTAAATATTTTTGGAGATTTAATTCAATACGTCTTGATACTAATTTTTGTTTTACTGTTTCATTTATTTTTTACATATTCATTAGTACTAAAAATATTTGCTAATTTAAATCCAATTATTTTCTTTAAAAAAATGAGAAATGTTGCTTTATTTGCGTTTACAACATCATCAAGTGCAGCAACTATTCCAGTTACTCTTAAGACGGTAACTGATGAACTGGGTGTTAAAAAGGATGTTTCCTCATTCGTAATTCCTGTTGGAGCGACGATAAATATGGATGGCACTGCAATTATGCAGGGCCTGGCAACTATGTTTATTGCAAGCACTGTTGGTGTAGATCTATCTATGATTGAATATATTCAAATTGTTCTTCTTGCTATGGTGGCTTCTATTGGAGCAGCTGCTGTCCCATCTGCTGGAACTATTACGTTAGCTCTTATTTTGAGCTCATTAGGGCTTCCACTCGATGCAATTGGATTAATCTTGGCGGTTGATAGAATTCTCGACATGATAAGAACATCAGTAAATGTTTCTGGCGATGCAGCGGTGGCGTGCGTTGTCGCAAATTCAGAAGAACTTTTAGACAAAAACATATTTAATAAATAGAGAAAAAACGTTTTTGTTTCGAATAATTTGCTAGAATGCTTTATTAAAAATAAGGGGTTTTATATGGATAATTTAATCATTCCACCAGCTCTTGGCATATTGGGTATGGTAATGGCATTTGTTGTTTATAAACTTGTCATGAAATATCCCGATGGCGAAGATAAGGTAAAAAAAATAGGCGATCAGATTCATGCTGGAGCTCTCGCTTTCATGAAAACAGAGTATAAATATTTATCCATATTTATTGCGGTAATAGTATTACTAGCATGGTATGCATTGGGACCTTATACAGCAATATCTATTGTTGTTGGAGCAATATGCTCATCTGTTGCAGGTTTTATTGGTATGTATGCAGCTACTAAAGCAAATGTTAGAACTGCAACTGCAGCTCAAAAAGATGGTCCAGCAGCGGCTTTATCGGTTTCTTTTTATGGTGGTTCTATAATGGGTCTATGTGTTGCATCATTGGGTCTCATTGGTTTAGGTGGATTATATTATTTCTACATCCCAGCTGAAATTGATCCTCATAAGCTTGAAGGTTTTGCTATGGGAGCATCTGTTGTAGCACTTTTTTCCAGAGTAGGTGGAGGAATTTTCACAAAGAGTGCTGATGTTGGAGCTGATCTCGTTGGTAAGATTGAAGCTGGTATTCCTGAAGATGATCCAAGAAATCCAGGCGTTATTGCGGATAATGTTGGGGATAATGTTGGTGATGTTGCTGGAATGGGTTCAGATATATTTGAGTCATATTGCGGCTCTATGATTGCATCAATAGCAATAGCTTATACGCTTGGAAACCAAGATATGATGATGCTTCCACTGGCTTTAGCTGCGACTGGCTTAATAGCTTCAATAATCGGAATATTTATAGTTAAGCTTCAGTCAGCAAAAGCACCTGCAAGTGCATTGAGATCTGGAACTCTTTTAGCGCCAGTAATATTTGTGGCTATGGCCTATTTCATAATTAATTCTTTTGACGGAGTTGGAATGAATGTATGGTGGTGTGTTATTGCTGGAGCTGTTGGCGGTGTATTGATTGGACTTATTACAGAATATTACACAGGCGGCGGCCCGGTTAAGAAAATTGCTGAATCAGGAGAAACTGGTTCTGCAACTGTAATGATTTCAGGTTTATCAGTAGGAATGCAATCAGTTGTGATACCTATTGTTATTCTAGCCGGCATCATCCTTACTTCAACTCAACTATCGGGCATTTATGGTGTAGGAATTGCCGCTGTTGGTATGCTTGCTACTGTTGGAATAACTATGGCAATAGATGCATATGGACCGGTTGCTGACAATGCTGGCGGCATAGCTGAAATGTCAGGTATGGGTGAGGAAGTAAGAGAAATTACAGACTCTCTTGATGAATTAGGAAATACTACTGCTGCAATCGGAAAAGGTTTTGCAATTGGAGCTGCAGCGTTAGCTGCTTTAGCAATAATTTCAGCTTTTTCTGCTGTAGTAGGTGTAGCAAATCCTGAATTTTCATTAGCACTTACAGAGCCAATTGTTTTAGTTGGAATGTTTATAGGAGTTTGTATACCGTTTTTAGTTTCTTCAATAACTATGACGGCTGTAGGTGATGCAGCATTTGAAATGATTAATGAGATCAGAAGACAATTTAAAGAAATTTCTGGCTTAATGGAGGGCACTGCAGAACCTGATTCAGAAAAATGTGTTGAGATAGCAACCAAAGCAGCCTTAAAGAAAATGATGTTACCAGGAGTAATTGCAGTTTCTATGCCAGCTATTGTTGGTTTTGGTCTTGGTGCTCAAGCTTTAGGAGGTATGCTTGCTGGTGGGCTGTTAGGATGTGTATCTCTCGCACTTATGATGGCGAATGCCGGAGGTGCTTGGGATAATGCAAAAAAATATGTTGAGAAGGGCAACTTAGGTGGCAAAGGTTCTGATACTCACGCAGCAGCTGTAGTAGGTGATACCGTAGGTGATCCTTTTAAAGATACGTCAGGACCATCAATGAATATTTTAATAAATGTAATGGCTATAGTTAGCCTTGTAATAGCCCCATTATTAAGCATATAAATTTTTTAACTTAATAAAATCCAGGGTTGCAGCCCTGGATTTTTTTTGAGTTAATGTAAGCACCACATGAAAAAAAATGTTCTCATAATAGGCTTTGGCGATATTGCTAAAAAAATTAGTCATATTATCAAGGATAATGAATATGAGTTGTACCCAATATCGAGGGGTAATCATAAATCAGATATAAAAAACTATATTAAATGGGACTGGTTATCAAAGGAGATCCCAAAATTAGATATAATTGAATATGATTCAATAATTTTTATACCAAAACCAAGCTCGTTTGACGAAGATGGTTACAAAAAAGGTTTTATCAATTCCTCAGAAAATGTTTTTAGATTGACTAGTGAATTATCATATAAAAAATTCATAACCATCTCATCAACAAGAGTGTACGGAAATAATAAGTCCGGCATCTTCACGGAATCAGATCCTTTAAGCGAAAATGATTTTAGGAGCAAAACTCTAGTTAACTATGAAAATAACCAAATAAAAAATTATGGCAAAAACCTAATAATTCTAAGATTTGCTGGTCTTTATCAAAAAGTATCTGAAAGAAAGTTTGCAAATTACTTACACAGAAATAATGCTGCAAATATTATTAAATTCTTTATAGAGAACGAATTTAATTCAGAAGAACATGAGATATTTAATTGTGCAGAAGATAGAAATGATGAACAGGGCAATATCTCAAATTCAAAATTGAAGAGTTTAGGCTTTATTTTTGATGAATACGACTAGAACTCAACTCTTTTGCAAAATACAATGTTTAAATGATTAGTAGCATGACTGGATTCGGTTTGTCTGAATCTTTTGATAAAACGTCCAATATCTCAATTGAAATTAGAGGTGTAAATCATAGATTTTTAGAACTATCAATAAAATCTAATAACTTGGGCAATGATCTAGAAGACTTCATTAGGGAAGCAATATCTAAAAAAATAAATAGAGGCAAAATAGAGGTAAAGATAAAAACAAAATCATCCTCAAAAACAAAATATGATATTAATAAAAAACTACTTAGAATGCTTGAAAGCTCATTAAAAGAAGCACTTGGAAATAGAGTAGAATTAAATTTTTCAGATATAAAAGATGTGTCAGGAATTTTTAATATAGAAACGTCTCAAAGTATCAATAAGAAACTAATCAAAAATAACTTTAATACTGCCTTAAAAGAATTTATTAATTCAAGATTTAAAGAAGGAAAAAAGATTGAAAACGTATTATCTAAAAAGACCAAGAGCATAGAAAAGATTGCTCGAAGTATTCAGAATATGGAGAAAAAAACTCTTAATAAAAGAATAAAAAATTATAAAAATAAAATAAAAAATCTTATAGAAGATTTTGACGAAACTAGATTAGATCAAGAGGTTGCTATGCTTGCTTTGAAACATGATATTTCAGAGGAATTAGATAGAATTTTTTTTCATACGAAAACAATAAATGAAGAGCTAACAAAGAAAATATCAAGTGGGAAAAAAATAGATTTTATATTGCAAGAGCTTTTTAGAGAGTCAAATACTCTTACAGTAAAGATCGACGACTCAAAACTAAAAAATTATGCACTTGATATGAAGTTACTTATTGAAGAAATGAGAGAACAAACTCAAAATGTTGAATGATTTAAAAAAAGGAGAGTTAATTGTTTTTGCAGCACCTTCAGGTGCCGGAAAGTCCTCTCTTATAAAAGAAATCATTAGTAATAATGAGAATATAGAATTATCAGTATCTGCTACAACAAGATCACCAAGAGAGGGAGAAACTCATGGTAAAGATTATTTTTTTATTACTGATAATGAGTTTAATGATCTTAAGAAAAAAGACGCATTTATTGAGAGCGCTGATGTTCATGGACATCAATACGGAACTCTTAAAGCTTTTGTTGAAGAGAAGCTAGAGAATAATATCAACGTTGTCTTAGATATCGACGTTCAAGGATTTATTCAAATTAGTAACTCAATTAAAGAAGTTATTTCAATTTTTATTATTCCTCCATCATTAGACGAATTAAAAAAGAGATTAATCTTAAGAGGTCTCGATGCTGATAATGTTATTAATAGAAGAATGGAAAATGCAATAAAAGAATTAAAGCATGCTAAATATTTTGATTATATTGTTTTAAATGATGATTTTAACAGAGCTTTTAATGACATAACTTCTATTATATTTGATAAGAATTATGAATATAATGAAACTTATAATAAAAATATATTGAAAGATTTATTGGATTAATGGGGTGATTAGAATTAGAATACTCGTCCCAGGAGATTAATAAATGGCAAGAATTACAGTAGAAGATTGTTTGGAAAAAATTCCTAGTAGATTTGATCTAATACTTATGGCTTCAAAAAGGGCAAGACAATTATCAACTACAAGTCGAGATCCTTTGGTTGAGTGGGATAATGATAAGCCAACATTAGTAGCATTAAGAGAGATTGAAGAAGGGCTTCTTGATAGAGAAACTCTTGAAAAAACTCTCGAGGAAGATGTATTGTTAGATGAATTCTCTGCTCCAAGCAATAAAGAAGACGAAAACTTAGGATAGATGACTATAGGGGGGTTATCTTGAGCGAACATGTGCTCCCAAACATATTATTAGAGAATTTCAACGAAGCAAACCTATTAAGGTTACCAGCAAAATTTTATAAAAGCGCAAAACAATATCTCAATAAAGACGAAATAAAAAAAATCCAGACCGCATATTCTTTAGCCTTCTATGCTCATGATGGCCAAGATAGAATGGATGGATCAAAATATATTACTCATCCTCTTGCAGTTGCAACAATATTATTGGATTTAAAAATGGATCCAGATTCTATCTGTGCAGCATTAATGCATGATGTATTAGAAGATTGTGATGTTACTAAAAAGAACTTGGAAGATTTATTTGGAAATGATGTTGCAAACATAGTAGATGGAGTTAGTAAGCTCGGTAAGCTTGATATAACTAGTCGATCAGATAGAGATGCTAACAATCTTCAAAAAATGATGCTAGCAATGTCCAAAGACGTTAGAGTAATTCTCGTAAAAATTTGTGATCGCCTTCACAACATGCGAACTATTGAACATCTCCCAAGATCAAAACAAATAATGAAGTCTAAAGAGACAATTGAATTATATGGACCATTAGCTTTAAGAATAGGTATGCAAGAAATTAGATCTGAGTTGGAGGATCTCGCATTTAGATGTATTCATCCACTCAGAGCATCCATGCTTGAAAGTGCAATTAATAAATCAAGTGGTGGAAGAAAAAGAATAATTTCAAAAATAAGAAAGGAGCTTAAGCGTAAGCTCAAATCAAACGGAATTGAGCAAGTAGGAGTAAAAGGAAGAGAGAAAAATATTTATAGTATTTATAGAAAAATTAAATCTAAACATAAGCCATTTTCTGAAATATTAGATGTTTATGGATTCAGAATATTAGTTGATTCTATCGACGAGTGTTACAGATCTTTAGGTATCATCCATAACTATTTTTCTCCGATAGAAAATAGATTTAAGGACTATATCGCTATCCCTAAAAGTAATGGCTACCAGGCTCTTCATACTAGTTTGTTAGCATTAAATGCTTTTCCTATTGAAGTTCAGATTCAAACAAGAAATATG
Organism: uncultured SAR86 cluster bacterium; assembly: GCA_902547695.1. Lineage (GTDB taxonomy): Bacteria > Pseudomonadota > Gammaproteobacteria > Magnimaribacterales > D2472 > SAR86A. The sequence continues at coordinate 54,864 of CACCOR010000002.1, read as the reverse complement.
GCAGAGATTGCAAACTTTGGTATTGCAGCGCATTGGCAGTACAAAACTGATGATAAAAAACGAGGATCAGAACTTCGAGCTTCAAGATGGCTCTTGGGATTAGCAGATCTTCAAAAGAAAACTAATGATCCATCAGAATTTGCTCAATCAATTAAAACAGACCTTAGTTCAGAAGAAGTTTTCTTATTCTCACCAAAAGGTGATATATACGCTTTAAGAAGAGGCTCAACTCCAATAGATTTTGCATATGAGGTTCACACTGATCTAGGAGACACAATTATTGGATGTAAAGTAAATAGAAGTGAAGTGCCTTTGAACATTGAGTTAGAGTCAGGACAAACTGTTGAGATTATTACATCCAAAAAAGAACCTTACTTAGACCCATCTTGGTTAAATTACGTAGCAACAAGCAAGGCTAGAAGTGCAATTCGGTCTAGACTAAGAAAACAAAAAGCATCTGACGCAAGAAAAGCAGGCAAAGTTATGCTCGAAACTGAGCTTAAAAGAGCTGGATCTAGTTTGAAGGAATATAGAGGAAATTCACTCAAGAAGATCCTCGACTCCATAGGAGTAACCTCTCTTAATAAACTTCTTACTGATCTTGGGCTTGGAAAAAGAACTGGAAGTATCATTGCAGAAAGATTTTATTCAGGACTTCAAATAAGAGAAGGAATAAAAGAACCAAAGCCAGTCTTAATTCTTGATAATAAAATTGAAAGTGTGACAGTTAGATTTGCAAAGTGCTGCTTCCCAGTCTACGGAGATGAAGTTGTTGCCCACTCTGATACTGAAAGAGGCATGGTTATTCATAATCAAAAATGTAAACAGGTAAAACCTTTCTTAAATAAAGATCCAAGATATATGCCCGCTATATGGGGAGAAAATAAGAAAGAGCATTCTTATAAAGTTAAAATTGATGTAAACACTGAAGATAAAGTTGGAGTTTTATCAGATTTAGGTTCTGTATTTGCCAAATCAGGAATAAATATAGGATCTGTAAATACAAAAACAATTGATAAAAGATTTGCAGGATTTGAGATACAAATAGAAGTTAAAAACAAAGAAGAACTTAAAAGTATTATGCAAAAAGTGAGATCGCTAAAATTTACAACAAGTTGTAAAAGAAATATTAATGATAAGTAGTAGAATAGAGTATTTTTTATAGGGAGAATATTAAAATGACAAAAGAAATTATTTCGACAAAGAATGCACCACAGGCAATTGGACCATATTCTCAAGCAGTAAAAGCAGGAAATTTAATGTTTATATCCGGCCAAATACCATTGGATCCTGAAAGTGGCGACTTAGTATCGCAATCAATAGAAGATCAGGCTAAACAAGTTTTAGAAAATGTGAAAAGTATTTGCGAAGCTGCGGGGTGTAGCCTTGATGATATTGTTAAGATCTCAATTTTTCTCACTGACTTGAGTAATTTTGCAGTTGTTAACGATATGATGAAAGAGTATTTTTCTGAACCATATCCAGCAAGAGCCACTGTGGAGGTTTCGGGTCTCCCGCTTGGAGTAAATGTTGAAATAGAGGCAATAGTATTAATTAATGGCTAATAATCTTTTATCAATAAACGATCTTTCAAAAAAAGACATACTGGAGTTGATAGAGTTCTCAAATAATTTCATTGATGATGAAGGTAACTTTAGGAAAGAAAATCTTTTTCCAGACAAAATAGTTGCAAATGTTTTTTGTGAGCCAAGCACACGAACAAAGTCATCTTTTGCGATTGCTGCAAACAATTTAGGATGCTCAGTAATAGATTTCGATATTGAAAATTCCTCAGTTCAAAAGGGAGAATCTATTTTTGAGACTGTAGATGCTCTCAATCTTATGGGTGTAGATTTATGTGTGTTAAGACATCCTGAATCTGTGATTAGAGAATTAGCTGAATGTTTGCCAAAAATGGTTTTCATAAATGCAGGAGAAGGATCAATTTCACATCCGACACAAGCACTTTTAGACATAAAGACAATTATCGATCATAAAAAAAATTTAGATGGCCTGAATATTGTTATCGTAGGAGATCTTGATCATTCTAGAGTTACTTCCTCTTTTGTTGAAGGTGTATCCAATTTTGATTTAGGATCGCTAACATTTTGTGGGCATCCTGAAATGTGTACCAAGTATCAAAGTCCTAAGATTGGCAAGTATGAATCTCACTTAGAGTCAGCCCTTGAAAATGCAGATGTTGTAATGGCTTTGAGAATTCAGTACGAAAGATTTGAAAAAGAGCTTAATTTAGATCTTGAAACATATAAATCAGAGTATCAATTGTCTTCTGAAAAACTTGAGTCTGCAAAAGGTGACGCAATTGTAATGCATCCAGGACCGGTTAATTATGTTGAAATAACAGAAGCTGTATATGACTCAGAAAATTCTGTAATTAGGCAACAGGTGGCAAATGGCGTTGCTATAAGAATGGCTGTATTATCAAGATTTTTGGGCAGCTAAAGAATTCTTTACTGTTTCAACTATAGCAATCGTATTTTGATCAATCTCAATATTTACAAAAGAACCTTTCTTTAAGTTACTAAGGTTGGTAATTTTTAGAGTCTCAGGTATTAAATGCACGTAAAAAGAGTCATTGTTAACTTTACCAAGAGTTAAGCTGCATCCATTTACACCTATATAGCCCTTTTCAAAAATATATTGCCTATATTTTTTTGGGAATTTAATTTGAATATCTTTATTTGTGTTTTTTGTGATTATCTTTTCTATTTTTCCAGCAAAATGTACATGCCCCGACATTAGATGACCGCCTATTTCTGTTGATGCTGTAATTGATCTTTCTAAATTTACTAAAGAACCTTTTCTAGCCTTACCAATATTTGTTTTTGATAATGTTTCATTGATAACATCAAACTTTAGGTTTTTTTTACCATTATCTAAAGAGGTTAAGCAGATTCCATTTACGGAGACACTAGCCCCTTTTTTTAAGTCTTTATTAAAATTTTTAGGAGCAGATACTTCTAAAGTAATATGATTCTTTTTTGAAATTATTTTGGATATTTTTCCTGTACCTTGAACAATTCCTGAAAACATTTATGCGCCCCAGGTCTCTCTATAGTTATTTAGGCCTTCAAGATATTCTGTAAGCTCAGATTCATTGCTGACGTATGCAATCAGAGAGTCAAGATTTACTATCGATGTAACATTCATATTGAATTCATTTTCTAATTCTTTACTGGCTGATTCATCAGAAACTCCTTTCTCCTGTCTATCAAGACCAACAACAAAACTGGAAGGTGTCGCATTATGATTAATTATTGAATTAATTGATTCTCTTCCAGCGGTTCCAGCCGATAAAACATCATCAATAATTAACACGTTCCCACTTGGATTTGCACCTATAATATTTCCACCTTCTCCATGATCTTTTGCCTCTTTTCTATTGAAGCTAACAGGATAATTTTTACCTTGTTCACTGAAAACTGTAGCAACAATAGAACCAAGAAAAATACCCTTATAGGCAGGACCATATATGCAATCAAACTCAATATTGTTATCAATTATTGCTTCAACATAACACTGTGCTAACTGGAATAAATTAGAGCCTTTAAGCATATTTGCAGCATTAAAAAAATATGGGCTTTGTCGACCTGATTTAAGTGTAAATTCTCCAAATTGTAGTGCTTGAGATTCTATTGCTAAATTTAAAAATGACTTTTGATAATCTTTCACTTATTCAATACAAGCTTTTTGTTTTTTAATAATATCAGCTATTGCTTGGCTGCCCATCACAAGCATATCATCAAGTTCCTTTTTTGAAAAAGGAGCGTCTTCTGCGGTACCTTGAATTTCAATTAATTCGTCTTTATCGTTCATAACAATATTTAAATCTGTATCTGCAGTGCTATCTTCATCATAGTCCAGATCAAGTAGAACTTGATTTTCTTTAATACCCATTGATACTGCTGCAACAAAAGATTTAATTGCACGTTGATCGTCATGATGATTTTTAATAGCTAAAAAAAGTGCTACGCAACCACCTGTAATTGATGCTGTTCTTGTTCCACCATCAGCTTGTATAACATCACAATCAACATTTATAGTTTTTCCTTTAAGATATTTAAGATTAACTGCCTGCCTTAATGATCTTCCAATGAGTCTCTGAATTTCTTGTGTTCTGCCACTTTGTTTGCCTCTTGCAGCCTCTCTGCTCATTCTTTCATTAGTAGACCTTGGAAGCATTCCATACTCACCAGTCACCCAACCTTCATCAGAATTTTTCATCCATCTAGGAACATTATTTTCTATTGATGCATTACAAATGACTTTTGTATTACCAAATGAAATTAATACAGAACCTTCTGCATGAATATTTATATTTGGTTCAATAGTAATATCTCTTAGTTGATTATTACTTCGATCTTGATTTCTTTTCATGTTTTTGAAAAATATTACTAAGCAAGCTGATCTTTTACTATTTTGCTAACAAGCCCCATATCTGCTGAGCCAGCTAAAGCTGCTTTTAAAACTCCCATTACCTTACCAATATCCTGCATAGACTCGGCACCGGTTTCTTCAATGGCACTTTTTACTTTTTCAGTAATATCTTCTTCACTTAACTGCTCTGGTTTATATTTTGAAAGAATTTCAACTTCTTGTTGTTCTTTATCAGCTAAATCCTCTCTGCCACCTTCTTTAAATTGAGAAATGGAGTCATTTCTTTGTTTAATCATTTTATTGATGATCTGTAATGCCTTAGCGTCATCAACTTCTTCTTTGTTATCTATTTCGAATCTTTGGACTTCTGATAAAAACATTCTGATGGTGTCTCTAACCAAATCATTTTTATCAAGCATAGCTTGTTTTAGGTCGTTTTTAATATCTGATAAAAGCGCCAAAACTATCTAGATCTTTGTCTTGGGAATGAAAACTTTCTATTAGATTTTTTTGCTCTTTTGACAGCTGCTGCCATTAGACGTTTTCTTTTCTCAGTTGGCTTTTCGTAAAATTCTCTTGCTCTTATTTCAGGAACAATTGCTGCTTTTTCACATGCACGCTTGAATTTCCTCAAACCAATATCAAAATGTTCTGTATCTTTTATAATAATTGAAGGCATAATGTGACGCGTAGTTTAGGCTTTTATTAACAATTTTGCAAAACTTTTTATGAAAACTTTAGGAATTGAAACATCCTGTGATGAAACGGCAATAGCTATTTATGATTCTAAAGACGGAATTATTGGAGAGTCTGTTCATAGTCAGATGGACATGCATGCCGAATATGGGGGAGTGGTACCTGAATTAGCCTCAAGAGACCACTGTTTAAAAATTGTGGATGTGTTTGAAGACGCTTTAGGAAACCTTTCTCTTGATAGTATTGATCAGATTGCTTACACGTCTGGGCCAGGTTTGCTGGGAGCTCTCTTAATTGGAGAAAGTTTTGCTCAAGGACTTTCAACAGCTCTCAATATTCCCTTGATACCAATAAACCATTTAGAGGGACATTTGATGTCACCAATGATGGAATTCCCTGAGATAAAAATGCCTTTTATATGTTTGCTTGTCTCTGGTGGCCACAGCATGATCGTTGATGTTAAGGATAAAGGACAATATGAAATTATTGGCCAATCTCAAGACGATGCAGTAGGAGAAGCTTTTGATAAAGTAGCTAAGTTGCTAGATTTACCTTATCCAGGCGGTCCCTATATTGAGAGACTGGCACTTGAAGGAAGATCGGATGCATTTGATTTCCCAAGACCTATGATTAATAGTGATGATTTAAATATGAGCCTGAGCGGACTAAAAACGTCAGTTTTATATACTGTCCAAAAAATATCTAATATGACTCAAGAGATAAAATCAGACATTGCTGCATCGTTTCAACAAGCAATTTCAGATGTTTTGGTCGCAAAGATTAAGAAATCTATTGAGACGACTGGAAGAAAGGAAGTTATTATAGCTGGAGGTGTCGCTGCAAATAAGTTTTTGAGAAGTGAGTTTAAAAAGCTTGAAGAATCACATAACATAAAAGTGTATTATCCCGATTTGAAATATTGTGGCGATAATGCTGCAATGATTGCATTTGTAGGATCTATGATGAAACCATCAATTGAAAATGACAGATCTTCAAGTGCAAGAGCTCGGTGGCCGTTAGATGAGTTGAAAGGATGAAAGATATAATTTACATAAAAGATTTAAGAGTAAAAACAATCATTGGTATCTTTGACTGGGAAAGAAAAGTTAAACAAGAAGTCAGCATTGATATGGAATTTCCTTTTGATTGTAAAAGAGCTGCAAAGACAGATTCAATTGAGGACACTGTTGATTACAAAACCATTTGCAAAGGAGTAATAAAGTTTGTTGAGGAATCCTCCTTTCAATTACAAGAATCACTTGCAGAAGGAATCGCATCACTCGTAAAAGATACTTACGGAGTTGAATCGATCAAATTACGTGTATCTAAGCCTGGAGCACTTCGAGGTGCTAAAGATGTCGGACTCATAATTCATAGATAATGAAATATTTCTTATCCTTAGGCAGTAATATTAATGCTGAGAAAAATTTAGAATTTGCTCTAGAAGAACTAAAAAAAATACTTTCAAATATTCAATCATCAACAATTCATCAAACAAAAGCTGAAGGCTTTGAAGGTGATGATTTTCTAAACTCAGTAGTTTGTGGAAATTCTGAACTAGATTTTGAGGATCTTAATAAAAAGTTAAAGTTAATTGAAGACAATGCCGGAAGAAACAGAAATGCTCCAAAATTTAGTCCCAGAACTCTTGATATAGACATAGTTCTTCAAATAAATGAAAATGATGATATATTATTTGAGAGTGACGAAATTCAGAAATATGAGTTCGTATCTGCACCTTTAAAAGAACTAATTTAATGAAAACAAAAAGATTTGTAAGAAATTTTCATAGGTATTTAAGTATATTTGTTTCAATACAGTTATTGCTGTGGACAGTATCTGGAATTTATTTTGCTTACAATAAAATTGAATTGGTAAGGGGAGAGCAGTATCGTCTTCCCAAAGATATAGAGTATCGAATATTCGATAGGCTTGGCACTTCTGTAATCGAAACTATCGAGGAGGGTAAAAAGACTTATCAAAGTTATCCAGAAGGAAATCTTGTAGAACCTCTTACAAAGGAAGAGGCCATAAAAATAACTGCTCAAAAAACTACTTTAAATCCAATAGAGGTAAGTTTAGTGACAGAACTATATCCAGGCGCAGAATACAGAGGAGATTTACCAGTATACAAAGTTACTACAGATACCAAAGACAGCATTAATGTCTATGTTGGGTATATGACGGGCGATATAGGATCAATAAGATCAGACTCGTGGAGAATTTGGGATTTTTTGTGGTCACTACATATCATGGATTATCGTGAACGAGATAATATAAATAATATCTTGTTACAAATTTTATCAGTTCTTGCTCTAGTGACTTCAATTTCAGGTATTACGCTTTTCTTTGTTAAAAGATAAAGAAATTATTTAAGAAAATTTTCTTCAATTGTTGACCACGCTGCTTCAGAAAGAGGAAAGACCATATTGCCTCTTTCTTCAGCATGTTTTGATGCAGCTGTTCCATCTCTTACTCTTCCTAGTATGCCCTGTAAAATTCCAGCAATCTTAAACATATTAAAAGCCATATAAAACTCCCAATTTTTAGACAAATCTTTACCAGAATTCTCACAATACATTTCCATATATTCCCTTTCAGAGGGTATACCAAGTTCTTTGAGCTTAGCTTCGTCCCAAAAGGCTTCTTGAGTTCTCCATGATAAACAGTGATAACTAAAGTCTGCAATTGGATGACCTAGAGTTGACAGTTCCCAATCTAGAATACCTACTACTTCATTATTTTTTAATATCATATTATCTAATCTGTAATCGCCATGAACGATAGTTGTCTCATCATCATCAGGTATATTTTTTGGTAACCAATCAATAAGATTATTCATAGCTTCAATATTGTCTGTTTCTGACGCCCTATATTGCTTAGACCATCTTGATACTTGTCTGGCTACATAGTTGCCAGGTTTACCATAATCTTCAAGACCAATTTTTATATAATCAACACTATGAAGTTTTGCTAAAGTTTTATTTTTATTCTTATATATTTCTGTTCTATCTCTATTTGTCATTGAGGGAATCATTGGATCCCAAAAAAGATCACCATCTAGAAAATCCATTACAAAGAAAGCAGTACCAGCAACATCATCATCTTCACAAAGCCCATAAGTTTTTGGAACTGGTACGTCAGTATCATATAAAGCAGTAATAACTTTATATTCTCTATCTACAGCATGTGCGGATGGCAGAAGTTTTCCTGGTGGTTTCCTTCGAAGAACAAGATTTTTTGATTCGGTAATTATTTTATATGTAGGATTTGATTGTCCTCCCTTAAATTGTTCTATTGCTTTTATCTTTCCTGCATTAGGAACATACTCATCAATCCAGGACTGTAAATTTGCAGAGTCAATTTTTAATCTTTCATCAACATCTTTAGTACCAGAGAATTTTGCATCATCTAGAGGCTTCATTAGAGCGACCTACCTCCATCAACTTTTATAATTTGCCCGGTAATATATTCAGAACCAGCTAGAAACTTTACTGTTTCAGCTATATCTTTTTCTGAACCCATCCTTTTAAGAGGAATAGTATCAATAACTTTATTTTTTTGTTCCTCAGTCCAAGTAACATCTGGTGGTTCAAGCATTGCACCTGGAGCAATTGCATTTACCTTTATTTCAGGCGCTAACTCTCTTGCCAAACCTTTTGTAATCGCCTCTAATCCAGCCTTTGCAGCAGAATAAATGGAGTAATTAGCAACCCCTTTTGATAAATTGGTATCAGTGATATTAATAATTGATCCGTTTGATTCTTTAAGTTTTTGTTTGAGCCCTTTAATTAAAAACATTGGTCCTTTTAAATTACTTCCAATTAATTTCTCCCAATGATCTTCTGAAATATCATCAATTGGAGTAGGATAAAAAGTGGATGCATTATTTATTAATAGATCTATACTTGGAAATGCATCAAGAACCTCACTGATAATTTTTTCAACATCTTCTTTCACATCTAGATTTCCTTGAACAGTAACCGCAGAGTTAGCATTTGAATTATTTATTTCAGCGGCAAGATCATCAGCTGCTTCTTTTGATGAATTGTAATGAATAATAATATTCCAACCTAATTCTTTAAAGGTAAGAGCTATCTCTTTACCAATTCTTTTAGCCGCCCCAGTTATAAAAATTGTTTTATTCATTTTTAGCTGTTAATAATTTCTTTATATATTTTAATCTTTTCTTCCTCAATATTCTCCTTTGATACATTTGATAAATATGAGAAATCAGTTGTTTTAATTTTTTTTGCGAGCTGGGAAATAAAATCTTTGTTATCACTAAAATGAGGTAGCGAAATTAACTGATTAATTAATTCAAAATTTCTAACAAAATTAATTTTATCAATGAATAAAATTAAGTCGTCTAGATTGGTATCTTTATTTAATTTCAATGCGATTTTACATACCTCAACAATGTTTTTGAAATCATTAGGGAGGGGAAGCTCGCTTCCTAATTCAAAATCATTATTTATTTGAAGTTCAGCCCACCTCAATGTCTTATTGTTGTGGCTGTCACAAGAAGATTTTGTTAGCTTATTAAAATAAGGATCTAATAAGTTCAAAGATATTATTTTTTCAAAGTACTTACTTGGATTTGAATTAGATAACGCTCTCTCAGTTTCAGACCAGATTCTATCTGATGAAATGTCTGCTATTTCTCTCGATGAAACAATTTTTTTGATGCATTCAATAGTAGATGCATCTATATCGAAATCTTTAAGATGATCATAAGAAAAAAATCTTGCTAATCTAATTGCTCTTAAAGGATCTTCAAAAAAAGCGTCAGAAACGTGCCTGAAAAGTTTATTTTTTATATCATTTTGACCATCAAAAGGATCAATAATGACACCAGCATGATCTTGAGCAATAGCATTGATAGTAAAGTCTCTTCTTGATAGGTCTTCTTCTAAAGTAACATCTTCTCCATAATAAAACGTAAACCCGCCATAACCAGTTCCTGTTTTTTTCTCAGTTCTTGCTAAGGCATACTCTTCATTTGTTTCTGGATGTAAAAATACTGGAAAGTCCTTACCTATTGGTTTAAAACCATTAGATACCATTTCTTCAGGAGATGAGCCCACAACGACCCAATCATTGTCGGAAGACTTAACGCCCATAAGCGAATCTCTTACAGCACCACCAACTTTGTAAATTTTCATTTTCTACTTACTTGATATAGTTTTTTATCTTCTAATCTTATTGCTGTTAGCTTATTACCCCAAACACAGCCAGTATCTAAGCCGATTATATTATCTAAATTTGTTTTTCCTTCAAGTGCTGCCCAATGCCCAAATATAATAGACTCATCTTTTTTTAAGTTATGAGTGGTTTGCTTAAACCAAGGAATATGATTTTTTTCTGATTTTAGATTTTTTTTCTTTAACTTTAGAGCACCTTTGTTATCTAAAAATCTCATTCTAGTAAAGTAATTGATTATCACCCTATAGCGCTTGTATTTAACTAGTTTACTGTTCCATTTGCTTGGAGTATCGCCCCACATATTTTTCAGTAAATTGTAGGAATCTTCTTTAAGAGCAACCTGAACTTCTTTTGATAGTTTTTTGGCTGTTTTCAAATCCCATATACACGGTATTCCAGCATGAGAAATCCAAAAATTATGATCATTAATTTTAATTTTTAGTAATAGTGGTAGTTTTTTTAGCCATTTGTGTATTTTAGAAATATTGTTAGCGTTTAGAATTGTTTTTAATAATTTATTATTCTTTTTATGTTCTATGAGATATAAGAGATAAAAATCATGGTTACCAAGAACAGCCTTAATAGATTTTTTATTTTCAAGACAGAAATTCAAGACTTCAAGCGACTTAGGACCTCTATTAACAAGATCTCCTGCGAAGATTAATGTATCTTTTTTTGGATTAAATTTTATTTTTGAACATAAATTAATAAGTTCATCATAACAACCCTGCACATCTCCAATCACATAGTGAGACATCAGAGCACTAAAACCTTTGAGAGGAGAAGATAATCATCAAGGGATATTTCTTCAGGTCTATTAGTTGGATCAATATCAACTTCATTCCAATTAATACTTAAGCTCTTTAAGTTGTTCTTGATATTTTTTCTTCTTGATGAAAAAGCTAAGTCAATCAACTTAAAAAAATTATCTTTTTGATTTATATTTTCTTTAAGATTCTTATTTGGCATGAGCCTTATAAAGCTTGAATTTACCTTTGGTTTTATATCAAATGCCTCAGGGGGAACATCAAACAAAATTTCGTTATCAAAAAAAGCAGCAATTTTAATAGCTAACTTGCCCCAACTTTTAGTACCAACTTTCCCTGCAATCTTTTCAGCTACTTCTTTTTGTACTAAAAAATGCATATCGAGTATCTTCTCACAGCTATCTATGAGCTTTAGAATTATTTGAGTAGAAATATTATAGGGAAGGTTTCCAACTATTCTTTGCCGATCATTTTCAATCTTATATTTTAAAATATCATCAGTTAGGAATTGAAAGTTTGCAGGACCAGTGAACTTATTTTTTAGTATCTCTGTATTTTCTGAATCTATATCGATCGCAATAATATTTATATCATCTTTATTAATTTGTTCAGTTAAGGCTCCAAGACCAGGACCAATTTCTAAGAAATTATCTGAAGATGTTGGCGATATAGCATCAGCCATTTTAAACAATACTGATTTATCTGTTAGATAGTTTTGACCATATTTTCTTCTAATATCTCTCGATCTCATTAAATTAATTTCTTTGCAGTTTTAACGGCTAGTATTAATGATGATGGATCCGATTTATTAGTTCCAGCAATATCCAAAGCAATCCCATGATCAACAGAAGTCCTAATTATTGGAATTCCAAGTGTAATATTAATTGAGTTTCCAAAACTTAAAGTTTTTAAGACTGGTAAAACTTGATCATGATACATACCCAAATATGCGTCAGCCTCTTTCAATGATTTTTCTGAAAATGCAGTATCTGCTGAAATGGGCATTGATACGTTAATATTTTTCTTTCTTAATTCTTTTATTGCTGGTTTTATATGATCTTGTTCTTCCTTGCCTATTTTACCGTTCTCTCCTGCATGAGGATTAAGACCAAGGACTTTTATATTTGGTTTTTTAATCTTGAACATATTTATTAAATCTTCATTAAGAATTTTTACCTTGTTAATAATTAATTTTTTCGTAATTGTTCTAGATACATTCTTAAGAGGTATATGAGTTGTAGCTAGGGCTACACGTAACTGATCCGATGCAAGCATCATTAAGACATCGTTACTTTTGGTAATTTTTTTTATATATTCAGTATGCCCTGTAAATAATTTATCAATTGAAATGATATTTTCTTTACTTAATGGACCGGTTACTAATGCCGTTCCTTCATTTTGCATAGTTTGTTTAATAGAGTAGGTTAGATTATCAAGAACATATTGAGCATTGCTTTTAGAGAGTTTTCCCGGGCTGGTATTTGAGCATTTAGTCACTTTTATAATTTGTATAAGCCCTTTGCTATTTTTACTTACCTTATTAAGCGAATCCAATTCAATAATTTTTATTTTTTTCTTTAGCAAAACTGCTCTGTCTATAAAAAGCTTTGGGTCACCAATAGAAACAATAGGGATCTTAAGATTTTCCCATAACTTTGAAGAGGATAATTTAATGATTAAGTCTGGACCGATACCACTTGGCTCACCCGGCGAATAGATAATTTTTTTCAATCTAGGTCTTTAAATTCTACGAAAGCTTCTGCTCTCATTGTTCTTAATGTATTCTCAAGTTCTTCATCAAATTTTCTTGAGTAAAGCATTCCATAAGCTCTATCTTCAATGAGTTTGTCGGTAAGTTCATGATTTCTTTTTTCTAAAACCTCAAGAAAGTGATAGCCAAATTCGCTTTCAAATACTTCTGAAATCGAGCCGATTTCAGTGTTAAGCATAATTTCCTCAAATGTAGGTGTAAAAACTCCAAGACCCATCCAACCAAGATCGCCGCCAATTTTTGCAGACCCTGGGTCTTCTGAAAACTCTTTAGCAAGTAAAGCAAAGTCTTCACCATCCATAACCCTTTGTCTGATTTCTTGAAGTTGATTTTTTGTCTCATCATCACTTCTTATTGCAGATGGAATAAGAAGTATATGACGAGCATTCCATTGATCTTCAAATTGAACAAATTGTCCTCTTTTATCTTCAAGTTTTAGGATGTGATAACCTGAGCCGCTTTCCAATGGTTCTGTTACATATCCAATAGACTTATCCTTTAAAGCGTTTTCAAACAGTTCAGGCATATCTATTGCCTTTCTCCAATCCATAAGGCCTCCATTTGACGCGTTTGAACTAATAGAATATTCCGAAGCTAATTCAGAAAAACTTGATCCCTCATCTATAAGATTGATAACCCTTTCAGCAATATTTTTATCTTTTACCAAGATTTGTCTAACTTGAAGCTCAGGTTCAAGTTCACCAAGGCTCTCATCTGTTGCTAGAAATGCTTCAAACTCTTTTTCAGTAATTTCAATATTTGAGTTAACTCTTCCTCTTTGTATTCTTTGAATACGCATCTCTTTTCTCATCGTTTCACGAACTTCTTCGTATGAATCTCCATTAGCTTCAATAAATGATATAAATTCTTCAAGCGACATTTGATTATTAGATGCTAACCTTGAGAATGTAGAGTTTAATTCTGCATCGCTTATTTTTACGCCAGCTCTATCAGCAAGTTGAAGTTGGAGTTCTTCTATTATTAATCTTTCTTTTATTTGATCTAAAAGGACATCTTTAGGTGGTAATTGAATATTTTGTTCTCGATATCCTTCTTCAAGTGCTGCCATTGCCTTGTTGATTTGAGACTCCATCACAACACCATCATCTACTATGATTGCAATTCTATCCAAAAGCTCAATTTTTGCATTTAATAAAGCAGATGATATTAAAAGTATTGTTATAAAAGTTTTTTTCATAAAAGTTTAGTGGCTCAATAGTGAATTATTCATGAATCTTGAAACTTTTTCAAAGGAAGAGTTTAATCCTTTAAGCTCGAATTCAAAATTAATTCTACTTTTGCTTTCAATTCTAATTATATCATCCCAAGCATCACCTAAATATTGATACGCTTCAGGTCGGTAGCCGTCTAGATACTTTGATAAGTTTTTATCTGAAGCTAAAATCCTAAAAGAAAAACAACAATTCTCAAATCCAATCCCAACAGAGGATTCGATATTAGAACTATTTTCATCATCTCTCTTAACTCCTGCAACAAAACTCATATTGTCCTTTATTTTAAGATCAGCAAAAAATTCAGAGTAGTCTAAAGTTTGATTAAAGTCTCCTGTCATCCTGGTATATCTTTTTGCATACCCAACTTTTCCTTTGTCAAACATATGATTTATTGTTAGTCCTGCCATTGGAAACTTCTTCATCTCTTCAGAATAGCTTCCTGAGGCCATAAACATTGTTTTCATATTGGGCATCCATTTAGCCATAATCATTATTGGATCTTTGTCACCATTCATCATAGACATCATTCCCATATCCATTGAATCAGACATTGTGTTCATATTCATTGAATTCGACATCATTCCCATATTCATAGTATTCGACATCATGTCAGAGTGCATTGAATTCATACTCATATTACTGATAAACACTTTTCTGTCTTTTAGAAAGAATTTTTGACTTATCTTTAAGGAGATATTATTCATATTCATTTGACGCCTTTTGTATTCCATACTCAATGTATAAAAATTTTGGTCGCCAATTCTATCCATGCCAGTGAAGCGATTAAGATTAAATACCTGATTCATCATGCCCAACTTATAAGTATCGAAGACAGGATTATCATCTTGTTCTTCATGTCCGACATACCCGTAAAATATTCTCGGTTTTAATATATGGCTCTGCATACCACTTTTCATGATTAATAAGGTACTTAAATCAAATTTAAAAGTTGGAACCATTACTGAATTGGAATTTGTTTTATTATCAACAATGTCAAAATCAATACCCCTTACGCCAATAGATGTATTTAATTGATAGCCACTTATATTCATAGAATTTGAAATTTCTAGCATATAAAAAATTCTCTCTCCTTCAACAGGGTTTGGTATAGATGATCTAAATTTATTATTTTTATCTATACCAAAGAATCCGTGAATATTATCTGCAACAAAATTTGTATAGTTTAAGTACTCATGAAGAGAAACATTTTTGAAGTTTTTGAAATAATTTATGTTTATTGAAGGTGATTTTTTATAACCATTTGTAAGAATTGGATTTAAGGTTTGGTATCCTTCTTGAGAAACACTAACTTGAAAATTATTAAATACACCATTAATTTTTACATTTTGTTTTAAGCTTTGTTCTCTTTGACTTCCAATTGATGTGATGTCTCCTGGAATATCTCTCAAAACCAAACTATCTGATGACTTTGACCAATCTACATCTACCCAAAAATTTTTTTTATCACCAAATGAATCATTTATGCTAAATGCCCACCTTGAATCAGAATCTGATGGATAGATATTTTCATACTCTTTATCATTATTAAAATAAATAAAATCAATACTTCTTAAGTTATTATTTCCGTGGAGATTTCTAGAATTTGCTTCAAAGCCTAAGCCTCTATCGGATATATTTCTGAGCGCAATTGTAAAATCAGATGTCTCTGATAAAACTCTATAGTATGGAATCATGAAATCTAACCCATCAGATGAATATGATATCTTAGGTTCTAAAAAACCAGACATTCTCTCTTGTGAAGTGGCAAACGGAAGATAAGGTATCCTTAAGACAGTTCTATCAAATGCTTTTACCTTAACTTTTTTAGCATAGCCCCTCATAGTATTATCGTCTAGCGTTATGCTTTCAGCATTTAATTGCCAGCCATCTTTTGGATCTTTGCAGGAAGTCATTGATATGTCTTCTAAAGTTATTTGATTATCTAGATTGCCAGTTAATTTTTTGAAGCTAATTACAAAACCTCTATTGTTGATGTAAGTTTCCCCGTCAGTGAAATCTACAAATAACTTATTCTTATCGAAAATTCCTTCCTCTGAATTAAAAAGATAGTCTTTTAATATAAGCTCGCCACCTTTTTTAAAATTAATAAAACCATTTTCTTGATCAATTCTTGCTTTACCGGCATTGAGAATGCCTTCAGGGAAGTCAATTCGCACATTATCATTCAATATCAACACTTTCTCGTCTGTTATTTCAAATTTATCAGACTTTATGTCTAAGCTTTCTGCATCCTTTACGACACCTAAATATGGCTGATATATCATGCATGAACTATTAGTATTGTTTTCTACAAAAACATCAGATTCTAAAATATTACTAAATAAGAAATTTTGATTAAAAATCAAAACTAAAAGATACAATATTTTTGTTATTTTTTTCATTTAATTGATATTTTAATAGTTTGAAAGATTTTTGTTTAAAAAGTTCTACTATTTATTTGAATTGATATATTGTTCAAGTTGATGAAGATGATCTTTACCAAAAAATATTTGATTGTCGTAAAAAAATGTTGGGACCCCAAAACATCCTTTATTTACCGCGTCGTCAGTGTTTTTAATTAGTTTATCTTTACAATCTTGAGAAAGAACAATCTCCATAATTGATTCAACATCTAAATTGCCCTCTTTAAGAACTTCTTTAAGAACTTCAACATCAGATATATTTTTATCCTGCTCCCACATTGCACTAATTACACATTCAAAATAATCTTCAAAGATACCAAGCTCTTTTGCTGCAATTGCACCTCTTTGTATTTGAATGGTCGAAGGAGGAAAATGAGAGTTAAATTTATAATTTGTAAGACTATGTTGTTTTACAAATCTATCTATTTCTATCACTTGATAATCACTCTTATTTTTGCAATCTGCATACGCGATAAAGGGTGGTTGATTGTTAGATAATTTATGAATTCCACCTAATAGACATGGGATATATTCAAATTTTGCGCCTGTTCTTTCTTCTATTTGAGGAATAATTTTATGAGCAAGATATGTATTTGGACTCGCTACATCAAAAATAAAGTCTACTATCATTTCTATTCACAATTTTGTAAAGTAAAACAATTAAACACTGTTATGAAAGATTTTTCAAAATTTTCGGCAATTATCATTGGTGCTGGTGACGCTACAGGAGCAGCGTTGACAAAGAAATTTGCAAGTCACGGCTATAAAGTTTGTCCAGCTAGACGTCCTAGAAGCATTGAGAAAGTAAATAAATTGGCAGATGAAATTAATAATTCTGGTGGATGGGCAAAGGGATATGGAGTTGATGCTAGAGACGAGGACGAAATCGCAAAGTTTTTTAAAGAAGTTGAGGAAGAGGTTGCACCTATAGATGTTGTTATTTTTAACCCAGGTGCAAATGTTTTTTTCCCTATAGTTGATACTACATCAAGAGTCTTCAAGAAAGTATGGGAAATGGCAGCTTTTGCAGGATTCTTAACCGGAAGAGAGGCTGCAAAATATATGACAGCAAGGAATGAGGGGTCTATCTTTTTTACTGGAGCGACTGCTTCAATGAGGGGTGGATCCGGTTTTTCTGCATTTGCTAGTGCAAAATTTGCTTTAAGGGCAGTTTCACAAAGTATGGCTAGAGAACTTGGACCTCAAGGCATTCATGTCGCTCATTTTATAATCGATGGAGCAATAGATACTGCATTTATAAAAGAAAATTTCCCTGACAGATATGCTTTAAAAGAAAAAGACGGTATTCTACAACCTGATGCAATTGCTGATGCGTATTGGTTTGTTCATACGCAGCATAGAAGCGCATGGACGCATGAACTAGATTTACGTCCTTATATGGAAAAGTTTTAATAATTAGAGGAAAAAAATATGAGTTTGAAAGATAAAGTAATTTTTATATCTGGTGGAAGCAGAGGTATAGGCCTTGCTATGGTAAAAAAGGCGGCTGAAGATGGAGCGAAAATAGCTATAGCTGCAAAAACAGCAGAACCACATCCTAAGCTACCAGGAACAATATATACGGCAGCTGATGAAATAGTTGAAGCAGGTGGTGAAGCATTGCCAGTGATTTGTGATATAAGAAATGAAGATAATGTCAGAGACGCCATTAATCAAACTGTTGATCATTTTGGTGGAATTGATATTTGTATTAATAATGCTTCAGCAATTCAATTGACGAATGTCACTGATACTGAAATGAAAAGATATGATTTAATGCATCAAATTAATGGAAGAGGCACTTACATGGTAAGTAAATATTGCCTACCTCATTTAAAAAAATCTAATAATCCACATATTTTAAATCTTGCGCCACCTCTAGACATGGAGTCTAAATGGTTTTCAGGAACAGTTGCGTACACAATGGCCAAGTACACAATGAGTATGTGTGTTCTTGGAATGGCAGAAGAATTTAAGGAATTTGGTATAGCTGTGAATGCACTTTGGCCAAGAACTGCAATAGCAACAGCAGCTGTACAAAATCATCTAGGCGGGGATGAAATTATGAAACTCTCAAGAAATGTAGACATAATGGCTGACTCAGCATACGAGATTCTTACAAAAGACTCTAAAGAATTCACTGGAAATTTTTGCATAGATGATATTGTTTTATATGAATCTGGGGTAAAAGACTTTTCAAAATATGCTTCGGTTCCTTTTGGAGAATTAATGCCAGATTTCTTTGTTCCTGAAGACACTCCTTTGCCTGATGAAATTAAGAATAGTTAGTTGAAAGAAGAAGAAGTAATAAATTTAAGTAAAAAATTTAACTTTAATCCTCTAGAGGTAATACCATTAAAAAGAGAAGCTAGTGGAAGAGAGTATTGGCGAATAATTAATGATGCCAAAGAAACAATAATTTTGTGCTACCTAGACCCTAACGAAGGCGATCACGAAAATTTTATTAATATATCTAACGAGCTTAAAAGAAATCATATTTCAGGTGTAGATATTATTCATCATGATAAACAAGCTGGAGTCACTATTCAGGAGGATTTGGGAGACAAAGACTTGATATCAATATTTAATGACGATAATAAGAAAGAGCTATTAGAAAGCTCATTAAATCTTTTGATTGAATTACAAGAATCTGAAATTAAGAATCTGGAAGAATTTTCAAAAGAAGACTTAATCAATCAGATGAGCTTATTTGATAAAGTTTTTTGTC
Source organism: uncultured SAR86 cluster bacterium (assembly GCA_902547695.1). Lineage (GTDB taxonomy): Bacteria > Pseudomonadota > Gammaproteobacteria > Magnimaribacterales > D2472 > SAR86A. The sequence continues at coordinate 35,641 of CACCOR010000002.1, read as the reverse complement.
AAAAATTTTTAAATCTTGCATCAGATAAATCTATTAATGACTTAATATCAATCACTATTGATAAGCTTTATCAACATCCTTGGGTTAATTGTCATTTTGATTTTGAAAGACGTAACTTAGTTCTTGATAAGAATAATCATTTAACAGTTATCGATTATCAAGATATGAAAAAGGGACCAATCGGTATTGATATGGCAGGAATCTTAGTAGATCACTATTTTGAAGCAGATATTTCCAACATTAAAAGTTTTTTAAATTTTTTCTCAACAAATGTTAAATCAGAATATTCAAGTGATGCATGTTTTGAATTTACTAGATGGGGCTGCATACAAAGAAATCTTAGAATCCTTGGAACTCTATCAGATTTATATTTAACAAAAGACAGGAGTTTTAGATTAAAAGATATGCCCTTAATTTTAAAGAATCTTATAAAGATGATTCCTGAAGAACATTCTTCTAAACTTTTTTTAGAACAAGAAGTTCAACCACTTTTATCGAAAACTGTTGAGCAATTATGAAAGTAATGATTTTAGCTGCTGGGTACGGCAAAAGGTTATTACCCTTAACCAAAGAAACCCCCAAACCGCTCTTAAAAATAGGCGATAAAACTTTAATCCAACACAACATTGAACATTTAATTAAAAATGACTTTACTGAATTCGTTATTAATATTTCTCATCTTGGTCACATGATTGAAAATCATGTAAAAGAAAAATTTTCCAATATTAATATTGAGTTTTCAAAAGAAGATAAGCCTTTAGGAACTGGTGGAGGTATTTTGAATGCTATAGATTTATTGGGTGATGAAAATTTCTTAGTTATGAATTCTGATATTTTTCATAAAATTGATATTAAAAATTTGCCAAAAGAAATTGATGCTGCTCACTTAATTGGAGTTCCAAATCCATCTCATAATCAGGAAGGGGACTTTTGCATCAAAGATAATAATAAAGTTGCTATAGACGAGTTTAATGATTTAACTTGGAGTGGTATCTCCATTATAAATCCAATCATATTTAAAGAAAAAAACTTTAGATCGGGTTCTTTTAATATTTGGGATACAGTACTTCCAAATTATCTTAATAATGGAAATGTATCGGCTCACAAATCTAATGATTTATGGATAGATGTTGGAACGCATGAACGTTTAAAACTTGCTAATAGACTATATAATGATCAAAATTAAGTTATGAGTGACCAGAAAAATATAATTGCACCGTCTATCCTAGCATCTGATTTTGCAAGACTTGGAGAAGAGGTACGTAATGTCCTTGATGCAGGAGCTGATTGGGTTCATTTTGATGTAATGGATAATCACTATGTTCCAAATCTCACTATTGGACCAATGGTTTGCAAAGCTTTAAGAGAATACGGCATAAAAGAATTTATTGATGTTCATTTAATGATAGATCCAGTAGATGAATTGGCCCAAAGCTTTATAGATGCTGGAGCAGACTTAATTAGTTTTCATCCCGAAGCAACCAAACATATCCATAGATCAATTCACGCAATAAAAGACAAAGGTTGTAAAGCAGGACTTGTTTACAATCCTGCAACTCCACTTCACACGTTAGAAAGTGTTCTTGAGGATCTAGATTTAGTATTAATTATGAGCGTAAATCCTGGTTTTGGCGGCCAATCGTTTATTCATAGCTCTCTTGAAAAAATTGCTCAAGTTAGAAAAATGATAGATGAGACAGGAAAAGATGTCCGCTTGGAGGTAGATGGTGGAATAAACAAAGATACCATTGGTCTAGCATCTGAGGCAGGCGCTGATACATTTGTAGCAGGCTCAGCTATATTCAATACTGAAAATTATGAGCAAACAATATCTGAACTCCGTTCAAAAATTGTTTAAGTACTTTATATTTTTACTTTTTGTAAGCAATCTTCATGCATCAAAGATTATAGATATTAAAGAATATCTATCTGATATAGAGATTGTTTCAAAATACGAAGATAGAAAGAAAGGACTAATGAACAGAAGATCTATTCCAAATGATTATGGAATGTTATTCATATGGCCATATGAGAGAAAACAATGCATGTGGATGAAAAATACTTATGTTCCATTAAGCGTTGCATACATTGATATTAGAGGAAAAATTATAGAAATATATGATATGGTTCCGTTTTCAAAAGATTCTGTTTGTTCAACTAAGGCAGCTAAATATGCTCTTGAAGTAAATTCTGGATGGTTTGAAGAAAAGAATATAAATATTGGAGACTCAATAGAGATTAAAAAAATACTTTCTAATGATAAGTAAAGAAGAATATATAGAATTTGCAGAAAATGGATTTAACATTGTTCCATTGATTAAAACTATTGAGAAAGACTTGGATTCACCCATAAAAGTTTTTTCAAGAATTAAGAATAAAAAAAATACTTTCTTGCTTGAATCCATTGAAGGTGGAGAAAAATGGGCTCAGTATTCAATAATCGGATTGGATTGCCAAGACTCAATTAAAGTATCAGATAATAAAATTGAAATTAAAACAGCTCTGGGAACTAATCCAATTGAATGCAAAGAGCCCTTAAATGAACTAAATAAATTAATCGCTAAATACAAGTCCCCAATCTTAGATGGTATGCCAAGATTTTATGGAGGATATGTTGGTTTTTTTGCATACGAAAGTGCTAAGTATGCTGAAAATAAAATTAATGCTCTTCAAAGAAAAGACTCAAAATTTGATGTTCATATGCCTGATATCTATTTGGTAAAGTCTGAAAAAATAATTGTTTACGACAATTTTAACAATAGTATTCAAGCTGTTTATAATGCAAACCCTCAAAAGACATCATATGAAGATGCTTTGGAAATCATTGAGGAGATTCAAAACAGCATTGATCATTCTGGAGAACTTGAAGAAACTTCTTATTCAAATACTACCGGGCAATTAGAATTTAAATCAAATTTTACAAAAAATGAGTACATGTCATCTGTTAATAAAATTAAAGAATATATAAAAGAAGGTGATGTAATGCAGGTTGTACTTGCACAAGATTTTTATCAATCCTTCGACGGCGATTCATTTGAATTATATTCAGCCCTAAGACAGATAAACCCATCACCATATATGTATTACCTCAACCTTGATGAGTGTGAGGTAGTCGGATCTTCACCTGAAATATTGGTTAGATTAGAAGATACCAATATTACTCTCAGACCAATTGCAGGCACGAGAAAAAGAGGTGCAAACGAAGAAGAGGATAAAAATAATGAGAAAGATTTATTAAATGATCCAAAAGAGTTAGCTGAGCATCTTATGCTTATAGATCTTGGAAGAAATGATGTTGGAAGAGTTTCTGAAATTGGTAGCGTGAAACTGACTGAAAAAATGGTGATCGAAAGATATTCCCATGTCATGCATATAGTATCAAACGTAGTAGGCAAATTATCTAAGGGACTAAATTTTACTGATGCTCTTAAAGCTACTTTGCCAGCTGGGACTCTTTCAGGCGCTCCAAAAATAAGAGCTATGGAAATAATTAATGAGCTTGAGCCAAGTTCAAGAGGTATATATGGCGGCGCAATAGGTTATATATCTTGGAATGGTAATATTGATACTGCGATTGCCATAAGAACTGCCATAATTAGGGATAATAAAATTCATGTTGGAGCTGGAGCAGGAATAGTTGCCGATTCAGATCCAGAAAAGGAATGGGAGGAGTGTGTCCAAAAATCTAAAGTATTTTTAGACGCAATGGAGATGATTTCATGATCATTGTTATAGATAATTATGATAGTTTCACATATAACCTTGTCCATTATATTGGTGAGTTTGAACAAGACATCAAAGTCATTAGAAATGATGAAATGTCCGTAACTGAAATTATGGATAATAATCCAAGCAAGATTGTAATATCACCCGGCCCATGCACCCCAAAAGAAGCAGGTATATCAGTTGAACTCATTAAGTCTTCAGAAGTTCCAATTCTTGGAGTTTGTTTGGGACACCAAGCAATTGGCGCAGCTTTTGGTGGAAATATCATTAAGGCACCAGAAGTTTTTCATGGAAAAACTTCAAGCATCGATCATGATGGAAGCCTACTTTTTAGTGAAATTGAAAAATCTTATGATGTTGTCAGATACCATAGCCTAATAATTGATATGAAAACTTTACCTAGCGAACTTAATGTGACTGCAACTTTAAGTGATGATAATGAGATAATCATGGCGGTTGAGCATATTAATAGACCAATTTATGGTGTTCAGTTTCATCCTGAATCAATTGATACAAATAATGGCATAAAGCTTATAGAAAACTTTATTAAGAAAGTATGAAAGACTTTATTAACAAAATAAACAATAAAGAAGATCTAACTCTTAACGAGATGCAAGAAGCCATTAATTTAATAATGTCTGGTATGTCTGATGATGACGATATTGAATCTTTTCTAATTGGATTAAATGAAAAGGGTGTATCAGAGACTGAAGTTACTGCTGCTGCAATCGTCATGAAAGAAAAATCTTTAAAATTTGACATAGGTGATGGTTCACATATTGATACTTGTGGAACAGGTGGAACAGGTTTACATACTTTTAATTGCTCAACAGCCTCATCTTTTGTTGCTGCAGCTGCAGGAGCTAAAATCACCAAGCACGGTAATAAAGCAATTTCTAGTAAATCTGGTAGTGCAGACTTTCTTACACAGTCAGGTGCAAACATTAATCATGAAAGAGAAAAATTAATATCAATTTTTGATAAAGTTGGATTCGTATTTTTATTTGCTCCACTTCATCATGAGGCAATGAAGTTCGTGATGCCAGTTAGACAAAAAATTGCTGAAAAAACTATTTTTAATTTGTTAGGACCGCATACCAATCCATGCAGTGCAAAAAAACAGGTCCTAGGAGTTTATGATGAGAAGCTTGTAAGAATGTTTTCTAATGTTGCAAAAAATCTTGATATGAAACATGTCATGATTGTTCACGGCGATGATGGTCTTGATGAGATTTCAATTTGTTCAGAAACCATTGTTTCAGAATTAAAAGACAATAAAATTAGCGAATATAAAATTTCTCCAAAAGATTACGGACTAAACCTATCTTCATTTGATCAAATTGCTGCGAATTCTTCGGACGAAAGTCTTTTACTTGTGAATAGCGCATTTAATGGAGAGAGTTCTGCTGTGCAAGACATGATCGCATTAAATAGCGGAGCTGCTTTATATGTAGCAAGTGTAGTTAACTCTATAAGTGATGGCGTAGAAATGGCATTTGATTGCATGAATAACGGACAAGCTGCACAAAAATTAGCTGACTATGTGAGGGTTTCAAACGAATAATGAATATTCTTGATGAAATAGTAGCAAAAACAAAATCTAAACTTGAAGAAAAAAAACAAGGACTATCGCTTGAAGAATTGAGTTCTAAAATAGATTTCGAGAATCTTAAAGAAACAAATTTTAAGAAAAGTCTTCAGAATAAAGCTGAAGCTATTATCGCTGAGATAAAAAAAGCATCTCCAAGCGCAGGCATTATCAGTGAAAATTTTGATCCAGTTTTAAAATCAAAAGAATATGAATCTTTTGGAGCCTCAGCACTTTCCATTCTCACAGAGGAAGATTATTTTTTAGGAAATATTCAGTACCTTATGGATGTCAAAGCAACTACTAGTCTTCCAATCCTGAGAAAAGACTTCATAGTTGATGAGTATCAAATATACGAGTCAAAGTTGATTGGAGCAGATTGTATTTTACTCATTGCTTCAATACTAAATGATGAAGAATTAAAAAACTTTTCAGATACAGCAGAAAGACTCAAGCTTGATTATATTATTGAGGTTCATGATGAGGAGGAATTACAAAGAGTACAGCATTTCTCTAATGCAATTATTGGAGTCAATAATAGAAATTTAAAAACTTTTGATGTCGATATTAATAATTCAGTTGAACTAAAAAAAATCTTTGAAGGAGAAAATATCTTTATTGCTGAATCCGGTATAAAAAGCAAAAAAGATATCGAGTACCTTCAACAACATAATATTAATGTTTTTCTAATTGGCGAAAGCTTGATGAAAGGAGATTTTTTTGAAACTTAGGGAATGGCAAGAGAAGGCTTTCCCTCTTTGGTGGGTAAAAAAAAGAGGCATTATTAAAGTTGTCACAGGTGGAGGAAAGACGTTCTTTGCTATTCATTGTTTAAAACAATATCTAGAAGATGATCCTAAAAAGGATATTCTAATTGTAGTCCCCTCAATAGCTCTTTTAGATCAGTGGTATGAAAGTCTCTCACAAGAATTTAAATCAAAAGAAATTTCTCTTAATGGAGGAGGAGAGCAAACCAATGGACTGAAAAAGATATGCATTACAACTATTGACTCATTAAAAAATATTATTGAAGAAGTAAATTATAAAAATACGTTATTAATAGTTGATGAATGTCACAAAATAGGAACGGAAAAAAGAGGAGAAATGCTCACCAACAACTGGAATGCCACTCTTGGATTATCGGCAACCCCTGAAAGAGATTATGATGATAATTTTTATATCATTATTAAAAAAATACTTGGCGATATAATCTTTGATTACGATTACATAGATGCCAGAGAAGACGAAGTAATTGTTAATTTTAAACTTTTGTATGGTTATGCTGCATTGCTTCCTGAAGAAGAAGATAAATATAAAAAATTTACTAAGAGCATACAAAGAAGAGCGGCAACCATCGGCGGAAATGATATGAATGACTATCCATTCAAAATGTTAATTTTCAACAGGGCTAGACTAATTAAAAATTCAAAAAATAGAATTCCATATGGTGTAGAGCTTATTCAGAAACATAAAAGAGAAAGTTGGATAGTTTTTACTGAAAATAAGAAACAGGCAAAAGAGTTTAACAACATTATTAATAAGAAAGGTTTCAAGTCCGGCATTTACAACACAGATCTGAAAGATGATGAAAGACAAGAAAATCTGGAGGCTTTTAAAGCAGGTAAATTAAATGTCTTAGTTAGTTGCACAGCATTAGATGAGGGTTTTGATATGCCTGAAGCTGACGGAGCAATGATTTTAAGTGCATCTTCATCTAAAAGACAAAGAATACAAAGAATGGGAAGGGTGCTCAGGATTACTGCAAACAAAGAAAACGCGCTAATTGTTACAGTCTATTCATCAAACACAGAATATGAAAAACTAAGAGAAGAATCAAAGAGATATGAGCTTGAGGGCGTGCCAGTAAAATGGCAAAAGATGACTATAAATTGATTAAGTTTCTCTCCAATCAACATTTTCAACATTCTCAAGATTTGGTCTAATTCGAACATCGTCTCTCTGAATATCATTTCGTTGTTTTGGAATCGCATTGAAGCAGACTATTAAAATATTTTTATTTTTCAAATCTTTAGTTAAAAAAATTTTGTGTACAAAACCCACATGAAGAGTTATGCCTTGGTCATTAATTGTTTCAATGAATTTTTTTGCCTCCCCTAAAACCTTTATTTGTTTATCTATTGCCTCCATGCTCGATAGGTTTGTTTTATCAGCTTCTTTAAAAATGTTCCAAAACTCAGCATGTTTTTCTAATGCTGTTTTAATTTTACCTAGCGCAGAAGGCATATCTCCTGTTACATATATAAATTCAGTTTTCACACCATCAGCAGATTTATAAAGCTCTATTAACTTTGCAGACGATTCTTCAAGATAATTTTTGTTTTGTGAACCTGCTACTTTTTCACCAATACTTGGCAGATCGCAAAGGGCTAATTTTTGCATACCACACCTTCTAGTTACAGCAATTTCAATTCTTGCCTTTTGTTTTTTTTGGATATTGGTATCCCCATTAATCCATTTTTTATAAGTAGCATAATTAATACCATTGTTTAAGCAAAAGTCTTTTTCAAACACAGATTGATGTTCAAAATTTGACCTTTCCCATTCTTCCGACATTTCTTGAATGGCTTTCTTGTGTTGTTCATCACTGAAGCCATCCCAATTAATTAGTTCTGTACTTCCCTCATATTTTGATCTTTGCATGTATTAAGCTTATCAAAAATACGAAGGTGAATCCACTCAAGAACACAAAGTTAAATCCATATTTAAAACTTGAAAAAAATAAAAACGTACCGTAGTTGATTCCAGAGTTATATTTGTGTATGATCTCTGAACCTAATGGAGAAAATTAATATGAAATTAATAAATAAAAGCAAAATAAAAGACTTTGTCATTAAATTACCCAAATATGTAAGAAAATTTGCATTTGATGTTGGATATTATGGTAAAGCGAAATCTGGAAAATGGATTCCAAATAATTTCAGTATTGTAGATGTTGATTCAGGACAATATGTAAGACAAATTTACTTACCTTCAACATCAAGTGAATTCGATCATCACCATGAGTCCTTATCCTGGATGCGAGTTCATCAAATATTATCCAAAATCTTAAGGAATGTAGTTCTTATAGGATTTAATGCCGATAACGATTTAGATTTTTTTCCAATGCCACTAAAGTATTGTTTAGGCGTCCATGATGTTCAACAAAGATACTATAGAAAACTTGGAATTCCAAATCCATATTTTGGAGATAATAATTTTGGAACTCTTAAGGCGGCTATTGAAGAAATAGGTGAATCAGAATATTTAGCAAAACAAAATACTCCTATACTTGATGCACAAATGACAGCAGCGCTTTGGAGATATTGTGACATGTTAGATTTTGAAGAAGATCCAAAAATAAATTATGAAATTTTAAAGAAATATATGGAGCTTGATGATCGACAATCGACAATTGAGCTAGATAACACAGACAAAGCTCATAATAATCATTTATCAAATGAACTCTCGTATCGAAGAGAACAATTTAAAAAATGCAACATTGATTATGGCAATACAGATACTGATCCAATTACTCTTGAATATGGCAATAAGTATGACAAAGACAATAATCGTGTAATAAATACTTTCGGAACCCCGATTTTAGAGAAAATAGTTTTTGAGTAACAGCTCTCCTATGTTACTCATTAAGCACAATGTAAGCACCTCCCTTACATTGTGCTTTTTAGATCATGGAGGATAGGTAAATAAAAATGAAAAATAACTATAATAAAGAATTGATGTTTTCATCTAATGTGCTTGGAAAAGCCATTGATTCAGCATTTAGGCAATATCCTTTGCTTGGACCAAAAATTTGTGAACTTTTAATTGATTTAAAGCTAAAAGAAATAATTGCTAAACAGAACATAAATTACGATGTAGCAGATGCAAAGCATTTAGCTCAAGCAACCGAAGACCTTATTGAGGTAATAAATGCATTTGTTGATCAAGATAAGGATGGAAACAACTAGTGAAAAAATTACTAACAAAAAAACAACTTGTGCTTTATATTAAATTATACGAACCCTCATTTGATATAAAAAACTTAAACAGGATGAATGCTGACAATTTAAAAATACTCTTAGACTTGTCTGAGGAGAGATATTTGGAGGAATGCATCAGCATCAAAAAATAATGGCGTTAACCTACTCAAGCATGCTTGAACTTCAAACTGATCTTATTGAGTTTGATTTACTAGACACAGTGTCTAATAAAAATTTTTCGTCAGACTCAATTGATAGAGATAAACCTTCATTAATAATGTTTATTTGCAATCATTGTCCATATGTCATTCATTATCATGATGAGATTATTAATCTTGAGGAGGATTACGCTGAAAGTATTAACATGATAGCTATAAGTTCTAACGACATTATTAGTCATCCCCAAGATAACCCTCACAAAATGAAAGAAATGTGGAACTCTTTAGACTTATCATTTCCATATTTGTTCGATGAAACTCAAGAAATAGCAAGAAAATATAAAGCTGAGTGTACGCCTGAATTTTATCTTTTTGATTCAAATCAAAAACTCGTATATCGGGGAAGGTTAGATGAATCATCTCCTGGCTCTGATCAAGTTCCAACAGGCAAAGATTTAAGGATGGCAATAGATAATTTACAAAATAATAAGCCTATTTCAAATGAACAGTTTCCGTCAATGGGTTGTAATATTAAGTGGAAGTCCTGAAGATTCGATATTAATCGTCAAGGTTTGATTGATATGTTTCTGTTAATGCCATAACAGAAATTAGCGTCAAGAATGCTGCAAATGCAATGTATACAGATACCCAAAAAATATCAAAATCAGACCATAACTTAACCGCTATCGTCGGAGCAAACGCTCCTCCCACAATTGCTCCAAATTGATACCCCAACGTCGCACCAGAATATCTTACTTCAGTACTAAAAAGCTCAGTAAAAAAAGCTGCCTGAGGGCCATACATCATTGCTAAAAAAATAAGTCCAAAGGTTAATGCAAGGACTATTAACCAAAAATTTCCAGTATCAACTAATGGAAAAATTGCAAAAGCCCAAATCCCAGAAAGGATCGCTCCTAGCATAAATATTCCTTTTCTACCGTTTCTATCAGAATATGATGAGAACATAAATTGAAGCGGTACCATAATGGCACAGCCAATAAGAACTGCAGTTAACATGTCATCTCTTTCCATATTTGCACTTGAAACTCCATAAGCAAGCATAAATGCAATCAAAATGTAGAAGGTTACTTGAACTGATAAAAAAGCACCTGCAGCAAGCATGATTCTTTTTGGATATCTTCTTATTGCCTCAACGACAGGAGAACTTTTTACTTTTTCATTTGAGCTATTATCTGAATTTGTTGCTAGTGCTTTAAAAGCTTTAGTATCTTCAAGATTAAGTTGTATATACATGCTTATTAGAATAAGAACAGCACTTGCTAAGAAAGGTATTCTCCATCCCCACGTATTAAAAAATTCTTCAGACACTAGCGCGCTTGTAACAATTAACGCTAAGTTGGCTAAGATTACACCAATTGGAGCGCCAGCCTGTGCAAAGGCACCATAGTATCCTCTTTGATTTGAGGGAGCACTCTCGGTAACCAACAACATCGCTCCTCCCCATTGACCGCCAATTGCAAGACCTTGAGCAAATCTTAGAAGTGTAAGGAGAATAGGGGCCGTAACTCCAATCATTGCATAGGTTGGTAATAATCCTATTAAAGTTGAAGATATGCCCATTAACATCAAAGCTGCAATAAGAGTTTTTTTTCTTCCAACCCTATCACCGAAGTGACCAAAAATTATTCCACCTATTGGTCTTGCTATAAAACCCGCAGCAAATGTTAATAAAGAAAGAATCAAAGCTGTTGTTTCAGGTATTTCTCCAAAAAAAGCAGTTGGAAATATTAAAGCTGCTGCAGCACCATAGAGAAAGAAGTCATACCACTCAATACTGGTCCCAGCTAGAGCGGTTAGGGCAACCTTTCTCATGTTTTTGTCTTGGTTTACTGATGTGGATTGATTCATTTAGATATTATTAGATGTAAGCACTTGTAGAAGTCATCATCTTTGCAGTGACTTCCATTACTTTTTTTGTAGGTGATTCTAATTCTTCTGCGCCTGACTCATTTGCTTGCCCGGCATGAAGATCTTCATCAGCTTGCATGGTCTTTAATATTTCAATAGTCTCTTTATCTTTATCTGAAATTTTATCTAAGTGTTTTTGAAGATGTATAACTACCTGTTTTTCTGTTTCTTCAACAAATCCAAGACTTGTCTTTTCTCCCATAGAACCAAAAATAGCTCCAATGGCAAACGATCCAGCATACCAAAGGGGATTCAATATTGAACTATTACCACCAAGCTCATCTAGTCTTTTTTTACACCAAACCAAATGATCTGTTTCTTCTTCGCCAGCATGAATTAAATGTTCTTTTATTTTTGGATCTTTGCATACAAAAGCCTGTCCACGATATAGTGCTTGTGCAGCAACTTCTCCAGCATGATTTATCCTCATCATTTGAATAGATAAATCTTTTTCTTTTTTTGAAAGCTCTTCAGTATTTTTTTCTTTTGGTGCAGGTGGATATTCTCTATCAGTTCCAGTTTTTTTATCTGATAGAGTTCTTAAAGCTATATCAAGCTCATTTACGATATTATTTAAAATGCTCATTTAATTCCTTTGAATCCAATGTCTTTTCTGAAAAATGCACCGTCAAATTCGACATTATTTACGAGATTATATGCGTTTTTTTGTGCATCTTTCAAATCGCTCCCTAGTGCTGTTGCACAAAAAACCCTACCTCCACTTGTAAGTACCATTTCATTTTCATATTTTGTTCCTGCATGAAACAACTTTGAATCTTTGATGTTATTTTCTTTTATAGAAACTTTTTTATTGGATACATAGTCTTCAGGATAGCCTTCAGAGGCAATTACAACTCCACATGAATGTTTTTCAGTCCATTGAATTGAATATGTATCCAATTCATCATCAATAGCTGCTTTGCAAAGTTCAACCAAACTCGAATTAAGCCTTAATAAAATAGGTTGAGTTTCTGGATCACCAAATCTGCAATTAAATTCAAGAACCTTAATCTCATTATCTTTAATCATCAGCCCCGCATAAAGAAATCCTAAATAAGGCGAACCTTCATTAATTAAACCATTCATAGTGGGATACATAACCTCATTAAGAATCTTTTTATGAATTTCTTCAGTTACTATTGGTGCTGGAGAATAAGCACCCATTCCACCGGTATTTAATCCGACATCACCATCTCCTACAGCCTTATGATCTTGGCTCGTTGCCAAAGGAATTATCTTATCTTTACTTACTACAGCAATAAATGATGCTTCCTCACCTTCTAAAAATTCCTCGATTACTACACGATTACCAGCAGTTCCAAAGGCCTTATCATTAAAAATGCTATCTAGTGCTTTTATTGCTTCTTCAGAGTTTTGACAAATTATTACGCCCTTACCAGCAGCCAAACCGTCAGCTTTAACGACTGTTGGAAAAGAAATCTCATTTAGATATTCTAATGAGCTTTCAAAGTTGTCGAACGATTTGTATTTGGCTGTTGGAATGTTGTACTTTACGAAGAAATCTTTAGAAAAGGTTTTTGAACCCTCTAATTGAGCTGCATTTTTAGATGGACCGAAAGTTTTAATATTTTTACTCTGTAAAAAATCAGTTAAACCATCAACAAGTGGTTGTTCTGGACCAATAATGACAAGCTCTACCTTTTCTTCTAAACAAAATTTTTCTATTGAGCTAAATTCATTTAAGTTAAGTTCAACATTGCTTACTTTATCCTCCAGATAGGTTCCTGCGTTACCAGGACAGACAAAAACATGCTTTACGATATCATCTTGAGCACATTTCCAGGCCAAAGCATGTTCTCTTCCACCTGAACCAATTATCAAAACTTTCATTAGTGTCGAAAATGCCTCATTCCAGTAAACATCATTGCAATGTTGTGTTCATTTGCTGCAGCTATTACTTCATCATCTTTTATAGACCCACCTGGTTGAATAATTGCAGCAATTCCGCTTGAGGCTGCTTTATCTATTCCATCTCTAAATGGAAAAAATGCATCCGATGCCATCACAGCATTTTTTACTTCCAATCCCTCTTCTTTAGCTTTTAAGTTGGCAATTTCTGCACTAATTACTCTGCTCATTTGACCAGCTCCTATACCGATAGTTTGTTTGTTCTTTACATAAACGATGGCATTACTTTTTACAAATTTAGCCACTTTCCATGCAAATAAAAGATCATCAAGCTCGTCGTCTGAGGGTTTTCTTTCGGTAACACACCTAAGTTCGTTGGCATCTAACTTTTTTGTATCATCATCTTGGATCAAAATACCTCCAGAGACTTTCTTAATTGTTCCTGGATAAGGATTATCTTGATCTAAATCAACTCTAAGGACTCTTATATTTTTTTTAGAAGAAAACTCTTTAATCGCATCCTCTTCATAATCTGGGGCTATTACCAATTCAACAAATTGTCTTTGATTTATTTCTTTTGCTGTTTCTTTATCTAATTTTTTATTGAAAGCAATGATTCCTCCAAACGCAGAGGTTGGATCTGTTTTAAAAGAAAGGTAATAAGCTTCATTGATTGATTTTGCCTCAGCAACACCACATGGATTAGCATGCTTAACAATAACACAAGCAGGATTACTAAATTCCCTGACACATTCCCAAGCGGCATCAGCATCTACAATATTATTATATGAAAGCTCTTTTCCTTGGATAATTTCAGCATTTGCAATATTTTTATTTTTTAAATTATCAAAAGTAAAAAGGGTTGCATTTTGATGTGGATTTTCACCATATCTAAGATTCACATTACTTGAAAAATTATAGGAATGTATATCTTTAGTCTCTCCTTTGAGGTAATCAGATATCGATTTATTGTAATTGGCCATTAGGGCAAATACTTTTTGAGAGAGATTCTTACGAGTTTCATATGAAATGCCATCATTTTCATCCCACTCCCTAATAATATGACTATAGTCATTTGGATTGCATACTACGACGACATCTTTAAAATTTTTAGCAGCAGCTCGGATCATTGTAGGACCACCTATATCGATATTTTCTATCGCATCCTCAAAAGAAGAACCTTTTTTTATAGTATCTGTAAATGGATATAAATTAACAATTACTAAATCAATGGTTTCATATCCTCTCTCTTTAAGCACCTTCATATCAGATTCTCTTCTTGCAAGAATGCCTGCATGTATCTTTGGATGAAGAGTTTTAACTCTTCCATCCATCATTTCTTCAAATCCTGTAAACTCAGAAACTTCTGTAACCTTATCCGTAATTTCTTTTATTGCTTTATAAGTTCCACCAGTTGAAAGTATCTTCACATCTTTTTTAATCAAAAAAGATACAATTTCTTCGAGATTTGTTTTATCAGATAAACTTATCAGGGCTGTTTTTGGATTAACAATAATCATTGCTACTCGATTTTATATTTTTTGAGTTTTGTTCTAAGAGTTGTTCTATTTATTCCTAAAATCTTTGCGGCTTTTGATTGATTATTATTCGAAAATTGCATAACTGATCTCAAAAGAGGTGGCTCAACTTCATTTAAAACAAGTTGGTAAACATCTATTGGAGTATTTTTTTGATCAAGCTGTTTGAAATATCTTTTCATCGCTTTTCTAACTTCATCTTTAAGAGGTTTTTTAGCGTAGTTATCAAATGATTTGTTGTTATTTTTCAAAATAATTTATTTTGTGTAAAGAAGATAAAGTTTACAGTTGTTTAAAAATTGCTCAATAGTTTTTTAAAGATTAATAAATGTTTTTTTATCTTTATCAATTGAGAAATTTATGAATTCTCCATCTTCAATAGTTATTTTTACAATTGAAGTGTAGTCAGGATAAAAATATAAAAGCTTGGTTTTTGAATTTAGCTCACTTAATAATGCATTTATCACCATAAAATGAGTAAAAACAACGCTATCTTGTGAGAGTGCTTTTGTTTTAGAAATTATATTATCTTTCCACTTAACAATTTTCTCTGGCAAATCATTCTTATTCATTTGAAGGATATTCTTTAACCAGTCTTGTTTATTCTCAGGCTCAATATTTGGTGATGGTATTTCTGTGAATATATTTTCAATTATTAGCTCTTTTTCAAACTTTTTTGCTAGCGGTCTTGCTGTATTTATTGCTCTTAGTTTTGGACTTGAAATAAAAGAATAATCATCAAGCCGTTTAAGTTCAGGCCGATTAATTAATTTTTTTGATTGAGCTATACCAGTATCGCTAAGACCAGGATCATGATGATCGCCCCAAGAGCTAGAAGCCTCAGCATGCCTTATAAATATAACTTCAATAGATGCCATTTATTAATTCGCAATAGCTATAATAATAATATGAGAATTCATAGAGTATATTGTAAATCTGTATCAGGACCTAATACGAAATTTGCCTTAGATAATATACAGTCGCATCACTTAATTAAAGCTCTTCGTTTAAAAGAGGGAAGAGTTGTTGAAGTATTTGATGGAAACGGTAGCTCAGCATCGTGTGAAATAGTTTTATTAAATAATAACAAGTGTGAGCTGGAAAGAATTTCTGAAGTTAATAAAGATTATGAACCACATCGAACCCTAACAAACATAATTCCATTCATTAAAACAAATAATTTTAATTATATGATTCAAAAGTTATCTGAAATTGGAGTGAATAAATTCATAATCTATAAACCTGAACTTTGTGATCAAAGTATTGCGAAAAAGGATTTAGAAAAGATAATTCAAAAATCTAAAGATATAATTATTAATGTTTGCAAACAGTGCGGAAATAATTTCTTGCCACAAATTATTCATACTAGAAACTTAGATGAGGCTATTAATTTGATTGAAGATGACAACAACAAATATGTATTTGATACGGATGCAGAAAAATACTTTTCTTTCGAAGAGTTGGGCTCTACTTCTTCTGTAACAACTATTACAGGACCGGAGTCAGGTTTCTCAGAAAAAGAATTAGACTCAATCAAGAAAAATAATATTGAAATTAGATATTTAGGTGAAAATATTCTCAAAGCAGAAACGGCTCCAATTTTTGTTTCTTCTATTGTAAAAAACCATTTTGGTAAAATTTAACCATGACTGAGAAAGTACTATTCATAACAGATACATTTGAAAATTTAAATTTCAAAAAAGATACTTCGATCCTTATGATCGAAGAAGCTCTTAAAAAAGAAATGAATGTTTTTCAGTGTGAAATAAATGATTTATTCGTAGATAACAATGATGTTTTAGTAAATTGTAGAGAGATAAATTCTTTAAGTGAAGATATTGATACAGAAGTTAAAAAAGTTGATATTGACCTTAAAGATTTTAAATATTGTTTTATGAGAAAGGATCCTCCTGTTGATGAAGATTATAATAATGCTCTTCATTTACTTGATTTAGCCAAACATAATGGCGCAGTTATCCATAATAATCCATGCGCATTAAAGAAATTTAATGAAAAAGTATTTGCAACACATTTTCCTGAATTTATACCAAAAACACTCATTTCATCTAGCATTAACAAAATTAGAGCTTTTTTCGATTCGCATAAGAAAATAATTATTAAACCTCTAGATGGAATGGGAGGTACTTCAATATATAAAGTAGATGATTTAAACGAAGATAATTTAAAAATAATAAGAACTATGACAAATTCTGAAAAAACACAGATTATTTGTCAGAGTTTTATTGAGGATGTTTATGAAGGAGATTTCAGAATTCTTATAATTAATGGCAAGCCATTTCCAAAAACACTTGCAAGGATTCCAAAAGATGGAGACTTCAAGGGCAATCTTGCTGCAGGAGGAAAAGGAGTTGCTAAAGATATAACAGAAAATCAAAAGAAGATTGCCGAGGCAATTGCACCAATATTAGTTAAAAATGAGATTAGTTTTGCTGGAATAGATATAGTTGGAAAATATTTAACTGAAATTAATATTACAAGCCCAACTTGTGCAAGAGAAATTCTTGATCAAACACATATGAATCCGATAGAAGAATACTTTAAAGGCTTATGAGTATTTTTTCTTCAACAGAAACTATTAGTAGACGTTCTTTAACTTTTAATAAATCTTTTATAATTTCGCTATTAATTCACCTGTTATTAATTTTTGGAATTTCAATTACCACATACTATAAATTACCAATTTTTAAAGAATCTCCAATAATTAACGTTAAATTCGCTAATTCAAATCAAGATTTAATTACTAAAACTAATTTGGGTGATTCATTTAGTTCGGATTTAGATTTATCAATCTCTCAGAATGGAAACATAAGCTCATCAAAGAAAACATTACAACCATATAAAGTAAAAAAACTTCAGGCAAATTCTGTTGTTAATACTGAGGAAGCCGTATATTTAAATTTATGGCAAAGACAAATAGAAACTACTGGAGACAATATAATTTCAGAGAGTAAAAGCTTCTTGGATGGCAGAGTGCAGATTATGGCTACTATAGATGTTTATGGGAATTTAGTTAAATCAGAAATTCTTATTTCATCAGGAGATAAGGCAATTGATGACATGGCTATTAATATTTTAAAAGAGTCAGCTCCTTTTGCTCCTTTTAACAAAACAATGTCTAACGAATATAGCGTTCTTGAAATAGTTCGTGACTGGAATTTTTCGATTAATTAAATGCAAATAGTCGCTTTTGATTATGGTGAGAAAAAAATAGGCGTTGCTGTTGGACAAACTGAAACTAATACTTCTTCACCATTACAAATAATTTTTAATAATAATGATCAAGTTAACTGGAAAGAGATTAGTGTTTTGTTAGATGAATGGAAGCCTGAACTTATTATTATTGGTAAGCCACTAAATATGGATGGCACTGATAGTGAAATAATGAAAAAAGTTGAGAAGTTCGTTAAACATTTAAAAACTATTTATGATGCACAATATGAATATATTGATGAAAGATTAACCACATTCGAGGCTAAAGAAATTCTCGTCGAAAATAAATCTGATATCGTAGATGCTAATGTAGCAAAAATATTAATTGATAATTGGTTTAATAAAGAATTATAAGTATGTCTATTCCTTCAACATTTATAGATCGTTTATTGTCTTCAATAAACATAGTTGATGTCATTGGAAGAAGATTAACTCTCGAGAGAAAAGGTGGTGCTTATTGGGCCAAGTGTCCTTTTCATGGCTCTGGTGAGGAAAGAACAGCTTCCTTTAAGGTATATGAGGAAACAGGTACCTATCATTGCTTTGGATGTAAAGAGTCAGGAAATGCAATTCATTTTTTAAGAAAACATGATGGCTTGGATTTTTTAGAAGCTGTTGAAACACTTGCAACTCAGGTTGGAATGGAGATACCAAAGCAGGAGGCACCTGTAGATACTTCTAATGCTACAAAGATTAACAATCGTGCCTCTCAGGTATTTTACGAACAACTTAAATCAGATCAGGGGAAGAAAACAATCAAATACTTAAAGGAAAGAGGAATATCTGGAGAAACAGCAAAATTTTTTCAATTAGGTTATTCATCTAATAAGAAACCTACACTTTATGAAAATCTTAAAAATGAATTCAAGGAAATAGATTTGGATGAATCAGGACTATTTGGTAAAAATGACGACGGCGAATATTACGATAGATTTAGAGACAGACTTATGTTTCCAATTAGAAACATTAAAGGAGAGTGCATTGCATTTGGAGGAAGGCTGTTATCAGACAAAAAAGATCAGGCCAAATATCTTAATTCACCAGAAACAAAAACATATAAGAAAAAATATGAACTATACGGTTTATATGAAATAAGAGAGATTAACAAAAGACCTGAATCTATATTTCTTGTTGAAGGATATATGGATGTCATTGGGTTATTTCAACATGGTATAAAAAATGCTGTTGCCTCGTCAGGGACAGCTTTTACTCAAGAGCAACTAAGAAAAATTTTAAGTTACACAAATACTATTTATATTGTTTTTGATGGCGATGAAGCAGGATATAAAGCCTCTTGGAGAGCGGTTGAAAATGCATTATCACTTTTAAGAGAGGATACTAGAATTAGTTTTATTTTTTTAGAGCCTAATGAAGATCCAGATAGTTATGTGAGTAGTAATGGAAAAGATGCTTTCTTAAATTTAGCAAAAGAAGCTAAATCATTTTCTGATTTCTTTTTTGATTATGTTAAAGATCAGGATGATTTATCGACACTAGAAGGGAGATCGATGGTAGCAAAATTTGCATTACCTTTAGTGAATAAAATTTCAAATGATACTTTAAAAGAAGCATATATTAATGAAGTATCAAAAATATGTGATCTTGATTTCTCAAAATTAATTCAAGGAGAATCAAAGTCTAAAAAAGTTTCTCCTGCAAAAAAAGAAGAAGTAAAGGAATCAACAAACACAGTTTTGAGGAAATCTGTGTTGGGAATCTTTACGGCGCTTATACAACATCCAAAATTATCTTCAATTAATGAGTTTTCATTAATCACTCATGACTCAAAATTTAATTTTATTAATGATATTAAAAACTTATATCAAGACTCTCCAGATTCAAATCCATCAATTATTTTTGAGAAGATAGAATCAGAAAGAATTAAGAATATTTTTGGTGAGGCTTTAGTATCAGAAGTTAAATTATCGGAGGAGGACGCCACCTCGATGATTAAAGATTGTCTTAAAATAATCTCTCAAACAAACTCTGAAAGAGAAGAAATTTTAAAAGAAAAGTATAATATGCAAGAGCTAACATCTGCAGAAAAAAGAGAATTACAACAAATTATTCTAAAAAAAGATAAAATGTCGCAGGATGAAGAAGCTTTGATAAAAAATTTAAGCTCTATTTAGATTGATTTTTGGTAATCAATCCTTAAATAAAGGGGACAAAAGAGGATTTTTCTGTGGATAAATTAAATCAAAAAGGCTCAAAGATCGCTGAGCTTATCGAAAAAGGAAGAGAACAAGGTTATCTTACATATTCAGATGTTAATGACCATCTTCCTGATGATATATCTGATCCTGATCAAGTAGATGAAATCATTGGAATGATTAATGATTTAGGTCTGCAAGTACATGAAACAGCACCCGATGCTGATACATTAATGTTAGCAGAATCTGAAGATTCCGATGATATTGCTCTCGAACAAGCAGCAGAAGCTTTAGCAGCTGTAGAAAATGAAACTGGAAGAACAACTGACCCGGTTAGAATGTATATGAGAGAGATGGGAACAGTTGATCTTCTTACTAGAGAAGGCGAAATTGAAATCGCTAAAAGAATAGAAGAAGGAATGAGAGATCTTCTCAATGCAAGCGTAATGTATCCAAAAACAGTTGAGTATGTTTTACATTATTTCCAACTTGTAAAGGATGGTGAAAAGAAAATAAATGATTTTCTAACAGGATTCCTTGAAGAGATGGAAGAAGTTCCATCAGCAGGACCTGGAAGTCAAAGAGCTAAAGAAGAAGCCGAAGCTGCTGAGTCATCTGATGAGGAAGGATCATCGGGACCAGATATGAAAGAGGTTCAAAAAAGAATGACCAGCCTGAAGCGTCAATTTAATAAGACAACAAAAGTTATTGATAAAAAAGGAAGACATTCTAAAGAAGCTAATGCTGAATTTAAAAAACTTGGTGAAATTTTTCAGTTTTTAAAATTTAGTCCGAGAATGTTTGAGGATATAGCTGCAATTGCTAGACATGGACTTAATAGCATCAGAGAAAAAGAGAAGTTTATTCAAAATCAATTAGTAAAAAATGCTCGCATACCTAGAAAAGATTTTCTAGCCCTATACCCAGACAATCTTACTAAAGTTAGATGGGTAGATAGCTTGATGAAAGAAAAGAAATATAAAAAAGATCTTTTAGAAAAAGTAAAACAAGATGTAGTTATTGCTCAAAAAGATATATTAGAAATTGAGAATAAAGTTGGCCTTAGTATTAAAGAAATTAAAGAAATTAATAGAAACATGTCTATGGGCGAGACAAAAATGAGAAGAGCTAAAAAAGATATGGTTGAAGCTAACTTGAGGCTAGTAATATCAATCGCAAAAAAATATACCAATAGAGGACTGCAGTTCTTAGATTTAATTCAAGAGGGCAATATTGGACTTATGAAAGCAGTTGATAAATTTGAATATAGAAGGGGTTATAAGTTTTCTACATATGCAACTTGGTGGATTAGACAAGCTATTACAAGATCAATTGCTGATCAGGCCAGAACCATAAGAATCCCAGTACATATGATTGAAACAATTAACAAACTTAATAGAGTTTCTCGTCAAATGATGCAAGATATGGGAAGAGAGCCAACTCCTGAAGAGTTGAGTAAAGAGCTTGATATGCCTGAGGACAAGGTAAGAAAAGTTCTTAAAATTGCTAAAGAACCAATTTCAACTGAAACACCAATTGGAGATGATGAAGATTCAAGTCTAGGTGATTTCATTGAAGATACAGTTATTGAATCTCCATTAGAAAATGCTACTGAGGAAAGTTTACACTTTGCTACTGATGATGTGCTTGCATCGCTAACAGCAAGAGAAGCAAAAGTTTTAAGAATGAGATTTGGTATTGGCATGAATACTGATCACACTCTTGAAGAGGTTGGTAAGCAATTTGATGTTACAAGAGAGAGAATCAGACAAATTGAAGCTAAAGCTTTGAGAAAGTTAAGACATCCTAGTAGATCAAGTCATCTTAAAAGCTTCTTAGACGAATAATTTATTTCCAGTTTCCTTTTCTTCCAGATAGATCCCAATGAATTCTACTCCACATAAGTTGTATTCTTCTTTTAACGTATCTTTTAGCAAAAAAACTTGAGTAGCTTGGAAGAGGAATAAATGCTTGTGAGCCCAAACCGTCAATGATTTTAATAATGATTTTTTCGTTTCGCTGACTAATAACAAGATTATGGGGTATAAGATTCTTGGTAAGTATTAAATGTTTTTCTAGCCAAGTTTGAAACTCTTGTATAGCTAATTTTATTTCCTCAGTAATACCTTCCCTAAAAAGATATGTTTCAAGTGTTTCAGCGATTTCCCCATTATTTGTTATTAACTCAGTCTCAGAAGCCATACCAATATTTGTTTCTGTCATACCGTGCCATTTCGCTAAATGTGTCCACATATCAGGATCATCTTTTTTGAGTGCCTTTTGATTATATGCTTCTTGTTCTCTGAGATTATCATCAAAGCTTTCTAGAGATCTTAATCTTTTATACCAAGACTTATTTTTTTTAATTTTTTCAAGCAATCCTGGATGAACTACTTTTAGACATCTACTGGGATTATTTGGATGAACAAAACACATTCGATTGCCACCTTCTGCGAAAGGGGTTATATCATCCAGATTAATCATAATAAGATAATAACCTATTCGTTTTATTTGAAAAGTTTAAGGCTTCCTTAATATGGTAATTCTTATATAATTACACGCTCTTTTGTTCTTTAGAACATTGGGCCTGTAGCTCAGTTGGTTAGAGCAGTGGACTCATAATCCATTGGTCGGAGGTTCGAGTCCTCCCGGGCCCACCATTTAAAGTTAAATAAAAAATAAAATATTTATTGTTGCTAAAAGATTGTGAATAGCATGAATAACTATAGCTAAGTATACCGAGTTATATTTATGCCTAATATACCCAAGCAATAAACCAAGAAAAAATAACGAAATCAGTAATGAAAAATCATATTGTACGTGAATAGACGTCCACAATATGGTGGTTAGAATAATACTTCCATTAACTCCAAGTACAGAATGTTTAAGATTTGAAAAAAGAAATCCTCTAAATAAAAGCTCTTCGACAATTGGTGCTCCAATGATAAATACAATGGCTATCAACAACGGTGGAGCAGCTTTAGTGAGATTGACAAAATCTTCAGGAATTTCTATATCTAATAAATAACCATATAAGTAACTTAAAGCAGCAACAATAAACCAAATAACAAAAGATGAAACAAAAGCTTTCTTATTGAATTTATATAAACCAAGACTCTGTGTGAGGCTAATATTCCTTCTATTTAGAAACATAATCATTAACCAAATTTGTATGGGTATTGAAAGCAAATATAGCAAGTTATCTTTTATTGGATAAAGCGTTGTTTCAAGACCATTGATATTTATATTTACTGGATTTTGATTGAGAAGATCTCTATCAAGTAATGATTCAGTTATTCCCAGAATAATGTACAGGAACGTGGCCGGTAAAAAGAAAATAATCAAGGCGAGCAAGACGGCACCAAAAGGATTGTAATAATTTTCTGATGAGGATGTCACAATAATAGAATTACTAAAATAAGTTCTTATTTCAACATTTATTCTGTAGAAAAAATATTTCTAATTATTATAAATAAATTTATTGTCTTACTTCTGCATAAACCTTACTCGTGCCATCTTTAAAAAGAATAAGCACATCATAGGGCATAAAACGATCGTCAACTTCCATGCCAGGAGACCCAAGAGGCATACCAGGAACTGATAATCCAATAGCCTCAGGATGATCTTCTGATAAAAATTGTTTTATGTATTTGCTTGGAATATGACCTTCGAACACAAATCCATCAGAAGAAACTGCTGTATGGCATGATCTATATTGAGGCTCAATATTGTATTTTTCTTTTATCTTCATTAGATTTTGATGATCTTGGCCATAAGCAGTAAAACCATTTTCCTCAACATGTTTCATCCACATTTTGCAGCAACCACATGTAGGTGTTTTATGAACTAAAAGCATTTGTTCAGAGTCAAGATCTGAGATATCGTTTTCAGATACTACAAAAGGCACAAATATAATTACGAATAATAGATACAAAGATTTTTTTATCATTTCAACATTTTATTCTTTTTATATGAGAGAATCTAGATATGAGAATGATGATAATTTTAGCCCTTATTTTTGGGTTATTTAGCTGCATACCTTTTGTTCCAATAATTTAATTTTTATAAAAAATTTATCTTTTTTAGTAACAAAAAAATCATAAAAAATTTTGATTTACAAAGTAAAAAACTGATGATAAATTGACTGAAATTGTTGCATATATCGGGGAGGAAATATGACACATCCAAATCATCCAAATGTAGATCAAAGTGATCGAGTAGTACCCATAAATTTAAGACAGAGTGGCAGAACGCCTACTGAACTTCTTATATCAACTAGAGTAAGAAAATCGCCATTTTGGCATTTATCTCATGAAGCAGGTTGCTGGAGAGCAACTGTTTATAACAGGATCTATCATCCAAGAGGTTATGTAAAACCAGAGGATGGAGGTGCTATGGTCGAATATGAAGCATTGGTCAATAGAGTAACAATGTGGAACGTTGCTGTAGAGAGGCAAATAAGAGTGAAAGGTCCTGACGCTGAGGCATTTACAGATTTTGTTATTACTCGTGATGCAACAAAAATCGAACCAATGCATGGTAAATATGCAATCTTATGTAATGAGAAAGGCGGCATTCTGAATGATCCAGTTTTATTAAGACTATCTGAGGACGAGTTTTGGTTCTCAATATCAGACAGTGATTTATTACTTTGGATGCAAGGTGTTAATGTTGCGAAAAAATTTAATGTAGAAATAGATGAAATTGATGTTTGTCCTCTTCAGATACAAGGACCTTTGTCCGAGGATCTAATGGCAAAGCTCGCAGGTGAAGAGCTTAGAGATGTTCCGTATTATGGTCTCATGGAAGCTAACATCAATGGTGCTGATTGTGTTATCAGTCAGACAGGATTTACTGGCGAAAAAGGTTATGAAATTTATGTTCGTGATACGCATGAAAATGCTGAAAAAGTCTGGAATAAAGTTCTTGAAGATGGCGAAGAGTTTGGTCTAATGGTAATTGCTCCTGCTCACCATAGAAGAATTGCTGCGGGGATTTTGTCATGGGGTCAAGACTTGGATCATGAAACTTCACCTTTTCAAGTTAATTTAGCTTATCAAGTACCTCGAAATAAAAAGTCAGACTACATTGGCAAGGCAGAACTAGAAAGACAAAGAGATGTTATCGATAGTGGTGATGCTCCATTTAAAATGAAAATGGTTGGAATTACCCTAGGGGGTAAAGAAATCACAGACTATGCTCCAGATTTTTGGCTTATTGCTGACACTGATGGAAATGATATGGGATATGTTACCTCTCCGTGGTGGTCGCCAGAGCTTGAAACTAATATTGCGCTTGCATGGGTTCCATGGTCCTCTTCTGAGGTTGGGACTAAATTGCTAGTGAAATTACCTGATGAATATTCAGTAACTCCAGGTGAGCCAGTTGAAGGCGAAGTTGTTGATGTGCCATTCAGAGAATCAGTTAATCCGAATAAGCGTGAGGTTGAAGCAGCTAAAGGAAAAGATTTCGCTGAATAAGATTTTTAAATGAAGCGAAAGTTATCTAAATAATTTTCGCTTCACATTACAGAATGCGTTTTTTATTAATTCTAATTCTATCAATACCGCTTTATTCTCAAAGCTCAAAAGTATTATGTGAATTAAATGGAGAATATTCAGTAACTTATAAAGACATAAAAAAAACTTATCTTGCTGAGGGCATTGAGCTTTTTAGAAACTTAGCTAGACAAACTCAACAATCTCTTTTTTTATTGAGAAGGGCAAAAACTAATTTTGCTGAAGAAGATTGGGAAAAAAATTCTTTATATGTTGTTCAATATTGGGATGTTGATTCTGCTAAAGAAACCTACAAATCTCTTACCCATACACTAGAACCTGCTCCAGCATGGATCAACGAGGACGCAAAATGGTATGTCGAAACAAAAGATACTGGAATTGCTGTTACTCATACCATGGAAGTTGAAGAGGAGCATCCATTGTTTCCAGAATATAAAGTAGAAGTATATAAAATTACAAACAGCTTCAATTGGTTTACAGGAAAAGGTCAAATTTATGGAGACATATGGCTTAAAAAGAAAGATGAATCAAAAGGCAAGAATCCTAAGATTGAAATCTTTGCAAATGGTAAATGTGAGCAACAAAAGAAAAAGTTCTAATTTTTTAATAAAAATACAAAAATATCTTTAAAATATCATTAATGAATTCTGTTGATGTTAATGAAATAAAAAAGGCTTTTCTATTATTCATTAATGTTGAATCTCTAAATAAAAAAACAAAATTAGAGAATGCTTTTGATGAGTTTGAAAGTCTTGTCGTTTCATCTGGGTTAATTATTCACAGTAGTAAATGTTTAAAACAAACTGCTCCAGTAATTAATACGTTTATAACGAAAGGAAATCTTGAAAATTTAAAGAATCAGATCATACAAAGCGATATTGAAATAATAATAATTAACCATGAACTTTCTGCTTCTCAAACAAGAAATTTGGAAAAGTTTTTTAATAAGAGGGTCATTGATAAGACTGAACTTATTTTAGATATTTTTGCTACTCGGGCATCTTCACACATTGGTAAATTACAAGTTGAACTTGCGCAGCTTAAACATTTATCAACAAGACTCATAAGAGGATGGACTCACCTTGAGAGACAAAAGGGGGGAATAGGTTTACGAGGCCCTGGTGAAACTCAGTTAGAAACTGACAGAAGGCTTATAAATAAGCGAATTAAAAGACTTAATCAAAGACTTGAAAAATCACATAAACAAAGAGAGATCAATAGATACTCAAGGAAAAAAAGTAGAAATAAATTAGTAGCATTAGTTGGATATACAAATGCAGGAAAAACAACTTTATTTAATAAATTAACAGAAAGTTCTCAACTCGCTGAAGATAAATTGTTTGCAACATTGGACTCAGTTACAAGAAAAAACAAGGATCCAAAACATGGTCCAATATTATTCTCGGATACTGTTGGTTTTATTTCAGAATTGCCAACTCAATTGATAGAGTCTTTTAAGGCTACTTTAGATGAACTTAAAACTGCTGATCTTTTATTGCATGTTGTCGACAGTCATGATGTTGATTACAAATTAAAAATTATGGAAGTTAACAATATTTTAAATGACATTGGAGTTATGAATATTCCTCAAATTATTGTTAATAACAAATGTGATTTAATTGATGCTTCAAAATTAGATATCTTAAAGTTTAAAAAAAATGAGGAAGTATTTATTTCTGCTCAAGATGACAATGAATTTAAAGATTTAAGAGCAAAAATAAATAATGTTCTTTTTAATGGTGTATATCAGGGATGGATTTCTATGGAAAATAATATGGGTAATATTAGATCTTCACTTTTTGATATGGGTTGCGTTAAAGAAGAAAAAGTTTCTAAATGTGGAAAGATGTTAGCAAAGATAAGAATTGGTAATGATGAGTTAGATGAACTTCTTGACTTAAAAGGTTTTGAACTTTGTGCTGATGAGGATATACTTTTAAAATCTATATAAGCAAGGCTAAATAAATGAATAAATTAAATAATCTTCTTGAATCTATAGCAAATCCTTTAATGCCAATTACACCTTGGTTACTTAGATTGGGTTTGGGAATTTCCTTTATTCTTCATGGAGCAGGCAAGTTTCCATTACCTCCAGAAAGAATGGTTACTTGGTTCGAAAGCATGGGCTACATGTATCCAGAAATAGTTACTAGTTTAGTCGCATTAGGTGAGGTTGGTGCAGGTGCTGGAATTATTTTAGGTGGTTTACTAAAGAATAAAGTTGGTGATTTAGTAACAAGATTATCTGGCGGAGCAGTCGGCGTAATAATGATAGGAGCTATTTTGATTGCTCATTCTGATTGGCTAGTTACTCCCAAGTTATTTATGAGCGAGCAAATATTTTTATTTCTTCTTGGAACTTACTTCGCCATAAGAGGCAATAAATAGCTATTTTCCAAAGTTTTTCTCTAAACAATTATTAATTAGATAAAAAATTTATATATTTTTTTGTATCTCTACTTGCAAATCTAAATGAGAATCATTATCATTCTCATTCATGAAAGCTACTTTATTGGTCATTCCCCTAAAAGTGTGCAGTTTTCTGATTTTTTAATCAAAAATCTTTAGGCGAAAAAAAGTAGCTTTCAACTAATTTTTAAGAGGATAATTATGAACAAAATAACAATTAAACTTTTTGAAGACATATCTCCAGTATTATTCATTGGAGCTCTTTTAATATCGTCATTTATCTTTGCTCAGGACAATGATGGAGATGTAGAAGAAGTAATTGTTAAGGGTAATGTTTTATATTCTGACCAGGTCAATGCTTTAAAAACACCTGTACCAGTTTTAGACGTTCCACAAACTGTATCAATTGTTACAGATGATGAAATACAAGAGCGTGGTTTTAGAGAAATTGGTGATATCGTTAGATATACAACTGGTGTGAACACATCACAAGGTGAAAGTCATAGAGATGCAGTGGTGTTTAGAGGAGTTAGATCCACAGCAGATTTCTTTCAAGACGGAACAAGAGATGATGTTCAATACTATCGTTCACTATATAACGTAGAGCAAGTAGAAATATTGAAAGGACCTAACGCGCTTTTATTTGGAAGAGGCGGAACTGGTGGTGTCATTAACAGAGTGACCAAAAAAGCTGTTATGGGTGAGCAATTTGGATCAATCAACTTAGGCATGGATTCATTTGGAGCAAGCGATTTAGCTGTTGATTACAATACAGTTAGTGGTGATAACTCCGCATTTCGAATCATGGTTCATAGTGATGCTCTTGAAAATCATAGAGACTTCTATGATGGTGACAGACTAGGAATTAATCCTACAATGAAGATCCAACTTAGTGATAGAACTACACTAGATGTTTCTTATGAGCATGCAGATCATGAAAGATATATTGATAGAGGTATTCCAACTGAAAACGGAAGACCTGTAGAAAGATTTAAGGACATTGTCTTCGGTGATTCCAAGGGAGACAACCTTACAACTCTTGAAGCTGATATATTTAGAGCAACATTAAGTACTGTATTCTCAGATACTAGTAAAGGTAATCTTCAAGTAGTTTCTAGTGAATTTGATAAAATGTACCAAAATTACTATGCGTCTGGTTACTCTGCTGGAGCAACTGTAGTAACAATGGATGGTTACTATGATCCAACTTCAAGAGAAAATACAATCATTTCTGGAAATTTAGTTAATGAAATTGAAATGGGTTCCACAACTCACACAATTTTATTTGGTGGTGAAATAATAGATACAACAAATAATAATTTACGTTACAACACATACTTTAGTAATACTCAGGACGACAATGAGGTCTTTAATATTACTAATCCTATGGACTTTAAGGTCAATGCAGCAGGGCAACCATCAACGAACGATTATAGAGCTGATTTGAAGAGCAAAACTAAGTCTGATATCGAAGTTACTTCAATATACTTTCAAGATCAGATTGACGTAAATAACAATCTTAAATTAATGATTGGTGGGAGACATGATACATTTGATATTACTGTAACAGATGTTAAAAATGGCTCTGCTCAATCAAGAGAAGATAAAGAATTTTCACCAAGAGCTGGTTTGATATATAAGCCAAAAGATAATATTTCTGTTTATTACAGTTACAGTGAAAGTTTCCTTCCTAGATCTGGCGAACAATTCAAATCATTATCAGCAAGCAGTGCTGCTCTTGACCCAGACGTTTACGAAAGTTCTGAAGTTGGAGTCAAAGTTGCAATATCTGATGACTTAAGCCTTACAGCTGCATTTTTTGAGAGTGAGCAAACTGTTGCAAGCAAAGATGATGTTACAGGTGAAGATGTAGATATTAAAGGCCTAACTGTTGATGGATTTGAAGCGGAACTAAAAGGTAATCTTACTGACAAGTTCAGTTTAGTAGCTGGCTTCACAGCAATGGATGGGGAAACTTCAAGTAGAGGAGAGCCAAGAGAAATACCCGATCAGATGTTAACTCTATACGGAACATATGAAATTTCAGATAAAGCTGGTATTGCATTTGGATTCACAAAACAAGGAGAATCCAATATTAAAAATAATAAACCAGATCTTATCTTACCTAGCTATACAAGATTTGATATGGCTGCTTATTACAATATATCTGATGATTTAGTGTTACGTTTTAATGTAGAAAACTTAACTGACGAGCTTTATTTCCCACATTCACATAGTACTCACCAAGCGTCTGTTGGTGAAGAAAAAAATGTGAGAGTTTCAATAAGCAAGAAGTTCTAAGGTTTCTTTGGGAGAGGGGTGTTATACGGTACCCCTAAAAATAAAGAAAGGGCAATTCAATTGCCCTTTTTTTTGAAGTAGAATATCTAATATGAAAAATTATTTAAAGTATGACGACGTAAAAGTTTTTAAGTATGACAACTTAGTTCTTGCTGTCATATATACCATTGGTCATATTTTAATAGCCATGACATGCAACAGAATCATTACTGGAGCTTCCATAGATATGGCTGCCGCAGATGCATTTATAGAGCCTATTATTAATGGATTTTGGTTTTATTTTCTTCTGGTAGTTTTAAAGAACCACATTACAAAAAGATTAGATAATATGCCAACAAAAATTTTTAGTTCGCATAATGTTGGAATTTATCTTGCCATCATATATACAATTGGCCATATATTAATCGCAATGACATGTAATAGGCTTCTAACTGGTGCGCCTTTGAACCTAGCTGCTATAGATGCAATAGTTGAACCTGTGGTTAATGGATTTTGGTTTTATTTACTATTTGAGGTTTTTAATATTTATAAAGAAAATGTCGTTGCCAGTGCTTCAGGCAGAAGCAGTAAAAATCCAAATCCTGAACAGTTAA
Organism: uncultured SAR86 cluster bacterium; assembly: GCA_902547695.1. Classification (GTDB taxonomy): domain Bacteria; phylum Pseudomonadota; class Gammaproteobacteria; order Magnimaribacterales; family D2472; genus SAR86A. Next base: position 4,647 of record CACCOR010000002.1, on the reverse strand, counting down.
AGTCTTCTAAATTGGCTCCGATCAATAATAAAAAGAATTTAGATTAAATATACAAAAAAATATTCTTTAAAGTACAATATTGCAACCAAATGTGGGGCTATAGCTCAGCTGGGAGAGCACCTGCTTTGCAAGCAGGGGGTCCGCGGTTCGATCCCGCGTAGCTCCACCATTTTTATATACTTTTAGTACTTTTTTTTTAATTTTTTTATAGTATATTTATTATTAGAAACTTTCTTTTTGCACATTTTTATAAATAAATAAGGAGATTATTAGATGACTGATAAATCAGAAGGTAAATGTCCTGTAATGCATGGGGCAATGACAACAAATAGTTCAAGTGGAACTTCGACAAGAGACTGGTGGCCAAATCAGCTTAACCTCAATATTTTGCATCAGCACGATAAAAAATCGAATCCTATGGATGATGATTTTGATTATAGAGAAGAGTTTAAAAAAATAGATTATGAAGCTCTCAAGAAGGATTTAAATGAGTTAATGACAGATTCACAAGATTGGTGGCCTGCAGACTATGGTCACTATGGACCATTTTTCATTAGAATGACCTGGCATGCTGCTGGTACCTATAGAAACACAGATGGACGAGGTGGTGGTGGTACTGGCGCTCAACGTTTTGCTCCACTAAATAGTTGGCCTGATAATGGTAATTTAGATAAAGCTAGAAGGTTGTTGTGGCCAATTAAACAAAAATATGGGAAACAAATCAGCTGGGCAGATTTATTAATACTAGCTGGAAATGTAGCGATTGAATCCATGGGTGGAACTACTTTTGGATTTAGTGGTGGAAGAGCAGATATTTGGGGTCCAGAAGAGGATATTCATTGGGGCGTTGAATCAGAATGGCTTGAAAATAAAAGATACAAGGGTGAAAGAGAATTAGATAACCCCCTTGCGGCTGTTCAAATGGGGCTAATATATGTTAATCCACAAGGACCAGATGGAAATCCAGATCCTTTAGCAAGTGCTCATGACATTAGAGAAACATTTGGAAGAATGGCAATGAATGATGAAGAAACTGTTGCTCTTGTTGCAGGAGGCCATACTTTTGGAAAAGCGCATGGAGCTGGAGCAGAAAATCATGTTCAATCAGAACCAGAGGGAGCTCCATTAGAAGAAATGGGATTTGGTTGGACAAGTACATATGCATCTGGAGTAGGTAGCGACACAATAACTAGTGGTATTGAAGGAGCGTGGACTGCAAATCCTACTCAGTGGGACAATGGATATTTTGATTTATTGTTTGGTTATGAGTGGGAATTAACTAAAAGTCCTGCAGGAGCTCACATTTGGCATGCTGTTGGTCAAACTGAAGAAGATATGGCTCCGGATGCTGAAGATGCTTCAAAGAAAGTCCCAACAATGATGACAACTGCTGATATGGCTTTAAGAGAAGATCCAAGTTATAAGAAAATTTCAAAAAGATTTCACGAAAATCCTGATGAATTTGCAGATGCTTTTGCAAGAGCATGGTTCAAACTTCTTCACAGAGATATGGGTCCAAAGTCGCGATACATGGGTCCAGAAGTTCCTGGTGAGGAATTAATATGGCAGGATCCAGTTCCTTTAGGCAACTCTGATTACGATATTGAAAAAGTAAAAGAAATGATTAGTAAGTCAGGTTTGTCAATTCAGGAAATGGTGGAGACTGCTTGGGCAAGTGCATCTACATATAGAGGCTCTGACATGCGAGGAGGAGCTAATGGTTCAAGAATTAGATTAGCTCCGCAAAAAGATTGGGAAGCCAATAATCCGAGTCAACTTAGTAAAGTCTTGGACATATACGAATCAATTTCAAATGAAACAGGAGCCTCAGTTGCTGATGTTGTAGTATTGGCTGGTAATCTTGCTATAGAAAAGGCTTCAGGTGTAGAAGTTCCATTTACTCCTGGAAGAGGCGATGCATCTCAAGAGCAAACTGATATAGAATCATTTGAGGTTCTAGAACCTAAGTCTGATGCCTTCAGGAATTATCATGCAAAAGGCGTAAATATATCTCCTGAGGAAATTATGCTTGATAAAGCTCAATTACTTGGTCTTACGGCACCAGAAATGACAGTGCTTGTTGGTGGCTTGAGATCTCTGGGCATAAGTTCAAATGGATATGGATTATTTACCGAGGATCCAAATAAATTAAGCAATGACTACTTTAAAACTTTGCTGGATATGTCTGTTCAATGGAAACCTAATGGAACAGGTAATTCTTATGAGGCATTTGATAGAAAATCTGGAGAAAAGGTCAGAACTGCATCAAGATCTGATCTTGTTTTCGGTTCAAACTCTCAATTAAGAGCAATTGTTGAAGTATATGCTGAGGACGATTCTTCAGATAAGTTCGCAAAAGACTTTATATGTGCCTGGAATAAAGTTATGAATGCTGACAGATTTGATGTTCAGTAAATTAAGTCTTTAAAGTTCTCATATTTAACAGTGACTGGAAAAAAAGTATTCCAGTTACTGTTATAACATTACAACTAAGCTGAGCTAAAAGTAATTTTGAAGAAATTAAGCTCATGTTTATTGGATCATATGTGAATATTATTAGAATGCTTAATATCGAAAATAACAAAATAAGCTGATAGGCAATTCTCTTTCCATGCATCAAATATCCAGTTAAAGATGCTAGAGTAACTAAGGATACTCCAAACAAACAAATTTCAAAGTACGAAAGTAAAGGCGCATTTATAAAAACAAGATTGAATACTGTAGTTGTAAATAATATTTGTGTGACACTAAAAATTTTAATGTCAGTACCTATTGTAGGATTAAATTTTTTGTAAAAGTCTTTTGGATCTTTTTCCTCAATACAATCCTCAGGTCTCCAATATGTTTCTGCAAACCATACTTTAATCTTATCTTTCCATAACTTAGTTTTGATAGTGTCTTTTACCATTATTGAAAAAACTTGGAAATTAGCCCATATAGGGTTCCAACTATTCAATGGCGTTGCAGTCCCATAAACAGGATCGAGTTCATCTCTTTGTGGAGTATAAGTTCCAAACATCCTGTCCCAAATTATGAAAACACCTCCATAATTTGCATCAATGTATTCTTTATTTTTTGCGTGATGAATTCGATGATTCATAGGCGTAATAAATATTTTCTCAAGAAAACCTAGGTGCCCTATATGTTCTGTGTGAACCCAAAATTGATAAACTAAATTAATACCTGCTACAGTAACGAATACTTCACCAGGCACTCCAATTAGCATCATTGGTGTATAAAAGATCCATTTCCAAAGCCATCCTGTGCTAGTTTGTCTCAAAGCAGTTGCTAAATTGTAATCTTCTCCATGATGATGGACGCTATGAGTTGCCCATAAAATTTTTATCTCATGATGCATTCTATGCATCCAGTAATATGACAAGTCATACAAAAGAAAGGCAGCTATCCAGGTAAAAGGATTCTTAACAGATAAAAGCCCTAGGTTAAGATACTGACTAATATATATAAATATTGCACTCTGAACTCCAAAATTTAACATAACAGGAAATCTACTTATCATTCCTAAAGAAATACTCGTTAATGTATCATTCAAACGATAAGTATTTTTGCCAATAAATAAGCCGTAAAAATACTCTATTATTATTAACACAAAAAAAGCTGGGACAGCCAAAGTAATAATTATTGATTTATCTGTTAATACTTCCATTTTCTATAAAAATTCTTCTAATCTGATTGAATAGATCTTAATGCACCAAGTACATTACCATATTCTCTGCTTTCTTTAAATACACCACTAATATTAGCAAGTTTTAACCTATCTTCAATAGCAGTTTTTATAACTTTATTTAATGATGTTCTCCCTAAGAAATAAACTTTATTTTCATTACACAAAAGAGCATTTAGATAAGATATTGTTCCAATGATTTCACCAATCATATTTGAAAGAGAAGCAGCAGTGTCTTCTTTGGACGTATTTTCATTATTTTTTGCTTTGCCAAAATTTGATGCAGTAATATCTTGATTTAAAGAACCAACTTCATTTACTACATCTCCAATCAAAAAATCTAACTCTTTTCTATCTCCTTTTTTAGCCAATTCCTCAATATCTTTTGCATTTTCAGTACTTATTAAATATTTTGATAAGCCCTGTAATGTTCCACCTCCGACTGATATTCCTCCTAAGTAGTTAAATTTACTATTACTATGATGTATACATGCAGTCCCAGTTCCAGTGCTAACAGCTACAAAAGACTCGTCATAAATATCATATAAAGCCATCGCACCAAGGCCTATTGCTTCTTCTTCATTAATCTTACTAATAGGCACATCTTTATATGTATTACTTAAATTACTAGATTTGCCGCCTGTTACTCCAATTTTACGCAAATTAACAAAATCTAAATCAATTTCATTAAAGATATAATCAATAAACTCATTTGTTATTGATCTTGATGGAAATGAATAGAATATATCATCACCATTTTGATTAACCGCAACATCTGTGTTTGTTATTCCAAAATCAATCGCAACAAACATTTTTAAAAATTTATTCTAAAAAAGTTGCAGGCCAGGCCATTGGGAACTGTTGTTGTGGATTGAATACACTATCGCCAACTGCTGGAAATGCTTTTGAGGCAGCCTCTATTTCTTTTTCACTAATATATTCACTTGGAGTTAACCTGAAAA
>CACCOR010000001.1:0-125746 GCA_902547695.1 uncultured SAR86 cluster bacterium | reverse complement strand
GATAAGTGGAAATATGGGTACCGAAAATTTAAGTGGTCCAATTGGCATTGCTCAAATGGCAGGAGATACTGCTCAAGCAGGATTTTTACCATTCATGTATTTGATGGCACTCTTAAGTATCAGTCTAGCAGTGCTTAATTTATTACCAATTCCAGTGTTGGACGGAGGACAGCTTACTTTACTTGGAATTGAGGCAATAAGAGGAAAACCGTTACCTGAAAAGGCAGAAAACATAATTTATACTGGTGGCGCAGCAATTGTTGTCATGCTTATGGTTTTTGCAATTTTTAATGACATATCAAGATTTCTATAGGCTTTATAAATGAAGAATTTAAAAATTATCTTTTTATCATTTTTACTTAGCCTAAATCTTAATGCTTTTGATGAATTTTTAGTAAGCGATATTAGAATAATTGGACTACAAAGAGTTTCTACAGGTAGCATCTTTAATGTAATACCTATTAGTGTTGGAGATAGAATTGATATAAGGAAGTCCAATGATATTGTTAGATCTCTTTTTTCAACTGAACAATTCGATGATATTCAAATCGGTAAAGATGGAAATACTCTTATTATTACTGTAGTTGAAAGACCTTCAATATCATTAATTGAAATTTCTGGTAACAAAGCTCTTAAAACTGAACAGCTCTTGGAAAGTCTAGATGGTGTTGGCATTAAAGAGGGAGAGGTTTATAAAAGATCAACACTTGAAAAGGTTAAGTCGGAACTTGTTAGATCATATGCTTCAAATGGAAGATATGGAGCTGACGTAGAAATTAATGAAATTTTTAAGCCAAGGAATAGACTTGAAATTAGTATTGAAGTTGATGAGGGTAATAGCGCAAAAATTAAAAAAATTGCAATAATTGGCAATGAAACATTTACTGATGATGAGTTGCTTGATAGTTTTGAATTATCTGAAGGCTCATTCTTTTCTTTTTTATCAAGTAATAATCAATATTCAAGAGAAAAACTTGTTGGTGATTTAGAAACTTTGGAATCATATTATAGAGATAGAGGTTACTTAAAGTTTTCTATTGAATCCTCACAGATAAGTTTATCCAGAGATAAGAAATCAATCTTTATCACCTATAACGTTAATGAAGGTGAAAAATATACTATTAATGATGTTGATGTGATTGGGGAAATACCTTTCGAAGAGGAGGTCTATATTGAAATTGTAAATAGTCTTAAGGATCAAACTTATTCTCAAGCTCAAATAACATCAATAGAAGAATTTTTTGTTAATGTTCTCGGAAACAGAGGTTATGCATTTGCAGAGGTAAAAGGAGATACTGAAATTACCGATGATTCAAATGAGGTTAAACTTATATTTACAGTCATACCGGGAAACAAAACATACACAAGGAAAATTCTCTTTACAGGTAATGATGTTACCCAAGACCATGTATTAAGAAGAGAAATGAGACAATTTGAGGGTGCATGGACCTCAGATAATAGTATCGAAGCAGGGAAAGTTAGACTTGAAAGGCTTGGATATTTTAAAGAAGTAAATGTTGAGACTATTCCAGTTGTTGGAACTGAAGATCAAATTGATATTGTCTACAGTGTCGATGAAGAGACCACTGGAAGTGTAGGTGGCAACATAGGCTATAGTGATTTTGGTTTGATGCTTGGTTTCAACCTACAGGAACAAAATTTTCTTGGTAGTGGTAACACTGTTGGTATTGGAATTAATAAAAATATTTACAGCGAGATGTACAACCTATCATTCATGAATCCATATGCTACTAAAGATGGTGTAAGCCTTGGCTACAATGTATATTTTAGAGAAACGGATTATGGTGAATTTAATGTTGCGAATTACCTTACAAACTCAAATGGATTTGGAGCACAATTTGGTTATCCAACCTCAGACATAACAAGATTAGGATTTAATGTTACATATGATAAAACTGATATAGATGTAGGGACTTTACCTGCTCTAGAAATCTATGATTTTGTTTCAGCCGAAGGAAATATTTTTGAAACACTCTCTGTTCAATTTTCATGGCAAAGAATAACTTTAAATAGAGGGTTATTTCCAACAGCTGGCTCATCTACAGTCATAAGTTTAAGCACTACTGTTCCAGGAAGTGATTTAAGCTATTACAGATCAAGTATTAGACAAAGATATTATAGGCCGCTTTCTTCTAATTTTGTCTTTGGTTTTAGTGGTGAATTGGGATATTTAGATGCTTATGGAGACACTGAAGAAACACCTTTTTTTCAAAACTTTTATGCTGGTGGACCTAGATCTTTAAGAGGGTTTGAATCAAATACACTTGGACCTAGAAGTACAGACGCACCTTGTTATGAATTTAATTACGAAGAGAAAACGTGCCCAAATCTTATTGATACTGACGGAGATGGTGAATTAGATGCACCTTATATAAATCCATATGCTGGTTCTACTTCAAGATACAGAGACAGGCCAATTGGCGGAAACATTAAGGTTGAAGGCAGTATGCAACTAATATTTAGACTTCCGTTTATTGAAGATCAAAGATCTTTAAGATCCGCTTTTTTCTTTGATTTTGGAAATGTTTTTTCAGATAACTGTAAAGATTATCAAATCAATTGTTATAAGCCTGCACTTGAAGACTTAAGATATTCTTATGGTGTTGGAGTAACATGGATAACAGGATTTGGTCCGTTAAGTCTCGCAATATCAAAACCAACTAATGCAGGACCTCAAGAGAGAACCGAAGAATTCCAATTTACAGTAGGAAATGTTTTCTAGTTAATATAAAATGGTCAAATCCAAGAAGGGGTACTTATGAAATATATAATAAAACTATACTTGCTATCCTTGATTTTAATTGCAACGCCAATGATTGCAATGGATGGTGTTGCAGTTATTGATATGAGAACAGCAGTATTATCTACTCAAGCAGCTGCAGATGCATTTAAAGCGTTAGAAGAGGATCCAGATTACTCAGCAAATCTTGAGGAGGCGAAGTCTATTCAAGCTGATAGGCAAGCAATGGCTGAAAAGCTTCAAAAAGATTTTGAAACTCTATCTCAAGAACAGGTTGCTGAAATGCAAAGAGATATTCAAGAAAAAGGTCAAGATCTTGAGTTCTTAGCAGGAAAAATCCAACAAGCACAGGAAGAGACTGCTGCTAAAATTTTTAATGAAACAGGCCCAGCTATGCAAAAAATTATTGGCGAATTGATTGCTGCTAAGCAAATTAAAGTTCTTCTTTCTAAAAATGAAAGTTTACTTTTTAGCGACCCCGCTCTAGATCTTACTGACGATGTTACATCAATGCTTGATGTTGCAGCTTCTGAGGCCTCATCGCAGTCTGATTAGTAGTGTCAAAGCAGAAAAGCTTTACTCTTAAAGAATTAGCAAAAGTTACTGATTCAATTTTAGTTGGAGATGAAAACTGCATAGTAGATAATTTGTCAACTATTGAAAATTCATCTGAATCTTCAATCACTTTTTTATCAAATAAAAAATATGCTTCTTCCATAGAATCTTCAAAAGCTGCTGCAGTATTAGTTCATAAAGATTTTGAAGTTAACAATAACTTCAATTATCTCAAAACAGACGACCCGTATTTAGCGTACGCAAAAATTTCAAATTTATTTGAGATGGATGATGATATAAAAATTCCTTTCATCCATGAGTCTGCTGTGATTTCTGATAAAGCAATAATTCATAAAGATGTATATATAGGACCAAATGTTTGTATAGGGCCAAATTGCTTAGTAGAACAAAATGTCGTAATTCATTCGAATTGCTCTCTTGTAAAAGATGTAAGCATTGATTCAGGTACTGTAATTCAAAATGGCACTGTTTTAGGGTCTGACGGATTTGGATTTGCGCCAACAAAAGATGGTTACGTTAAAATTAAGCAGCTAGGTAAACTAAAAATAGGTAAAAATGTTGAAATTGGTGCAAATTGCACGATAGACAGAGGCGCAATAGATGATACAGAAATCCATGATGGAGTAATTTTAGATAATTTAGTTCATATAGCTCATAATGTGATTCTGGGTCAAAATTCAGCTATAGCTGCTTCGTGTGCAATTGCAGGATCAACAAAAATTGGCAAAAATTTTCAAATGGGTGGTCTTTCAGGAGTTCTTGGTCATTTAGATGTATGTGACAACGTTACTGTTGGGGCGCATACTTTAATTACAAAAAATATAACTAAACCTGGAAACTATATTGGTATTATGCCAGCTCAAGAGCACAATGACTGGGCTAAATCATCAGTTTTCATTAAAAAACTTAGTAAGTAAAATGCAAATATCAAAAGATGATATTAAAAAATATCTTCCACATAGAAAGCCCTTTCTTTTTATCGACGAAGTTGTAAACATTGATAAAAATAATGAGATTCACGCAAGGAAGATGATTACCAGTAATGAGTATTTTCTTGAAGGTCATTTTCCAGGAAACCCTATCTTTCCGGGCGTAATAATTATTGAAGCTCTTGGTCAGGCATCAGGCATTCTTGGATTTGTTACTATGGACAAAACTCCTGAAGAGGGCTCAATATATGTGCTTGCCGGAGTTGACAAAGTAAGATTTAGAAAAAGAGTTAGACCAGGTGATACCATAGATATTTATAGTAAAGTTCTCGGAGAAAAAAAAGGAATTTGGAAATTTGATTGTAGGGCAGAATTAAATAATGAGTTAGTATGTTCTGCAATTATTTTGTGTGCAGATAGGAAGGCAACATGAAAATTCATTCGACAGCAATTATTCATGATAAATCTAAAATAGATGACTCTGTAGAAATCGGCCCTTTTTGCATTATTGATGAAGATGTTGAGATTAAAAAAGGAACAAAGTTATTAAGTCATGTTGTTCTTAGGGGCCCGACAATAATTGGTGAGGACAATATTTTTTATCAATTTTCTACTATTGGAGAGGATACCCCTGATAAAAAATTTAAAGGCGAAAAGACTAAACTTGAAATAGGAGATAGAAATATCTTCAGAGAGGGTGTTACTGTTCATAGAGGCACTGTCCAAGATAAAAGCATAACATCCATAGGATCCGATAATCTTTTGATGGCATATTCTCATGTTGCTCATGATTGCGTTGTTGGGGACGGAAATGTTTTTGCAAACAATGCTGGTATAGCAGGACATGTTAATGTTGGTAATAATATTACAATAGGAGCACTTACGACTATTCATCAATTTTGTAACATAGGTGATTATTCATTTATTGGAATGAATACATCAATTAATATGGACATCCCCGCATTTGTTAAAGTTGCTGCCGACCCCGCTAGAATAATTGGGCTTAATTCAGTTGGTATGAGTAGAAATGATATCAGCTCTGAATCTATATCCCTAATTAAAAAAGCTTATAAGCTTGTTTACAGAAAGGGTTTAAAAATTGATGAAGCAATTAAAAAATTAAAGGAACTCAATAAAGATCAAAATGATTCTTTTTTAGATATATTTATAAAATCTTTAGAGATATCTAAGAGAGGAATTTTAAGATAAGTGTCTAAGAGGGATGTTCTAAACATTGGAATAGTTTGTGGTGAGCATTCCGGTGACAGACTTGGAGCAGGCCTAATAGAAGAGCTAAAAAAACATTACGATGTTAATTTATATGGAGTAGGTGGGCCAAAATTAGAAAAATTAGGGCTGAAATCTTCTTTTCATTATTCAGAGATAAATATTATGGGTCTTTTAGATCCATTATTGAGCATCTTTAAGCTAACAAGACTGAGAAAAAATTTAATTAATCTTTTTATTAAAAATAATATTAATTTATTTATTGGTATTGATTCGCCAGACTTTAATATGGGAATACACAAAGCATTGAAAAAGAAATGTTTTAATAAAAACATTCAAGTTGTAAGTCCTTCTGTTTGGGGTTGGCGGCAAGGAAGAGTTAAATCAATCCAAGCATATATTGATTTGACATTGTGTTTATTTAATTTTGAGCATAATTATTACAAAAAAGTTGGACATAATAGCTTTCATCTTGGACACCCTTTTTTTAATTTAAATAAAGAAAATAACGAAAAGATTTTAAAAAAGTATAACTTAAATAGCTCAAAAAAATTCTTATCTGTTCTTCCGGGTAGTAGAAAATCTGAAGTAATCAATATGATGCCCGTATATACAGACTTTATTAAAAAACATCATGGAAAGTTTAGAGATTATTTTTATTTAATACCTGTTGCTGATAAAGAATTGTTACCAATTATAAACAAACATTTTGATGGAGAGGACCTCCCAATAAAGATAGCTGAACAATCCATGAAAGATTTTTTATCCATCTCAAGTCTCTCAATTGTTACATCAGGAACTGCAACACTTGAAGCCTCCATATTAGAGTCTCCTCCAATTATTTGTTATAAAACAAACAGTTTCAATTATTCAATCATTTCAAGAATGCTAAGGATTGATAACGTTGGACTTCCAAATTTATTGCTTGGGAAAAGACATTATATAGAACTTATTCAAAATGAATGTAATGTTGAGAATTTAATTGATGCAGTAAAAGCAACTGAAGATTTAATTCCACACAGCTCAGAATATGCTTCAATGATAAGAGAATTATTAAAAGGAAATGGATATTCAGAAGCAATAAAAGCCATTGAAGCCCTTTGAAAAAAAATCTTATTGCAGGCACTGATGAAGTTGGTAGAGGTTGTCTAGCAGGGCCTGTTGTTGCTGCAGCAGTAATCTTGAAAAATAAAGTAGATAATCTAAATGATTCAAAAAAATTATCTACGAAAAAAAGAAATTTATTATCAAAAAAAATTCTTGAAAATTCTTACTATGGGTTTGGGATAGTTTCTAATAATGAAATTGATAAAATTAATATTCTGAATGCTTCTTTATTAGCAATGAAAAGAGCTATACTAAACTTACCAATAAAACCTGCTTTGGTTTTAGTCGATGGCATATATAAACCTGATTTAAATATTCCAATGAAGACTATTATTGGAGGTGATTCTATTGAAGATGCAATTAGTGCAGCTTCAATAATTGCTAAAGTATACAGAGATAACCTTATGATTGAATACAATAATAAATATCCTGATTATAATTTTAAAAAAAATAAAGGATATGGAACTAAGGAGCATTTTTTTGCAATTCAACAAAAGGGGATTTGCACAATTCATAGAAAATCTTTCAAGGGTGTTTTGAATAAATGACTCAATTATTCTCACATCTAAGGGTGTCATCTGAGTACAGTATCTCTCAAGGACTCCTTACAATTGACCAAATAGTAGATAATGCAATTCGAAATTCTGTGCCCTCTGTTGCACTAACAGACAAATCAAATATGTTTGGACTTGTAAAATTTTTTAATAAATGTGAGTCAGCTGGTATTAAACCGATATCTGGGTCTTCAATAAGACTAATTTTTGATGATGATGATACTTCATATGAATTACTGTGCTTGGCAATAACTAATAATGGCCATAAAAATTTAATGAAGATAATTTCTAATGCACACAATAATAGTTTATTCAATTCCCCAATCATAAGATTTAATGACTTAATAGAATTAAAAGACGACATTATCGTGATTTCAGGTGGCAAGGAAAGTCACATATTTGAATATCTCAAATCGAATAATATCTCAGATGCATCTAAAAGAATTGACGATTTTAGAAATAGTTTTGGAGATAATTTCGTTCTTGACGTTCAACTTACAAACAGAATTGATGAAATAGAGTATTTAAAAAATGTTTTACCTATTGCAAAAGATAAAGGCATTCCATTAATAGCAACTAACGATGTTTTATTTGCAGAACAAGATGATTATGAAATTCACGAAACAAAGGTATGCATAAATACTGGAAAAACCCTCAATGATCCAAATAGAGAGAGAGCATTTTCTGAACATCAGTACTTTAAATCACCACAGGAGATGGTGGAGCTTTTTAAGGATTATGATTCAATTATTGATAACACAAATGAGATATCAAAAAAATGTAATGTCTCTCTTGAGACTAAAGGTTATTTTCTGCCTGAATATCCTGTTCCAAAAAAACATAATTTTGATTCATTTTTAAAAGAAATTTCAACTCAAAGGATTGAATCATATATCAATGATTTTGATACTAAAAAACATAGTGAATATTTAGATAGACTAAATTATGAATTAGAACAAATTAAAACTATGGGATTCTCAAGTTACTTTCTTATTGTTTATGATTTTATAGAGTGGTCTAAAAATAATGATGTGCCTGTTGGTCCTGGTCGTGGTTCAGGAGCAGGTTCGTTAGTTGCTTTTGCTTTAGGAATTACTACTTTAGATCCAATTTTACATGGTCTTTTATTTGAAAGATTTCTTAATCCTGAGAGACTTTCTATGCCTGACTTTGATGTAGATTTTTGCATGGAAAAAAGAGACATGGTTATAGATTATGTTAGTAAAAAATATGGTTCTGAATCAGTATCACAAATTGCAACCTTTGGAACGATGGCAGCTAGAGCAGTTGTAAGAGATGTTGCAAGAGCTCTGGGAAAACCTTATGCGTTAGGAGATAGAATATCCAAAATGATTCCTTTTGCACCCGGGATGACTTTAGATAAAGCTCAAGAAGAACAACCAATTTTTGCTCAAAGTATCAAAAATGATACAGAGGTTAGAGAAATAGTTGATTTATCCTATAAGCTCGAAGGTATTGCTAGAAATGTTGGAAAACATGCTGGTGGCGTAGTAATTGCTCCTGGAAGCATATCAGATTTTTGTCCTGTATATGTTGATCGTCAATCTGACTCAGTTATGACTCAGTATGATAAAGATGATGTTGAAAAAATCGGTCTTGTTAAATTTGACTTCCTTGGATTAAGAACATTAACAGTTATTGACAGGGCAGTTAAATCTATTAACAAGAATTTAGATGAATCAAAAAAAGTTGATATAAATAATATCCCGCTAAATGACGAAAATGTGTTTAAGTTGCTTTCTTCTGGAAAAACAATGGCCGTTTTTCAGCTTGAATCATCTGGAATGAGAGATTTAATAAAAAGACTCAAACCAACGAAATTTGAAGAAATAACTGCTTTGCTAGCGCTGTATAGGCCTGGACCATTAAACTCAGGAATGCATGACGAATTTGTTGACAGAAAGCACGGAAAGAGTCCAGTCACATATCCTCACCATTTGCTTGAGAAGGTTTTGCAAGAAACATATGGTGTCATTGTATATCAAGAGCAAGTTATGGAAGCTGCCCGAGTTTTAGCAGGTTTCTCACTTGGCCAAGCTGATATCTTGAGAAGGGCCATGGGTAAAAAGAAAAAAGAAGAAATGGAAGAGCAACGAGAAATATTCGTTAAAGGATGCCTTAAAAATGATATAAAAGAAAAAAATGCAGAACAGATATTTGATTTAATTAATCAGTTTGCAGAATATGGATTCAATAAATCTCACTCAGCTGCATATGCATTAATTTCATACCAAACAGCATATTTAAAAACATATTATCCTGACCATTTTATGGCAGCTGTTCTTTCTTCTGAGCTTGGAAATACTGACAAAATATACGCATTAACTCAGGAATGTTCAAGAATGGGTATAGAAGTATTAAAACCAAATGTTCAAACAAGCAATAAAAAATTTGAAGTAAATATTGAATCTAAAATCGAATATGGATTGGGTGCTATCAAAGGAGTTGCTGATGCATTTATTGATCATCTTTGTTCGAAAAGAGAAAAAACTCATTTTAAAGACTTGTGGGATTTTTCCAAAAAAATTGATATAAGACTGGGTGGAAAAAAATCATTAGAAGCTTTATCCCAATCAGGTGCTTTTGATTCTCTAGCTCCAACTAGAAGTGTTGCAATTGAATGTACTAAAGATATGTTAAATGATGGGAGGCAACTAAATGGAAACCCCAACTTAAAAAGTGGTGATCTTTTTTCAGAAATGGAAGAAAGTTTTGATCCTTATGAGAAATATAAAAATATTAATGAGCTTACATTGAGTGAAAAGCTTGAATTGGAAAAAAAATCGCTTGGATATTATCTTTCAGGACATCCGGTGTTAGCAATTGAGAATAAAATAAAGAAAATAAGATCCAAGACAATAAATAAATTAAATAATGATACAAAAAAAGCTTCTCTAGTATGTCTAATTAATAGTGTTAGACAGATAAAAGATAGAAGCGGCAAACCACTTACTTTTATTAATTTTGATGATGGAACTGGCACCATGGATGGAATAGTTGCAAGTGATGTGCTTGAAAATTGCCACAATTTCTTAAAAGAGGGTGAAATATTAAATTTAAAAGGTACTGTTGAAGTTGATGATTATAGAACTAATGATCTAGGGTCTCTTATGTTCAGAATGCGCGTTAAAGAAATCAGTTTGTTAGATATTGAATTAGACAAAAAAGTTAGTGAAGTATTAATTAACATAGTAGATCCACAAGCAATTTCACTTCAAGAATTTTCAAGACTTCTAGACACCATAGATAAGAGTTTTTGGGAGAATGGAAATTGTAGATTGAATGTAAAGGTTAGTTCAGATCAATCTGAAGCAATAGTAGACATTGGAGATAATTTTAAATTTAATCCTACACTTGAAAATTTATTTTACCTTGAAGATATTTTTGGTAAAAATATTTTAGAGATATAAGAATTGTTAACATTAGACTTAATTAAAGAAAATTTGAATCTACAAAATAATCTCTACGTTGCTTATAGCGGTGGGCCAGATTCATCTGTATTACTCGATCTATGTGTAAAATTAAGGGATACGAGCAACATCAACTTGTCTGCAATTCACATAAACCATAATCTATCAAAAAAAAGTATTGATTGGGAAAATCATTGTGTTGATGAGTGCAAAAAATTAAATGTAAATTTAATTATTGAATCAGTCCAAATAAATTCTGATGGCGGGGGGCTAGAGTCTGCAGCAAGACAAGCCAGATATAAGATTTTTGAAAATATTCTAAAAGAAAATGAACAAATTGTTCTTGGGCATCACAGTGATGATGTTGCCGAAACTATTTTTATGAGAATTTTAAGGGGTACCGGCTTAGATGGAATTGAGGGGCCTGTTCATAAAAGAAATATTGGACAAGGAAAGCTCATAAGACCTTTAATAAGAGTTCCTAAGACAGAGATAATGAACTATTTAAGATATAACAAATTAAATTTTATTGAAGATGATACAAATGAGGATATAAGATTTGATAGAAATTTTCTTAGGCATAAAATATTTCCATTGCTCGAAGATAGATGGAAAGATTTTCCTAAAAGAATAAATTCATTGTCTTCAATTTCAAAAGATAGAAACGAAAATTATAAAATTTTAATTTATGAAAAATTTGAACAATTAATTGGGAGTAAGATTATTCTTAAAGATCTAAAAAAAATTCCTAAATCTTTGGCTATCGATGTTATAAGATATTCTATAAAGGAATGTAATTTAGCCATACCTAACAGTAAAATAATGGAAGAAATATATAAAACTTTTGTTGCCTCAAGACCTGGACCAAAGTCCTGCGTAACTTGGTCTAGAGCCGATAAAGAAGATTCCTCTGGCATGATCAAATATAAAGAAGGCAACTTAATTATTTCCAAGAGATAAAAGGAGATTTAAATGGATCTAGAAACAATAAATGTAGAAAAAATTGAAAAAGTTGCAATTATTAAATTAAATAGGCCTGAACTATTAAATGCCGTCAATGAACAGCTTGTTTGGGATTTTCAAAAAGCTACAGAGAGTGTCAAAAATGAAGAATCTATAAGAGTTGTAATTATTACTGGATCGGGGAGAGGATTTTCAGCAGGTGCTGATCTTAGCGAAAGAAAGGCAAGTTGGAAGGGTTCTAAAGATGCTCTTATGAGGGGGTATAAACCCTTTTTTGAAAATATAACAAGCATGCCTAAGCCTGTTATTGGAGCTATAGCAGGACCAGCAGCAGGCATTGGTGCTGCAATAGCAATGTCTTGTGATCTAAGAGTTATGTCTGATGATAGCTATATTCTGTCAGTATTTAGTAATATTGCCTTGGTGCCAGATGGTGGACTCTCATGGTATCTTCCGAAATTTATGGGTTTTGCAAAAGCATATGAGCATGCAATCGAAGCAAAAAAAATATCAGCCCAAGATTGTTTAAAGTATGGGATTGCAAATAAGGTAGTATCAAGAGACGAACTTGAGACAATTACTTTAGAATGGGCGCATAAACTTTCCAAGAGATCATCACAATCTTTGAATCATACAAAAAGATTGATGAGAGAGTCTCTAGAGGTAGGTTATTGGAACACCTTCCAAAATGAAGCAGAAATTCAAAATGAATTAACAGTTAGTGACCAAAATAGAGAGGCCGTAAAAGCATTTCTTGAAAAGAGAGAACCTAATTTCGATTAGCTTTCTAATAACTTACTAAGTCCAACAATAATTGCATCAAATGATGCTCTTGTAGTGTTTGGATGTATTCCAACTCCCCAAAATGTTTTTCCATCCTTCTCAAGTTCTATATATGCTGCTGCTTTTGCATCAGACCCAGAGGAGATAGCTGTTTGATGATAATCAGCAACTTTTATTTCAACTCCAATTTTTTCTGAAAGACCATTTACAAATGAGTCAATTGGACCATTTCCTGAGCCCTGTATTGTTGTTTCCTCATTATTCATATTCATTGTCAGTTCTAATTTATGAAGATCGTCTTTAGATGATGATGAGTGTTTTATGTACGAGTAATTATTAATAGGTTGAAGGTATTTTTTTTCAAAAATATCCCATATTTGTGAGCTACTAATCTCTTTACCAGTATCATCTGCTAACTTTTGAATTCTTTGACTAAGGCTAATCTGAAGTCTTCTAGGCAAAGAGACCCCATGATCTTTTTCTAATAAAAATGCAACTCCTCCTTTACCAGACTGAGAATTAATTCTTACTACTGCTTCATAATTTCTACCTAGATCAGCTGGATCAATTGGAAGATAGGGCACTTCCCACTTTGGATCATTAGATTTTTTAATAGCTTGAAAACCTTTTTTAATTGCATCTTGGTGAGAGCCTGAAAAAGCTGTAAAAACAAGATCTCCTGCGTAAGGATGTCTTGGATGAACTGGCAGTTGATTACAGTACTCCACCTCTCTCATTACAGAATTTATATTAGAAAAATCTAAATTTGGTTCAATGCCTTGAGTGAGCATATTTAAAGCAATTGTTACTATATCAACATTGCCAGTTCTTTCTCCATTTCCAAATAATGTTCCTTCAACTCTATCAGCACCAGCCATGATTCCAAACTCAGAAGCTGCAACAGCTGTGCCTCTATCATTGTGAGGATGCAGGCTCAGGCATATGTCATTTCTATTTTTTAAATTTTTGCTCATCCATTCAATTTGATCGCCATAAATATTTGGAGTTGACATTTCTACAGTAGCAGGAAGATTTATAATAATTTTGTTTTTTGAGACAGGCTTTAGAATTTCTACAACGTTATCACAAACTTCTCTTGCATATTCTAGTTCTGTTCCTGTAAAACTTTCTGGAGAATATTCAAATGTCCATTCAGTGTCAGAATTTTCAAGTGCCAATTTTTTAATTAACTCAGCGGCATCAGTCGCTATTTTTTTAACACCATCCTTATCTTGATTAAAAACAACTTTTCTTTGAAGTGTAGAAGTTGAATTATAAAAATGAATAATTCCTTTAGATGCACCTTTAAGTGATTCAAATGTTTTAATTATTAATTCTTCTCGAGCTTGAGTAAGGACCTGAATATTTACATCTGAAGGAATTTTTTTATTTTCAATAAGATCTCTTACAAAATCATAATCAGTTTTTGAGGCTGATGGAAAACCTACCTCTATCTCTTTGAAGCCAAGCTTACATAATAAGCTAAACATTCTATTCTTTCTCTCAGAACCCATTGGTTCAATGAGAGCTTGATTGCCATCTCTAAGATCTACAGAGCACCAAATAGGGGCTTTCTTTATCGTGTTGCTTGGCCATTCGCGATTAACCAAATCAACTGGCTTATAAGCTGAGTATTTATCTGTTGGGTTATCCATTCTTTATAAAGTTAATGTTATTATGTTATTTATGCTCACTCCAGAAATAAAAACTAATCTTATCTTAAAAGAGATCGGTATCAAAAGATATTCATTAAGATCAAGCAATGATCAATCTCAAAAAAAAAGCTTACATTTCTATAAAAAGGGGCACATTCTAGCATTACTTGATAAACCTTACGAAAATTTTGTTAGAGAACAACAAGACTTATTGATTGCAATATTCAGCTCAACAAAAATTGATAATGGCGAGGAAGTTTTTAAAACAATTAGGTACTCTTCAAACAATGATTTAAGTAGTGAATTTGAAGAAATGAGCGATCTAAAAATGATAATTATTTTTGGAAATATCTCTTGTGATTTTGATTTCAAAGATGTACACATAATAGCTCCCAAATTAAGTTTATTACTTGCTAACAAAGATTCAAAAAAGGAGCTTTGGCTTCAAATCAAACAAAAATTAAATATATAGTTAATTATGCTCAAAATTTCTTTAATGGATCAGTCTGATTTAGAGCTCGCATATGAAATTGAGAAAGAAGTTAACCCAACCCCGTGGTCAAAAAAAAATTTTTTTTCGTCATTTGAGGTAGGCCACAATTCTATTGTATGTAAACATGAAAATAATCTTATTGGGTTTGCAATCTTTTCATCAGTTAAAGAAGAATGTCATCTCTTAAACATAGCAGTCACAAAAAGCTGGCATAGAAAGGGTGCTGGAAGTCTTTTGATGAATACCTTAATAAAACAATCGAAAATACTTGGAGCAAAAAAAGTTTTTTTAGAAGTCAGATCAAAAAATTTTAATGCGATATCTTTTTATAAAAAGTATAAATTTGTTCAAGACGCCTTGAGAATAAATTATTATGCTGGAAATAATCCAGATGATGCGGTGATGATGAGTTTAGATATTTAATCTAAAGATTTTTTTCTATACTTTTTTCTATTTCACTTGCCTCAACTTGAGGACCAAAACGTTCTATTACTTGACCGCTTCTATTAACAAGAAATTTTGTAAAATTCCATTTGATTTGAGATGTGCCAGCTATACCTGGTTTTTGTTTTTTTAAAAAATTATAAAAAGGATCTGTTTTTCTACCATTGACATTAATTTTATTCATTATTTTGAAACTTATTCCATAATTTGTGTTGCAAAACTCTTGAATCTCTTCATTTGTTCCTGGCTCTTGAAATGCAAATTGATTACAAGGGAAACCTAGAATCTCAAATCCTTTGTTTTGATATTTTCTATAAAGTTTCTCTAGGCCTTTATATTGATATGTAAGGCCGCAATAACTTGCAACATTTACTATCAAAACAATTTGATTCTTAAAGTCTGATAATCGGACATCGTTTAAATCAGCATCTTTAACTGAAAAATTGTATATTGTTTCCATAATTGCTTTATATGTGTGCGAAAATGTTTGGGTATTATATATGCAATATATAAGTTTTTTAACTAGTAGAAATGAAGATTAAATATTTATGGAAGACATTTAAAGAATTATCTACCGATGATTTGTATGCAATTCTTAATTTAAGGCAAAAAGTTTTTGTCATGGAGCAAGATTGCCCATATATTGATGCAGATTATTCAGATCAAGAAGCATTTCATCTTCTTGGATATGATGAAAAAAATATTCTAAAAGCTTACTTAAGAGCCTTTTCGCCGAACATCAAATATAAAGGAGCCTCAATGGGAAGAATTGTTGTTGAGGAGGGCATGAGAAATAAATCTATTGGAAAAGAAATAACAAATATTGGAATTAGGTTTTTAAGTGAAAAATATCCAAATCATGAAATTATTATTTCTGCACAACATAGGCTTCAAAAGTTTTATGAAGGATTTGGCTTTATCGCAAGAGGCGAGGTCTACTTGGAAGATGACATTGATCATATACAAATGTATATGCTCTCTAAGTAATTATCCTTTCATCAAATAATATAGTATTAATTTCCTCAGTAATAAATGGGGCAAATGGATGCACTAACTGAAGAATTTCTTTTAGGAGCGGTCTTAAATTTGATGTTTCTCCACTTTTCTTACACTGTTCGATATAAACATCACAAAACTTATTCCAAAAGAATTCATATATTTCATTAACAGCAAAATCCAGTCTGTAATCGGAAATATTTTTATTTATTTGTTTTTTGGCTTTACTAAACTCGTCATATATCCATTTATCATGATCGTTTTCTGCTTTAAATTTATCTTTTTCATTTGGATATCCATCAATAAATCTTGCAGCATTCCACATTTTGGTACAAAAATTTCTAAATCCTTTTAGTCTTCCAAATTCAAAACTAATATCTTTTGTATGAGTAGCCAAAGAATAAAATGTCATTCTTAGTGCATCTGTGCCATATGATTCTATTCCGTTAGGAAATTGCTTTCTTGTCTTCCTTTCAATTTTTTCAGCAATACCTTCCTGCATCAAATTTGATGTTCTTTTTTCAACAAGATCTTCAATTGAAATACCATATATTAAGTCAATTGGATCAATAATATTTCCCTTAGATTTTGACATTTTTTGACCATTTTCATCTCTGATAAGACCAGTAACATACACATCCTTGAAAGGTATTTTTCCAGTAAATTCAATACTCATCATTATCATTCTAGCTACCCAGAAAAATATAATGTCAAAACCTGTCACTAGAAGAGAAGTTGGAAAGAAACTTTTAAAATCGTCTGTTTTCTCTGGCCAACCAAGAGATCCGAATGGCCAGAGACTTGATGAGAACCATGTATCTAAAACATCCTCATCTTGCTTAAGATCTATTGCATCAAGTTTGTAATAATTTCTAACATCTTGTTCATTTTCACCAACGTAAATATTTCCATTATCATCGTACCAAGCTGGAATTCTGTGACCCCACCAAATTTGTCTACTTATACACCAATCCTCAATATTATCCATCCAATTAAAATAGGTCTTTATCCAGTTATTTGGATGAAATTTAATGTTTCCTTTTTTAACTTCCATATTAGCTTTCTCTGCCATTTCAGAGGTCTTTACATACCATTGATGACTCAATCTGGGCTCAATTACAATATTTGAACGCTCACCTCTCGGTATGCTCACGTCATATTCCTCTTCCTTTTCAAGGAGTTTTAACTCAGTTAATTCTTTTATGACTAATTTTCTTACTTTAAATCTATCTAAATTTTCAAATAATTTCGGTACATTATTATTTGTCCACGCATCTTGATTAAAAATATTAATTGGCTCAAAGTCATTAATATTTTTAGAAATGTAAACTTTGTTATCCTTCTCATGTAAACAATATTTTTTGCCTATTTCATAATCATTAAAGTCATGAGCTGGTGTTATTTTTAAACAACCAGTACCAAATTCCATATCAACATAATCATCACCAATAATTGGTAATTTTCTTTCAACAAAAGGTAATAGAGCATATTTACCAATAAGATCTTTATATCTTTCATCATTTGGATTTACTGCAATGGCCATATCGCCAAAAAGAGTTTCAGGTCTTGTTGTTGCTACTGTAATAAATTTATCAGAACTATCAATGGGATATTTTATGTACCATATGGTTCCTTTTTTTTCTTGTCTCACCACTTCAAGGTCTGAAACAGCAGTTTTAAGAGATGGATCCCAATTTACTAATCTATATCCTCTGTAAATCTTTTTATTTCTATAAAGATCAACAAATGCTTTGTTAACAGCCTTAGAAAATTTATCATCAAGAGTAAATCTATATTTGTTCCAATCTACAGTTGAGCCTAATCTTTTGATTTGAGATTGTATTTTATCTTCTGAAAAATCTTTCCATTTCCATACCTCTTGAAGAAATTTTTCCCTGCCAAGATCTTTTCTATCAATATTTTTTTTGGAGAGATTATTTTCCACAACCATCTGAGTTGCAATTCCAGCATGATCAGTACCAACTTGCCAATGAGCTTTCTTACCTGACATGTGATTATATCTGGTATAAAAGTCCATAATCGCATATTGGAAACTGTGGCCCATATGGAGAGTTCCCGTAACATTTGGCGGAGGTATTACCTGTGAAAAAGATTCCTTTGAACTTTTATTTGATACTACCTCATTCGACCAAATTTCAACCCACTTTTCCTCAACTTCATTAGGGTTGTACCTTTTGTCCATTACTTATTTATTATTTAAGTTTTTTATTTAATATTAAGTCACATATCAAAGGAACAGGTCTTCCAGTTCCACCTTTTGGAGAACTTGACCATGCAGAGGCTGCAATGTCCATGTGCGCCCATTTATAGTCTTCTGCGAACTTTGATAAAAATGCAGCAGCATGAATTGTACCTGCTTCTCTACCACCGCCAATATTTGCTAAATCAGCAAAATTAGTCTTTGTACACGACTTATACTCATTCCATAATGGTAATTGCCACGCTCTGTCACCAGTTTCCTCTCCCGACTCAATTATCTTATCAGCAAGAAACTGGTTATTTGCCATAACGCCGCTAGCATGACTTCCTAAAGCAATCACAACAGCACCAGTAAGTGTTGCCATATCAATTACATAGGAGGGCTTATATCTTCCAACATATGTCAACGCATCTGCCAAAACCAATCTTCCTTCTGCGTCAGTATTAAGAATTTCAATTGTTTGACCTGACATAGAAGTTACTACATCTCCTGGTTTTGTTGCTCTAGCAGAAGGCATATTTTCAGCACATGCCATAATACCAACCACATTTACGTCAGCTTTAATTCTTGCCAGCGAACACATAACACCAAAAACCGTTCCTGCTCCACACATATCCCATTTCATTTCATCCATACCAGAACTTGGCTTTAACGAAATACCACCTGTATCAAAAGTAATACCTTTTCCAACTAAGGCTACTGGCTTTTCATTTTTTTTGCCGCCGTTATATTCAATGATTATCATTCGAGGAGGTTCATCACTTCCCTTCGATACGCTTAGATAAGAGCCCATTTTTAATCTAGCAAGATCTTTCTCATTAAGTGATTTAACTTTTAAACCTGAGTAATTTTTAACAGTATTTTTTACTATTTTTTCTATAAGTTTTGGTGTTGCATGATTTGCAGGCAAATCACCAAGATGTTTAGCAGTATTTACTCCTTCACCAACTGAAAATCCTCGTGCAACAGCAATTTTTGCTTTTTTGGTATCAGATGAAGATAGCTTTGCAGTAATTATGGTGACATTTCTTAACGAAACTTGGCTTGAAATTATGTCTTTACCAATTTTTTCAGTTTTAGCTGTTTTATTTTTTGTAGTAGAAAAAATATAAGCTCCTGATTCAATAGATCTTGAGATTGTTTCTAGAAACCAAAACTTATCTTTACCTTTTGGGTAATTTTGACCATCAAGTACCGCAAGATTTTTACAACCAATTGAATTTGCAATTTTTGCAATGTATTTATACTTGTTCAACCATAGGTATATGTCATCTTTTTCATTGAGGTCATTTATAAGAAGAATTTTTTTTGCTTTAACGCCTCCTAATGAAGAGATAAGATGATTTTGGTTAGAGGGACTAATTGAATCTTTAATTGATCTAGAGATAAAACCATTAGATTTTTTATCTAATTCTTTAAACTCAGGAGAAGCCAATATCTTTTTATTTACTGGTATAACAAGCAACTCGGTTAATACATTAGATAAAACTCCATCGCTAACATTTTTTAGAGTTATATTGTTCAGAACTTTATATGTCATTTTAATATCTCCTTTTTAATTCAATACTGGTAAGATGTTTATTGTAATGCATCAGAGTTCGCAAGGCATATATAAAAAGAACATTCTTTTAAAAAGCTTAAATCTTGAAGTTCTGCTGTCTTCAACTGGAGTCTTTTTAATTTTCTTTTTTTTGGTTGTTAGCTCAAGGTTTGTTGGTTATTTTGAGCAAGCATCCGAGGGCCTAATCGACCCTAGCCTTATCTTCAAAGTAGTAATACTAAGGTTCCCAGACTTTGTAACGTTATTATTACCATTATCTTTTTTTCTAGGAGTTGTAATTACAATTAGTAGATTATATTCAGATAGAGAAATTTATGGCTACTTTGCAGGAGGTCTCTCTAATAATGACCTAATAAGATATTTAATTCCACAATCAATTGTTTTCTTTTTTATAACATTATCCCTCAGTGTATATATAGCGCCTTATACGAAAGAATTATCCAAAGAGATTCTTACTCAAGACACAATTCAAGAGCAGTTTGAATCAGTCAGACCAAATGAATTATTTTCTTTTAATGAAAATGAAGGATTTATTTATATCAAAGACAAAAAAAGTAATATTTTAGAGGACGTAGTTATTTTTATGCCAAATGATAATTACTCGTCTTTAATTATCTCAGAAAAACTTGAATACGAAGATTTGTCTTCAAAGATGGACTTAGATTTTAAAGATGGAGTTTTATATCAAGATATTTTTAATCAAAGTTCATCTTTAGTTTCATATTTTGGAGAGTTATCTATTCCAGTTGATAATTCTAAAAACTCTATTTCAGGGTTATCATTTAGTAAATTATTTGATTTTTCAATCAAGTCTTCAAAATCTCAAAACCAGTGGAATTTATCCATACCATTAACAATTTTTATTCTATTAATTTTTGCTGTAAATTTTTCAAAAGTAGAACCGCGGCAAGGAAGGCTTTCTGTATTAGTACCATCTATTTTTATATACATACTATATTTAAGCTTATTGATTTTGGCTAGAGACTCTTTTGATGGAAGCTTAACCTCTTCTCAAAACAATATCTGGTATGTGCACCTGACCTTTTTGTTATTTGCTATATTTTTAGTAATTAGAAAAAATTTAAATACCAATATTCGAACTATTTATACATTCTTTAATAATAATTTTGTAAGAGTTTTTATATCTTTATTAATATTTTTAATTTTTTTATGGGTGCTAGGATGATAAAGATATTTAATAAATATTTAATAAAAAGATCATTTTATTTTTCACTGAGTATTTTACTGATTTTTGGATTATTGGACTCAATATTTATTCTTATTTCTGAACTAGAAAAAAACTCATCAGATTACACTTTCCTTCACATATTGAAGTATGTAATTTTTTCAATGCCTCATAATTTACTTGATTTTGTTCAAGGTGCTTGTTTATTAGGAGTAATGCTTTCGCTTGGAATGTCTCATGAGGAGGGAAATCTTAATGTATTGAGGTCTGCAGGCAAGTCTCCACTTGAAATAGTTTTTACAAGTTCAATAGGAGCCCTAATTCTTGTTTTATCAATGCTATCACTAGACGAAATAGCGTTTAGGAAATTATATGTAAACGAGGAAGCTGAAAGAAATATTCTATTAAATAAAGAAATAAATTATGGAGATGAAATTAATTGGATTAAATCAGGAAACTCATTTTTGGGTTTTGAAAACATCGTAGATGAAAAAATTTTTAACGTTAACTTTATTAAGCTTCAAGATAAAGAAGTTATTTATTCTGTAAAATCTGATGTTGCAACTATCGGTAACAATAAAATTATTTTTGACAAGGAGTCTACATATAGAAGTTTTATAGATAATGTTGATAAAAAGGATATTGAATTTTTTGAGATTCCAATTCAATCAAAAATTACTTTTAGCAATATTAAACATCTTGGATTATTTGAACTAAATTCTTATAGACAGATATTTGATGGCAGCACAATTAAGAAAGATATTTTATTTAAGTCTCATATAGATAAGTCCTTTTATAATAAAATTTTCTTACCAATCTCATCTTTAATCTTAATTTTATTTTTTGGGTCATTTATATTCACTTCACTGAGAGACTCTACAATTGGAAATAGGGTGGTTGTATCTGTAGTAGGAGCTTTTATATATCAATTAATTCAAGACTTATCATCAGGTATATTTATTTCATATGGATTAACTACAATCTTAGGAATTATTCTTCCCTCAGTTTTACTGATAGTAGCAAGTATGATTTCTTACAAAAAGATTTAAATTTTTTTATAAGAAGTTTTAGATAAATAATCACTCAAAGATAAATTATCTTTTGAGAAATATATTAACGCTAAAGGTAGTCCTGCCAATAAAATTGTAAAAATATTAGAAAAAAACCTAATACTAACTTTTTTCAATGTTATTTCGCCACCATCTGTACTATATATCTCAAAATTCCAAACAGCCATACCTAATGTCTTACCACCATTCATCCAAAAATAACCATAAAAAATCCATGTACTCAAAATAACAAGTAATGGTCCAACCCATTTTGTCTGAATAATGCCTCCATTGATCCATACAGCAAATGATCCAACAGCAAACCAAACTCCTAACAATAAAAATAAATCGTATACAGATGCTGCGATTCTTTTGATTGGATATACGATGTATGATTTATCATTCATTTTGGTATAGTACTAAATTATTAAAAAAAATAAATTGATATGAATACAACAACTGATTTTTTAGGACATCCAAAGGGTTTGGTTGTATGTTTTGCTACAGAGATGTGGGAGAGATTCTCTTACTATGGTATGAGAGCTCTCCTGATATTGTATTTAACAAAGCATTGGGAGTTTACAGACGCTACAAGTTATCTAATTTATGGAGCGTATACTTCTTTGGTATATATCATGCCTGTCTTTGGTGGCATGCTTGCTGATCAAATTTTAGGTTCAAAAAAAGCAGTCACTTATGGTGCAATACTATTGGTGTTTGGTCATTTAGGAATGACAGTTGAGAGTAATGAGCAAATATTTTACTTATCACTTGCTTTAATAGTATCTGGCGTAGGATTTTTAAAACCAAATATATCTACCATGGTAGGGGCATTGTATGAAGAGGGTGATCCAAGGAGAGATTCAGGCTTTACTATTTTTTATATGGGTATAAATATAGGAGCTTTTACTGCAACTCTTTTATGCGGTTATTTAGGAGAGCAAGTGGGATGGGCGTATGGATTTGGTGCAGCAGGAATTGGAATGCTGTTTGGGCTAATTATTTTCTTGTGGGGCCAAAAATATCTGGAAGGTCTTGCTGAGCCACCATCAAATAAATATCTACAAAAGATGAATGGAATAAGCTATGAGTCTTGGGCATATATTTCAGGTATTTTTATGGTTTTGGCTACTTGGTTTTTAGTTCAAAACTCGCAACTAGTTGGTCAACTTTTGGGTGGTTTTGGAGCTATTTTTATCGGAGCATGGTTATTGTATGCACTATTTAGATGTGCTCCTGATGAGAGAGATCGATTAATTGTTGTTGGGATATTAATATTATTTTCTTTAATTTTTTGGGCGCTTTTTGAACAAGCAGGCTCATCTTTAAATATTCTTACAGATAGAGGTGTAAACAGAGTAATATTTGGTTGGGAAGTCCCCGCATCGATGTTTCAATCTTTGAATGCTGGCTTTATTTTTACTATAGCGCCACTATTTGCAATGCTTTGGATAGCACTTGCAAAAAGAAATATGGAACCATCTACACCAATTAAATTTTCAATCGGTATCATTCTTGTTGGACTAGGTTTTTTAGCTTTGGTTTATGGAATGAGATCATCTGAGGGTCTTCAAACAGGAGTCTTTTGGATAATATTGATTTATCTTCTGCATACCCTAGGTGAGTTATGTTTATCTCCTGTTGGATTGTCATCAGTGACTAAATTATCACCTCAAAGAATTGTTGGGTTTATGATGGGAATGTGGTTTTTTGCATCAGCAGCTGGAAATTATGTTGCTGGATTAATTGCTAGAGCAACAGCATCAGACTCGTCTGGAGTATCAAATGATGTATTTGATCTTACTCAAAAACAATCATTTATGGATGTTTATACTGATGTTGGGTTGATGGCAATTGGCTGCGGGATATTTCTAGCTATATTAACTCCTATTCTCAAAAAATTAATGCATGGCGCCAACTAAAAGAAAAAAAGATCCTGTTAAAAAGAATATGGATAAGTTCCACAAACCAAAAACCCATAAAGATAAAACAAAATATGATAGAAAGAAAAAATCTAAAGACTTTGATTCAAATTAATTAATATCTTTTCGTAAATATCTTTTAATTTCCAAAGATCATTAACACTTACATGCTCATCAATTTGATGAATAGATTTATTTACAGGCCCAAGTTCAACAATTTCGGTATTCATTGCTGCAACAAAACGACCATCAGATGTTCCGCCTTTAGCATTTAATTCAGGTTTATATCCAGTTATTTCTTCTGATGAAGCACATACAATATCTTTGAAAAAATTATCTTTCGTATAATAAGGATTGCCATTTAAGTCCCAGCTTAATTCATAATCTAATTCAAGATCTTTTAATATTGATTCAAATTCAAATTTGAGACTATCTTCAGTTGACTGAGTTGAAAATCTAAAATTAAATCTTAACTCGAGTTCACCAGGCACTACGTTATGCGCTCCAGTTCCTGAACTTATATTAGATATCTGAAAACTTGTGGGATCAAAAGCTTCATTTCCATCATCCCAAACCTTGTTTTTTAATTTTGAAATTAAATCTCCCGATAATAATATTGGATTAATAACTTTTTCAGGATAAGCAACATGTCCTTGTTTGCCGAAAATTTTTAGGCAACCACCCAGGGAGCCTCGTCTGCCAATTCTTGCACAATCTGCGACTTTTTCACTTGAAGTAGGCTCACCAACTAAACAAAAATCAATAATTTCATTATCTTCAATCATTTTTTCAATAATTTTGTCAATAAACCCATCTTTTGATGTACCTTCTTCATTTGATGTGAGCAAGATAGCTAATTTAAAATTTAGTTTTTCATTTGCATTAATAAAATCTTTTGCTGCCTCAACGAAAGCAGCTACTGAGGATTTCATATCTGCGGCGCCCCTACCATATAGCACATCTCCTTCAATTGTCGCTGAGAAGGGGGGATAGCTCCATTTTTCCTCAGGCCCACTAGGAACAACATCGGTATGGCCTAAATAACAAAAAAGCTTTCCAGAATTTCCTATAGTTGCATAGAGATTTTCAACATTTTGATAATTAATTCTCTCGCATTTGAAATTAAGTTTCTTTAATTCATTCTCAATAAGATCAAAGCAACCCATATCAGATGGAGATATGGACTTGATTCGTATTAGTTTTTGAAGAAGTTCAATCATTTTTATGAAGTATTTTATTTAAAGAAGATTTAGATTTGTTTATTTTTGCAACTACTTTTCCAGATAAAGAATCGCGCATGTATAGAAGGTTTGATTTACCAGATAGTTCTCTAGCCTTAAGAATGATCTCTTTATTATCATCCTTATCAATTACATTTATTTTAGTGCCCGCAGTAACATATAATCCAGCCTCAACTGTGCAGTTATCACCCAAGGAAATCCCAATTCCAGAATTTGCACCTAAAAGACAATTTTTACCGACAGAAATTTTAGTATCATTTCCTCCTGATAAAGTTCCCATTGTGCTTGAGCCTCCACCAAGATCAGAATTATCGCCAATAACTACTCCTGAAGATATCCTTCCTTCGATCATAGCTTTACCTAGAGTTCCTGCATTAAAGTTTACAAAACCTTCATGCATTATTGTTGTCCCCTCACTTAAGTATGCTCCAAGCCTTACTCTACTTGCATCAGCAATTCTAACTTTCTTAGGAATAATATAATCCGTTAGACATGGAAATTTGTCTAGTGACCTGATAAATAGATCATTATTTCCACATTTTGACTCATTTAATTTCCCTTCTATTTCATTAATTGAAATTGGCCCTTTGTTTGTCCATACCACATTTGGTAAGCATTCAAATAATCTATCTAAATTAATGGTATTTGGCAAAACAAACTTATTTGATATTAAATGTAGTTTAAAATACGCGTCAGAAATTTTATTTATTGGTTTATCAAGATCGCTCTTTGTCCATTCAAATTTTATTATTTCTTGAGTACCTGAATTAATTTCAAGGGTTTTATAATCAGTTTTTTGCTCACCAAATTCTATGTTTGGAAAATATACGTCAAGCATTTGACCTGATTCCGAAATAGTTGCAATACCTTCTCCATAGATCTTCATGTTTTTAAACCACTTTTTTTAATTTTGAAATAATTTTCTTAATCTTATAACTTGGTACCAATTTATTGTTGAAATTTTCAATTTCAAAAGTATCTTCAACTCTCTCACCTAGAGTATTAATTCTTGCAGAGTAAATTGAAACCTTATTTTCAAGAAATACCTTAGCAATATTAGCTAGCAAGCTGGAACTGTCAACTGTTTCAATAGTTATTAAATTTCTATTTTTATCAAAATTAATAGATTCATTAATTTTTATATTTTTTTCAAATCTTGTATTTTTTTTCTTTAATGATTGCATCTTAGAGGCCCAATCTTCTTTATTGAAATTTTTTTCAATCTTTGTACAAAGCTCAGTTAATTCAGATTTATTTAGGGTTCTATCATGTCGAGAATATTTTGTAATAAAAGTATTTGCTGCAAGTTTATTATTTTCAGATGAAAAAATATTTGCATCTATTATTTCAAGACCGCTATGCTCAAGTATCTTTACTGATTTATAGAAAAGTCCTGGCGAATCTTCTACCTTAATAAATATTTCAATAAGATCATCAAATTTTCTTTTACACCCAACAACAAGTTTATTATTTTTATTTTTTATAATTAACTCTGACTGCCATATAAGAGACTTTGATGAATGTTTATTGAAGTAACTGTCTTCAAAATTTTTAAAATATTTCTTTATTAAAAGCTTTTGATCATTATTTTTAAAATTATTAATAACATTTTTTTGTCTATCAAGAGATATTTGAGAAGATGCCTTTACGGGCTCCTTATTAATCTTTGATCTTGTAAGTAAATAAAGATCTCGCAATAGCTGATGTTTCCAACCATTCCATAATGCAGGATTTGTTGCTCTAATATCATTGATTGTAAGCAGATATAAATAGTTAAGTTTTTCATCTTGCTTAACCTCTGCTAAAAATTCACTAACTGTATTTGGATCGGCAATATCTTTTTTTTGAGATATGGATGACATTATTAGATGTTTTTTAACAAGCCAAGATATTAAACTTGCATCTGTAACAGACATTCCTAGTCTTTTTGCAAATCTGAAACTTGATTTTGCACCAATTTCTGAGTGATTTCCTCCTTTGCCTTTGCCAAGATCATGAAATAAACCTGCAATATACAGAATTTCTATTTTTGGTAATTTATTTATTAATTCATGCTCTAACTCAAACCCAGGTTGCTTGTTTAATTTCATTTGCCTCATGTTTCTAACAACTTTAAATGTATGTTCATCTACTGTGTAAACATGAAATAAATCAAATTGCATTTGACCTATAACACTATCAAACTCAGGAATATACTTTTGCAATACTCCTAACGATTTCATTGTTCTGAGTATTGAGGATAGATTGTATTTAGATTTGAGTATTTCTAAAAATTGATTGGCATAGTGCTCGTTTCTTCTGAACTCCTTATCAATTAAACTTATATTTTTTCTAATTAGAGACTTAGTTTCAGTATCAATTGAATTTATAATTTTGCTCTTGCCAATTTCAATAAATATTTCAAATATCAAGCTTTTATTGTTTTTAAGGTTAATATTTTGAATACCAATTTTATTTTTATATTTGTGAATACCTTCGATTTTTTTAAAAAAACTCTTTCTGGGATACTTTTCATTATATTTTTCGTAAACAATTTCATTGAAATATGAGAGTGAAGAAGCCATTTCATAAAATTTTTTCATCATCATTTCTACAGACTTCTTTGTAGTTCTTTTGCCAAGTTTTGCTTTTTTAGAAATTTCAACCTGAGCTTCAAAATCTAATCTATTTTTATTTGTGGATATGTTAGTAGCAAATCTTAAAGATTTAATAAAGTTATATGCATCAATTGCATTATTTAGTTCTCCATTGAATATTCTCGACTTTGAAATTTCATTAACTGATCTCAAATCAAAACAATGCTGAAGAATCCATAATGCAGATTGAAAATCTCTTAGTGTTCCAGGAGATTCTTTTAAATCAGGCTCTAAATTATAAGCTGTAGAAAAAAATTCACTATGACGCTGTTGTTGCTCAATATATTTTGCATTATAGAAATTATTTTTAGTCCAAAGTGTTGATAAAGCATAATTTATTTTTTTATCCATTTCATTTGTTGAAATAATAGGTCGCCTTGTTAAATACGACGTATATTCTTTTAAATCTGATTTTGATATTTTTTTAATATCTGAAATTGTTCTAACGGAATGACCAACCTTATATCCTTGATCCCATAAAAAAGAAATAAATTCTTCAAGATTTTTAAAACCTTTTGGTTTATTTTTCTCAACAATTGATATGTCAATATCAGAGATTGGAAAAATTTCTTTTCTACCAAAACCCCCGTTGGCATATATAACGAAATTTTTATCAAGTTTTAGTTTTAGAAATTTATTTTTAATTTCTTTTTCAACTTCGTTGGTATATTTCTTAAGAAATTTATTAACCTTTGATGGTTTTAAATAAATTTCTGGAAAGTTTTTATAGAATTCATTATTAATTCTTGAAACCTTATCTTTCATTAAAATTCGTCATTTCTTTTTGTTAAAATTTCTGAACCAGTTTTAGTCACTGCAATAGTATGCTCCCATTGAGCAGAATTTCTTCCATCTTTAGTTTCCACCGTCCATCCATCATTAAGAGTTTTGCAGTATTTTGTACCTTGATTAATCATTGGTTCTATAGTGAAACACATGCCTTCTTTTAGCTGTATACCTGTTCCAGGCTTTCCATAGTGAAGGATCTGAGGTTCTTCATGATAAATTTTTCCGATACCGTGACCGCAGTAGTCCTCAACAACACTATAGTAGTTTTTTTCAGCATGTTTTTGGATGGCATTTCCAATGTCTCCAAGATATGCACCTGGTTTTACAGCCTCGATACCTTTGTAAAGACATTCTTGAGTGATTTGAACTAATCTTTGGTTATGTGGAGCACATTTACCAACAAGAAACATCTTTGATGTATCTCCATGCCACCCATCTTTTATAACTGTCACATCAATATTAAGAATATCTCCATCTTTAAGGAATTTTTCACTGTTAGGTATACCATGACAAATAACCTGATTTATGCTCGAACAAATAGTTTTCTCATATCCCTTGTATCCAACATTTGCTGGAATGGCATTTTGAACATTAACAATGTGATCATAACAAAGCTTATCAAGCTCACCAGTAGAAACTCCAGGTTTAACGAAGGGGGTAATCATTTCAAGAACTTCAGCTGCTAATTTGCCAGCTATTCTCATTTTTTTAATGTCCTCAGAATTTTTTATCGAAATATTCATTTTTTTTCATTTTTGTATAGACATTAGATAACTTAATCTATAAAGTACAATTTTAATGTCAGCCTGTAATTTTAGCTCATTAAAACAAAAAAATTCTTTTAATAGTCTCCTTAAAATTTTCTCTAAATTTAATCTTTCTAAGGTGCAATTCTAATGTCATTCAAAGCCATATTAGCATTTGAAGACGGTAGTGTATTCTATGGAAAGGGGTTTGGGAAAGAAAAATATGATGTTGGTGAGCTTGTATTTAATACATCTATGACGGGCTATCAAGAAATTGTTACAGATCCCTCTTACAAAAAACAAATAATTACTTTCACTCATCCACATATTGGAAATACCGGTGTAAATAAGGAAGATAATGAATCAAAAACTATTCATGCCTCAGGAATGGTAGTTAAAAATTTTTGTGACAAACCAAGTAATTGGAGGTCAAAAGCCACTTTGGGTGAATTTTTAAAAAAAAATGAAGTTATAGGGATAGCAGAAGTTGATACAAGGGAAATAACAACAATTTTAAGAGAAAAAGGAGCAATGAATTGTTGTATCGCATCGCTTTCAGTAATTTCTGATAAAGAAGCTGTTGCAAAAGCAAAGGCATTTGAAGGTCTAAAAGGAATGGATTTAGCAAAAGTTGTCTCCACAGATAAAGAATATAAATGGAATGAGGGAGTTTGGCCTGAGAATAATAAATTTAATGATGAATATCCTATAGTAGCTTACGACTATGGCATTAAAGAGAATATATTAAGACTTTTAAGTGAGCACGTTGGATCTGTAAAAGTTGTAAATGCCAAAACTCCATTCGAAGAAATTATTAAATATAATCCAAAAGGTATATTTTTATCTAATGGTCCGGGAGATCCTGAGCCTTGTGATTATGCTATAGAAAACATTAAAAAATTTCTAGAAAAAAAGATTCCAATTTTTGGTATCTGTCTTGGTCATCAATTATTAGCTCTTGCTGGTGGGGCTAATACTTACAAAATGAAATTTGGTCATCATGGAGCAAATCACCCTGTTCAAGACATGGCCACCAAAGATGTTTTTATTACTAGCCAAAATCATGGCTTCGCAGTAGATGAAAACACTTTACCTAAAAATATTAAAGTTACTCATGTATCTTTATTTGACAAATCACTTCAAGGCATTGAATTTATCGATAGGCCGGCATTTAGTTTCCAAGGGCATCCTGAGGCGAGTCCTGGCCCTCAAGAGATACAGATACTTTTTGAAAAATTTAGTTTTATGGTTAAAGAGTATGCCAAAACGTAAAGATATTTCTTCAATTTTAATAATAGGTGCGGGTCCAATCATTATTGGGCAAGCATGTGAATTTGATTATTCTGGCGCACAAGCATGCAAAGCGCTTAAAGAAGAAGGATTCAGAGTAATTTTAGTAAATTCTAATCCCGCAACTATAATGACTGATCCACTCTTAGCTGATGCAACATACATTGAACCAATTCATTGGGAATCTGTTGAAAAAATAATTGAGAAGGAAAAGCCAGATGCAATCTTACCAACTATGGGAGGACAAACTGCTTTAAACACTGCCTTAACTTTAGATAAAAAAGGCGTGCTCAAGAAACATAATGTTATCTTAATTGGGGCAAATAGAACTGCAATTGATAAAGCTGAAGATAGACAGCTTTTTGATGAAACTATGCAGTCAATTAATTTGGAAACACCTGCATCTGGTATTGCTCATTCAATGAGTGACGCATTGGAAGTTCAAGAAAAAATAGGATTTCCATGCATCATAAGACCTTCATTCACTATGGGTGGAACTGGCGGGGGGATTGCTTATAACATCTCAGAGTTTAAATCTATATGTGAGAAAGGGCTTGAATTATCTCCAACAAATGAACTTTTAATTGATGAGTCTTTAATAGGGTGGAAAGAGTACGAAATGGAAGTTGTCAGAGATTGTGAGGATAATTGCATAATCGTTTGCTCAATCGAAAACTTAGATCCTATGGGAATCCATACTGGAGACTCAACAACCATAGCTCCTGCTCAGACTCTTACTGATAAAGAATATCAGATCATGAGGAACGCATCTTTTAAAATTTTAAGAGAAATCGGTGTAGATACTGGTGGGTCAAATGTTCAATTTGCTATTAATCCAGATAATGGAAAAATGGTTGTAATCGAGATGAATCCTAGAGTGAGTAGGTCTTCTGCTCTAGCATCAAAAGCAACTGGATTTCCTATCGCAAAAGTTGCAGCGCTTTTATCTGTAGGTTATACCCTTGATGAACTAAAGAATGATATTACTGGAGGATTAACCCCAGCATCTTTTGAACCAAGTATTGACTACATTGTTACAAAAATACCTAAATTTGCTTTCGAAAAGTTTCCTCAAGCAAGTCCAAAACTTACAACACAAATGAAGTCAGTTGGAGAGGTGATGTCTATTGGATCAAACTTTCAAGAATCATTTCAAAAAGCTCTATGTAGTATGGAGGAAGGATTAAACGGATTAAACTCATTACGCAATAATGGATCTTTTCCATCAGATGACGAAATAAAAAGTGAGTTAACAATTCCAGGCCCAAAAAGAATTTTTTATGTGGCTGATGCAATGCGAAAAGGTTGGGATCTAAACAAAATATATTCACTCACAAAAATTGATTATTGGTTCTTAGATCAAATTAAGGAATTAATTGATATTGAAGATGAGCTAAAAGAAACTAATATTTCAAATCTATCCAAAGAGTACTTACAAAACGTTAAAGAGAAAGGATTTTCTGACAATAGAATAGCTGAGTTACTTGATACAAATGAATCAAAAATTAGGCAAATCAGGAAAAAAAATAATGTAATGCCTATTTTTAGAAGAGTTGATACTTGTGCAGCAGAATTCGCTACATCAACATGCTATATGTATTCTTCTTATGGAGGTAGTTGTGAGAGTAACCCTACCAAAAATAAGAAAATTCTTGTCCTTGGAAGTGGCCCCAATAGAATTGGTCAAGGAATTGAGTTTGATTATTGTTGCGTTCATGCATCTATGTCGATGCAGGAGGAGGGATATGAATCAATAATGGTGAACTGTAACCCTGAAACCGTATCAACTGACTATGATGTTTCTAATAGGCTTTATTTTGAGCCAATCACTGCAGAAAAGATCTTGGATATCATTGATATTGAAAAACCAGAAGGGGTTGTTATTCAGTTTGGAGGCCAAACACCTTTGAAACTTGCAGATGTTTTATCTGAAAATGGAGTTAATATCTTAGGCACAAATGTTGACGCAATTGATAGGTCTGAAGATAGAGAAAGATTTCAAGAATTAGTAAATAAATTAAATTTAAAACAGCCCTCAAATGCTACTGCAAAAAATGTTGAGGAAGCACTTGTAAAAGCTGATGAAATTGGATTTCCAATTGTTGTAAGGCCATCTTATGTATTAGGTGGAAGAGCAATGCAACTGGTTAATAATTTAAAAGAGCTTAATCAGTACTTAAATGAAGCAGTAGAAGTTTCTAATAGCAAACCTATTCTTTTAGATAGTTATCTTACAGATGCAATTGAAGTTGACGTAGATGTTGTATCAGATGGAAAAAATATTGAAATTGGTGGGATATTACAACATATTGAACAAGCTGGAATTCACTCTGGAGATTCTGCATGCTCTCTACCGCCATATAGCTTATCAAGCACAGTACAGGACATCATGAAAGAACAAGCCATTGATATAGCAAAAGAATTAGAAGTTATAGGTTTAATGAATATTCAATACGCTGTTAAGGACGAAAATGTTTTTATTATTGAAGTTAATCCTCGGGCATCAAGGACTGTTCCCTTTATTTCTAAGGCAATAGGTCACTCTCTTGCAAAAGTAGCCTCCAAAGCAATGGTAGGCAAAAGTTTAATAGAACAAAAATTTTCTTCAAAACTTCCAAAAGATCTTTCTTTTGTAAAAGAAGCTGTTATGCCGTTTGATAAATTTCCTCATGTCGATCCTATTCTTGGTCCTGAAATGAAATCAACAGGTGAAGTTATGGGCATTGGTCCAAATTTTGGTGAGGCATATGCAAAAGCTCAAAAAGGAGCTAACAAGATTCTTAGGCGATCTGGTGTGGTATTTATAAGTGTGAAGGCATCAGATAAAAAATATCTTGATAAATTTGTACCTGAAATAATAAATGCTGGATTTGAAATTGTAGCAACATCCGGAACTTCCGAATATATTAAAAAACTTGGCTTTAATGTAAAAACCATCAATAAGGTAACTGAGGGAAGGCCTCACATAGTAGATAGCTTGCTTAATAATGAAATTGACTTGGTGATCAATACGACAGAAGGCTCACAATCAATTGAAGACTCAGCATCAATTAGACAAAGTGCTTTAAGAAACAAAATTTTCTGTACAACAACAATGTTTGGCGCATTTGCAATTATTGATGCATTCAAAAGCAAAGAAGAGAATTGGACTTACAGCACGTTACAAGAAATAAATAATTGATTCATTAAAATTGATATAATGCTTGCATGAGCAGAGTACCTA
The DNA here is from genome assembly GCA_902547695.1 of uncultured SAR86 cluster bacterium. Classification (GTDB taxonomy): domain Bacteria; phylum Pseudomonadota; class Gammaproteobacteria; order Magnimaribacterales; family D2472; genus SAR86A. The sequence continues at coordinate 91,963 of CACCOR010000001.1, read as the reverse complement.
TTACCAAAGATGGCGAGATTTCTATAAAAGAAAAGCTTTCAAATCTTAAGTTTGTTGAAAGACCTCAGATATCGCAAGCTATTGCTGAAGCAAGAGCACATGGAGATCTTAAAGAAAATGCTGAGTATCATGCTGCAAAAGAATTACAAGGTTTAGTAGAGGCCAAGATAAGTGAGATGGAAAGTGCATTAGCTAATGCCCAGGTAATTGATGTAAAAGAAATTCCTGAAACTGGCAGAGTTATTTTTGGTTCAACAATTAAAGTTTATGATATCGAGCAAGACAATGAAGTCGTTTATAAAATTGTTGGGAATCTTGAGTCTGATCCTGAAAAAGGACATATATCAATTGATACCCCAATTGCAAAAGGATTGGTTGGTAAGTTTGTTGATGACGAAATTAAGATTAATACTCCTTCAGGTGACCTCCACTATGAAATCATAGAAGTTAAACACATCTAACTTTATGCATGCAGACAATTGGGCTCAAAAGGCAAAAAAAAAGGGCTATCGTTCAAGAGCTGTCTTTAAATTAGAAGAAATTTTAAAAAAAGCAAAAATAATAAATTACTCAAATGTTCTTGATCTTGGGTCCTCTCCAGGAGGATGGTCAGAATACATAATCAAAAAATATCCAACTTCAAAAGTTTATGCAATTGATATCATAGACATGGAACCAATAGACGGAGTTACCTTTTTCAAAGATAGTATTGAAAATTTATATAATTTAGAAGAAATATTAAAATTAAAAGGTTGTTTTAAACTTGTAATTTCAGATATAGCCCCAAACTTAAGTGGCATAAGTGCAGTTGATAGTGAAAATATTCTTAATTTGAATATGCTTACTGTAAAGATTGCTAATGATTTTTTAGATTCAAGCGGTTCAATGATAATGAAAACTTTTCAAAATAGTAACTTAAAAACTTTGCGAAAAAATATGGAATTATCTTTTAAGTTAGTTCAAACTTATAAGCCTGCTGCTTCAAAAAAACAATCAGGTGAAATTTACCTGTATGGAGTAAAATAAGATATGAATAGTTTTATGAGAAATTTAGTTGTATGGGTGGTTCTAGGATCTCTCATGGTTTATGTTTTTAATAACATTGAGAATTCATCAGCTAGAGAACAGATTAGTTATAGCCAGTTTAAACAAGAAGTTCTATCAGACAGGGTTGCTAAGGTAGTCTATAAAGGCGATCAAATGACTATTATTGGAGATCGTTTAGATGGGTCAAAATTTGAAACTACTCATCCTATTTTTAAGAGAGATGAAGCAGTCGAAAATGCAATTGAAGAAAATGGCATTATTGCTGTTTATGAAAAAATAGAACAACCCTCATTATTTTCTCAATTACTTGTTGGAGCATTTCCAATAATTCTTTTGTTAGCGATATTTTTCTTTTTTATGCGTCAAATGCAAGGTGGCATTTCTGGAAAGGGTGGACCTATGTCTTTTGGTCGAAGTAAAGCTAAGTTAATGGAAGGCGGAAAAGTCAAAACTACATTTAAGGACGTTGCAGGTTGTGAAGAAGCTAAACAAGATGTTCAAGAACTTGTAGACTTTCTTAAAGACCCAACTAAATTTCAGAAACTTGGTGGTAAGATTCCAAGGGGTGTTTTAATGGTTGGCCCGCCAGGTACTGGAAAAACTTTAATTGCTAGGGCAGTTGCTGGAGAGGCTAAAGTCCCATTCTTTACTATTTCTGGTTCAGATTTTGTTGAAATGTTTGTTGGTGTTGGTGCATCAAGAGTAAGAGATATGTTTGATCAGGCAAAAAAACAATCTCCTTGTATTGTTTTTATCGATGAGATTGATGCTGTAGGTAGGCACAGAGGGGCAGGCCTAGGTGGAGGTCATGACGAAAGAGAACAAACACTCAATCAATTACTTGTTGAAATGGATGGCTTTGAAGGTAATGATGGCGTTATTGTTATAGCTGCAACTAATAGACCGGATGTTCTAGATCCAGCACTTCTAAGGCCTGGAAGATTTGATAGGCAAGTAGTCGTTGATTTACCAGACATTCGTGGCAGAGAAGCAATCTTGAAAGTTCACATGAGAAAGGTTCCTCTTGCTTCAGATGTTGACCCACTTGTAATTGCTAGAGGTACTCCTGGATTTTCAGGAGCAGACCTTGCAAATTTAATTAATGAAGCAGCCCTTTTTGCCGCTAGATATTCAGATAAAAAAATTGATCAGTCACATCTTGATTTAGCAAAAGACAAAATAATGATGGGAGCTGAAAGAAAATCAATGATATTAAGTGAGGAGCAAAAGAGGATTACTGCATATCACGAAGCTGGACATGCAATCGTTGGTAGGTTATGCCCGACTCATGATCCTGTCTATAAAGTTACCATTATTCCAAGAGGAAGAGCATTGGGAGTAACTATGTTTTTACCCGAAGAAGATACCTATATGCAAAGTAAAGAATATCTTCTTGGAAGAATAGCTACTTTATTTGGTGGCAGAATTGCTGAAAGCATCATTAATGGTAATCAGGGTATTACTACTGGAGCATCAAATGATATTGAAGTAGCAACAGGCATTGCAACAAATATGGTAACAAAATGGGGTTTCTCCGATGCGCTTGGTACTATTAAATATGGTGAAGATGAAGGTAGTCCGTTCTTAGGAAGATCAGTATCAAATCCTGCGCCTATTAGAAGTGATCAAACTTCAAAATTAATAGACTCAGAGGTCAAAGCTATAATCGATTCATGCTACAAAAGAGCTGAAAAATTGTTAAAACAAAATCTTGATAAGCTCAATGTAATGGCTGATGCTCTATTAAAGTATGAAACAATAGACGCTGATCAGATCGATGATATTATGGCTGGTGCCACCCCAAGAGAACCAAAGGGATGGTCAGATGATGATCAACCTAAGGGTAAGTCTTCTAAAAAAACTTCAATCAAAGGTGCTGCTGAAGAGTTATAATTCTTTCTGATGAACCTAAAATTTGGCACTGACGGTATAAGGGGACCCGTTGAGAGCGTAATAACACCCGAAGCTTGTTTGAAAATAGGCCATGCAACAGGTCTAGTCATGAAAGACCTTGGTTGGGACACTGTAGTTATTGGTAAGGATACAAGAGTCTCTGGTTACATGTTAGAGTCTGCACTTCAGGCAGGTTTTATAGCTGCTGGTGTAAATGTAAATCTACTTGGCCCAATTCCTACACCTGGAGTAGCTTATTTAACTAAAACACTGAGAAATAAGTTTGGAGTTGTCATAAGTGCTTCACACAATGATTTTTTAGATAATGGAATTAAAATCTTTAATGAAGATGGCGAAAAGATTTCAAGAGACATCGAAAAAAGAATTGAAAAATATCTATCTTCAAACTTATCTCCTGTTGAAACATCTCAAATAGGAAAAGCATATAGATTTGATGAGTCCGGACCAAGATATATTGAATTTTGTAAATCAACTGTCCCTTCTGAAATTTCTTTTTCTTCACTTAGGATAGTTGTTGATTGTGCGAATGGGGCTTGTTATAAGGTAAGTCCAGAAATATTCGAAGAATTAGGAGCTGAAGTAATTACAATTGGCAATGAACCAGATGGTTACAATATCAATCAAAACTGTGGCTCTACTCATCCAGAAGTAATTAAAGAAGCTGTAATTGAACATAGAGCTGATTATGGAATATCTTTAGATGGCGATGGAGACAGAGTCATTCTTGTAGATGAAAAGGGTAATATTCTTGATGGTGATGATCTTCTCTACATACTAGCTTTTGCTAACCCAAATAGGACAGGATCGTGGTCAGGTGTTGTTGGTACTCATATGAGTAACCTAGGCTTTGAAGAAGGTATAAAAAAACTTGGTTATAAGTTTGTTAGAGCTGATGTTGGTGACAAATATGTCAGCGAAATGTTATCAAGCAAGGGTTGGTTGCTTGGAGGTGAAGCATCAGGACATATTATATGTAAAGATCTTGTTAGTACTGGAGACGGTACTATTGCTGCTTTAAAGGTGATTTCTTCGTTATTGCTTCTTGAAAAGAAACCAAGTGAGGTTTTACTGAATTATACAAAAATACCTCAAATTAACATTGCTGTAACTGTTAAAAATAAAGATATTATTAATGATAAAGAACTCAAATCACTTATATCAGAAATTGAGTCTGATTTGACTGTAGGCAGAGTTCTTGTAAGGCCATCAGGCACAGAGCCAAAGATAAGAATAATGATAGAGGCTTCTGAGGAAAAGGTTGCTAAAAAGTTTGCAAATGACATTAAAAAAATTATTGAGTTCAAAAGTTAGATGATTGTTGCTAATTGGAAATGTAATGGAAGCAAAGCCATGATAAATGAATGGACCAACAATTTTTTAACAAATTATCTTGAAGTGAAGAAAGCATTTATTGGTATAGCACCTCCCTCAATTTATATAGAAAGCATTCTTGAAACCAAGCTAAGTAAGTTAAAGGAAATAAATATAGGATCTCAAGACATTGATATTTCGTCTGGTGCAAGAACAGGAGCAATTTCTTCTGAAATGATTTTAGATTTCGATTGTAAATTTTCAATCATTGGCCATTCTGAAAGAAGACAATTTTTTAATGAAAAAAATGATGAAATAAAACAAAAGATTTTAAAAATTGCAAATAAAACATTAACGATTTTATGTGTTGGTGAAACCGAAGAAGAAAACAATAATGGTCAAACTAAAGATGTTTTGAAAAGACAATTAGAAGTAATTAAGGACATTGAATTTAATGATTCATTGGTTATAGCCTATGAGCCGGTTTGGGCGATTGGAACTGGAAATACACCAACCCCAGATAAAATTAATGAAATTCATAAATTCATCAAAGATGTTGTACAATCCTCCTCAGATAATTCTGCAATTCCTATGGTTTTATATGGCGGAAGTGTAAATCAGGATAATGCTGAAAACTTTTTTAAAGAAGAATCTGTTGATGGTGCTTTAATCGGAGGTGCTTCTTTAGATGGCAGACAATTTGCTAATATTATTAACATTTTTAATGGAATAAACTAAAAATGATTACTTTTTTAACAGTTTTATGTGTTCTTCTAGCAATAGTAATTGTTGCAATAGTTCTTCTTCAACAGGGTAAAGGCTCTGATCTTGGCTCAGCGTTTGGAGGGGGATCTTCAAACTCAATGTTTGGTGCGTTAGGTCCATCGGGTTTTTTAGGAAGGCTAACATACATAATCGTTGCAATATGGCTAATCTTATCTTTCTTATTAGCTTACTTATTAAAAAATGAGAATACAGAGGTTATTTTTGATACTCCTCTAATCGAAGAGGCAATAAACGAAGGTTTATCTGACGAAATACCTATCGAATAAGATTATGGTGCCGAAGGCGGGACTTGAACCCGCACGAGTTTTCACTCACTAGCCCCTCAAGCTAGCGTGTCTACCAATTCCACCACTTCGGCATAAAAGAGCGAAATTATAGCAATATTATCTCTGATCTAATACAAAATTAACTTGACCAATTAGTGTTACTTTCATAAACTTCATGTTCGCTGCGTTGCGGGGTGGAGCAGTCTGGTAGCTCGTCGGGCTCATAACCCGAAGGTCGTTGGTTCAAATCCAGCCCCCGCTACCACAGTTAAATAATTTTTGTGGGGCATATGCCCTTTTTTTGTATAAAAAAATGAATATAGACGATTTTAAAAATATTATTGAACAGGTAATAAACAGAAATAACTGCTTATTGTGGGGAATTGAAATTTTAAGAGGTAAGAAAAAAAATACTCTCAGAGTTTTTATTGACTCAAATAATAATGTTGATATCAATGATTGCGAGAGTATCTCTAGAGACCTTAATTATGAGCCTCAAATCGATTTGAATTTAGGTGAAGATTATATTCTTGAGGTATCAACACCAGGTATAGACAGAAAATTTTTTGATATTAATCAATTAAAAGATTATGTTGGCCAAGAGTTAGATATTAAAACAAAAAGCATTTACGATGGTAGAAGAAAGTTTATTGGCAAATTAATTGGAAGTGATGATTCAAAGTTGACTATTCTTAAGTCTGATAATTCTGAGGAAATAATATTTAACTTTTCTGATATCGACTTATGCAGGCTAAAACCAGATTATAATAACTTATTAAAGGAATATTCTTATGGAGAGTAATGAAATATTGGCAGTTGTTGAATCAGTCTCAACAGAAAAGGGCCTTGAAAAAGATGTAATTTTTAAAGCAATTGAAGTTGCAATTGCATCTGCTTCCCAAAGACATTTTCATGAAGATGCAGATTTATATGTTTCAATAAATAGAGATACTGGGGAATACACAACACATAGAAATTGGATAGTTTTTGATGAATCCGATGAGGAATATCATCATGAGACACATGTATCTGCAAAAGAATCAAAATTATCAGTTGGAGAAGTTTACTCTAAACAACAGGATAATATTGAGTTTGGAAGGATTGAGACTCAAGCTGCTAGACAAGTCATGTTTCAAAAAGTAAGAGAAGCTGAAAGAGAAAAGATCGTCGAGCAATTTAGATCCCAAAACAACAAACTTGTATCTGGTTCAGTTAAAAGGGTCACTAGAGATAATATAATCGTGGATATTACTCATGAGGCTGAGGCACTCTTACCAAGAGATAAATTAATGCCTGGTGAAATTTACAAAATTAATGACAGAATCAGAGCAGTTCTTCAGATTGTAGAGGTTGAAGGTCGTGGCCCACAACTTATGTTGAATAGATCGTGCCCCGAAATGGTAACTGAACTTTTTAACATTGAGGTTCCAGAAATAAATGAGGATGTTATTGAAATAAGAGGAATAGCTAGAGATGCTGGGTCTAGATCAAAGATTGCAGTAAAAACAAATGACGGTCGAATTGATCCTGTAGGTGCATGCGTTGGTATGAGAGGATCTAGGGTTCAAGCTGTTTCATCAGAGTTAGGTAATGAAAGGATTGACATAATTATTTATGACGATAATCCTGCACAGCTTGTTATAAATGCTCTTTCTCCAGCAAAAGTTGAATCCATTGTAATGGATGAAGACTCTAGATCAATGGATATCGCTGTCAATGAGGATAATTTAGCTTTAGCAATTGGTTCTAGGGGTCAGAATATAAGACTTGCCTCAAGATTAGTTGGATGGGATCTAAATATTATTAGTAATGAAGAAGCTGAAGCAAAAGTTAAAGTAGATGAAACAGAATTTTTAGCTAAGATTATTGATACCCTTAAGGTTAAAGAAGAAGTTGCTGAAAAAATGATATCTTCTGGCTTTTTATCTTTTGATGAAATTGCTTATGCAGAAGATTCAAAATTAAAAGATTTTATTGAATCAGACGAAGAAGTTTTAAGAATTAAGACAGCTTCAGAGGATGCAGCATTACTTGAAGCAATGGGTGCAGTGACTGAAGAAGAAGACAACGTTGAATCATTATCAGATTTAAATCTTGACGAAGACAACATAGGTAAGTTATCTAATAAAGGTATTAAAAATAAAGATGATCTAGCAGAGCTATCTATAGATGAACTGCAAGAAATAATTGAAATCTCTTCAGATGATGCTTCAAAGATGATTATGAAGGCAAGAGAACATTGGTTTAATGAATAGGTTGATATTTTGGCTATAACAGTAAAAGATTTTGCTAAAACTTTAAAGATTCCAGACAAAGCTCTGATTGAAAGAATGCAAAAAGCAGGCTTAAGTCATTCGAAGAGCTCTGATGAAATCACTCCAAGTGATAAACAGGCACTCTTAAAATTTCTTAAAGGTTCTAGAACATCTTCTTCTAAATCTGTAACATCAGAATCTGGTGTAAAAGTTACATCCAGGGGTAAGGCTTCCTCCATTCAATCAACAAATAAAAGTTATTCAGACAATATTGAGGCAAAGAGAGCTGCTGCCTCAGAACAATTAAAAGAAGAACAAATAAAAAGACAAGAGCAACTAAAAGAAGCTGTAAAAGAAAAGCAAGCTCAAAAGAAAAAGAAAACAATAAAAGCTAAACAAGAACCTAAACAGGAAAAAGTAGATGTCAAAGATCAGCTATCAAGCGCAGTCAATGCATTTAAGAAAAAAGAAGAAAATATTTTTGATGATCAACATCAGTTTGAGGCTCCAACTAAATTCGTAAAAAAAGACATAGAAATTCCAGAAACCATCAATGTTGGTGAACTAGCAAAGTTGATGGCAGTTAAAGGTGGTGAAGTTGTTAAGAATCTTATGTCATTAGGAGTGGTTGCAACAATAAATGATGTAATTGATCAAGAAACTGCAATCTTGGTTGTTGAAGAAATTGGACATAATGGAATAGCAATTGAGCAAGAAAATTTAGAGGAAGATCTTGCAAATTTAATTAAATATAAGGATGAACCAAAAACAAGACCAGCTGTAATTACTGTAATGGGTCATGTTGATCATGGAAAAACCACTCTTCTTGATTTCATAAGAAAAACAAAAGTTGTTGATGGTGAGGCCGGCGGAATTACTCAACATATAGGCGCATATGAGGTAGATACTTCTAAAGGAAGGTTGACCTTTATTGATACTCCTGGTCATGCTGCTTTTTCTTCAATGAGAGCGCGAGGAGCAAATACTACAGATATTGTAGTGCTAGTAGTTGCGGCTAACGATGGAATTAAACCTCAAACGGAAGAAGCCATTAATCATGCTAAAGCTGCTGATGTTTCAATTGTAGTTGCAATTAATAAGGTTGACTTAGATGGAGCAGATATCGATAAGGTAAAAGGAGATCTTGCTGCCAAAGATTTAACTCCAGAAGATTGGGGTGGAAATATACAAATGGTTCCAATATCAGCTCTAAAAGGTGATGGTATAGACGAGTTGTTAGAGAGAATTGCACTTGAAGCAGAGATATTAGAACTCAAAGCTCATCATGATGGAGCAGCTCAAGGGGTGGTTATCGAATCTGAACTTGATAAATTTAGAGGTTCAGTGGCAACATTTTTGGTGCAAAATGGGACATTGCATGTTGGAGATTTAGTAGTTTCCGGTAATGCAATTGGTAAAGTAAAAAGTATTATAAATAGCGATGGTAACAAGATTAAATCAGCGCTTCCTTCTGCAGCTGTTGAGATTCTTGGTTTAAATTTAGTCCCCAATGCAGGCGATCAGTTCATGGTTGTGAAAAATGAAAAGCAAGCTAGAGAAATTGCTGAATATAGGCTAATTAAAGAGAAAGAGAGAAAGTTACTTAAGCAAAAAGATGAATCTGCCGGAGATCTTTTTGAAACACTAGGCCAAGAAGCAAAAAAAGTTCTCAACGTAATCATAAAGACAGATGTTGGCGGTACATGTGAAGCAATTACTGCTGCATTAAATGATTTAGGTACCGATAAAGCTAAAGTTAAGATTGTCTCTAGTGGTGTTGGTGGTATCAGCGAATCTGATGCAAACTTAGCGGTAGCGGTTGATTCAATTATTCTAGGTTTTAATGTAAGAGCTGATAGCACTGCTAAAAAGATTATAGAATCAGAATCAATTAAATTGAGTTATCACAGTATAATTTATGAACTTTTAGATGATGTTAAGGCGAGAATGAGTGGCCTTTTAGATCCAATTGTCAGAGAAGAAATTATTGGGACTGCTGAAGTGCTGGAAGTCTTTAACTCGCCAAAATTTGGTCAGGTTGCTGGTTGCAATGTTGTTGAGGGTAATGTGCTAAGAAACAAACCTGTAAGAGTTCTTAGAGACGAAATCGTAATTTTTGAAGGTGAACTTAACTCTTTAAGAAGATTTAAAGAAGATGTTAATGAAGTAAAAAATGGAAATGAATGCGGTATGGGTATTAAAAATTATAAAGATATTAAACCAGGTGACAAAATAGAAGTTTTTGATAGAAAGGAAGAAGCCCAGGAAATATAACAATTTATGTCATCAAATAGACCTGAGAAAATTGCAGATTTACTCAAAAGGGAAGTTTCAAAAATACTTAATCAAGAAGTTAAAGATCCAAGGCTTCAGAATATTAATATTACTGCTGTAAAGGTTACTGATGATATTGGGATCGCTTACATCTTCTATACAATTATTGGCAAGTCAATAAAAAAGGATGATAGCAAAATAGACAATACAATTCTTTCAAAACTTTCTGGAATGATAAGATCTAAGCTCTCAAAGATAATTGAAATTAGGAGAGTTCCTAAAATCATATTTAAGTTTGATGAAAGTATCGAATATAGTGAAAATATTGAAAAATTATTAAACAATCTAAAGTAGTATGAATGGTTTTTTGTTGGTTAATAAAGAAAAAGGTTATTCATCCAATGAAATTGTTCAAAAGATTAAAAAAAAGTTTTCTTTAAATAAGGTTGGCCACTTGGGGACTTTAGATCCTGATGCTGAAGGATTATTAATTATTGCAATGAATAGAGCTACTAAATTTTCAAATTATTTCTTAAATTCTGATAAATCATATTATGTTGAAATAAAGCTTGGAAAATCTACTACTACAGATGATGTGTCAGGAGAAATCATTGAAGAATTTGAGGTTAAATGCTCAGAAGATGAAGTAAAAAAAGAAATAAATAATTTTTTAGGAAAATCTTTCCAAAAACCACCTTTTTTCTCTGCTCTAAAATATAAAGGTAAGCCTTTATATAAATATGCAAGAAAAGGCAAATTTATTAGTAAAGAACCTAGAGAAATTGAAATTAAAGAAATCAAAAATATATCTTATAAGGATAAAATTTGTTCATTCCAGATACTTTGTTCAAAAGGAACATATATAAGATCCATAGCTAGAGATCTTGGTAAAAATTTAGGATGTGGTGGACACATGTTTTATCTCAAACGCCTATCTCAGCATAAGTTTAATCTTCTAGATGCGCACACAATTGAAGAACTCTCATTGGAAAGAACTATTAAGATTGATGATTTTTTTAAAGATTATGAAAAACTATCTTTGAACGAAGAAAGTTTAAAAATTTTTTTAAATGGAGGAAGAGTTTTTTTTAACAAAGATATTTCAAAAGATCTTAGAATATATAGTGAAGATAATGAATTTATTGGATTGGGACGTCTAGAGAATAGCTATCTAAAACATAAACAACTTGTTTAATATTCGAATAAGTTATAATATTCGCACGCTTACTTTAGTAATGTGAGGTTTGCAATTTCTTTAATAACATTACGAGGATATAAATATGGCATTATTAACAGAAGAAAAGGCTAGTATAGTTGAGAAATATAAAAGAAATGATGGTGATACTGGGTCACCTGAAGTGCAGATAGCACTTTTAACAGAAAATATTAATAAACTTCAAAGTCATTTTAAAAATCATAACAAAGACCATCACTCCAGATCTGGTCTAATCAGGATGGTTAACCTAAGAAGGAAATTATTGGCATATCTAAAAAGAAAAGATGCCAATAGTTATGCTGAGATAGTAAAAAAGCTTAACTTAAGAGGTTAATATCATATATAACAAAAAGAAGGAAAATCGTGGAAAATAATAAATTAGAATCTACAAGTGTAGTATTTCAGTATGGAAATCAGGAAGTAAAATTAGAAACAAATAAAGTTGCCAGACAGGCAACAGCAGCAGTAATGGTTACGATCGGTGACTTAGTAGTTCTTACTACTGTTGTTGCAAAAAAAGAAGCAGATCCAAGTAAGGATTTCTTTCCGTTAGCAGTCTTTTATCAAGAAAAGTTTTATGCAACAGGCAGAATTCCTGGAGGATTTTTTAAAAGAGAGGCTAGGCCAACAGAAAGAGAGACTCTTACATCAAGACTTATTGATCGCCCAATTAGACCAATGTTTCCTGATCATTTTACAAATGAAATACAAGTTTTCTGTACAGTAATGTCCTCAGATAAAAAACAGAATCCTGATATTGCAGCAATGATTGGAGCATCAGCTGCTTTAACCATTTCGGGTGTTCCATTTGATGGACCTATGGGAGCAGCTCGAGTTGGATTTATAAATGGTGAATATGTTCTAAATCCTAGCTTTGAAGAATTAGAAGATTCATATTTAGACATGGTAGTTGCTGGCACTGATGAAGCTGTTCTTATGGTTGAATCAGAAGCTAAAGAATTAAATGAAGATTTAATGCTAGGAGCTGTTTTATTTGGACATCAAGAAATGAAAGCAGTTATTGGAGCATGTAATGAATTGAAAGAAAAAGCTGGTAATGAAATCTGGAATATTGAAGTTCCTGAAGATCAAAATAATTATTATCAAGAGTTAGAGACAAACTATAAATCACAAATTAGTGAAGCTTTTAAAATTTCCATAAAATCAGATCGAAATGATGCTTTAAGAGAAATAAGAAATCAAATTCAAGAACACCATGAAGATTTAGATGAAATGGAAATGGGTAAATTAATGGGTGATTTCAAGAAATTAGAAAAAGATATTGTTAGAGGAAATATCTTAAATAATCAGCCACGAATTGATGGAAGAGATCTTGATACTGTAAGACCAGTTTTTGTTGAAACTGATGTATTACCTGGAGCTCATGGATCAGCTCTTTTTACAAGAGGCGAAACTCAAGCAATAGTTGTAGCTACTCTCGGATCCTCAAGAGATGCTCAAAGAATTGAGTCAATTGAGGGTGAGGGTACTGATAATTTCATGCTGCATTATAATTTTCCCGCTTATAGTGTTGGAGAAATAGGAATGCCAATGGGGCCAAAGAGACGAGAAATTGGTCATGGCAACTTAGCTAAAAGAGCTATAAAAGCAGTTTTACCAGATGTTGATGAATTTGGATATACGATGAGAGTAGTTTCTGAAATTACAGAATCTAACGGATCAAGTTCAATGGCATCAGTTTGCGGAACTTCTTTATCACTTATGGATGCTGGAGTTCCACTTTCAAGTCCAGTCGCAGGTATTGCAATGGGATTAATAAAAGAAGGTGATGATTTTGCTGTTTTGACAGATATATTGGGTGATGAAGATCATCTTGGGGACATGGATTTCAAAGTTGCTGGTACAGAATCAGGTATAACAGCTCTTCAAATGGACATAAAGATTTCAGGTATTAATGAATCTATTATGGATACAGCTCTCACAAAAGCCAAAGCTGCAAGAGATCATATTCTTGGAATTATGAATGAAGCTATATCAAAACCTAAAGAATTATCTGAAAATGCGCCTGCTATGAAATCATTCATGGTGGATAAAGATAAGATTAAAGAAATTATTGGTAAAGGTGGCGCTACTATTAAATCTATGCAAGAACAAACTGGCGCGACTGTAGACGTAAATGATGACGGAGTTGTTTCTGTATTTGGACAAAATCAATCATCAATGAAAGCATGCCTAGCAATTATTGAAGAAATTCTTGAGGAACCTGAATTAAATATGGTTTATAAAGGAAAAGTTGTAAAGATTGTAGAATTTGGTGCTTTTGTAAATATTCTGCCAGGTAAAGATGGATTACTGCACATATCTGAAATTTCTGAAGAAAGAACTGAAAACGTTGAAGACGTTCTTGAAGAGGGACAAGAGGTAGATGTAAAGTTAATTGGTTTTGACAGAGGTAAAATGAAGCTCTCAATGAAAGCTTTATCAGAAAAGACTAGAGAATCTTAACAATTTTCACTAATATTCTATTAATTTTAAAAAGTCAAATATTGTGTCCTAATTTTTTCACATAATTTGATTCATGTATTAATTTGTGGTTCCATTACACCTGCGTACATAAATAAACCTAATAGGGGGGAGTAATTATGAAAGCAATTGATACACTTAAAGGCATAGTATCTGACTTAACTTCACTATTAATTGGTGTTGTTGGATTAGGTGTTGTTGCTGGTATTGTATTTGGCGGCAATGTTGCGTTCTTCAATGACGTTCTTGATGGACTTCTTGGAGTAGTCACAGTGCTTGGCGAAAACGGACTAGTAGGGCTTTTAGTAGCTGCTATTCTGATCGGTTTACTTAATAAGTAAGCTTACTTAAAATAAGAAGGGCCTTTAGGCCCTTCTTACTTTAGCAATGAAATATAAAACAATTTTAAATTCTATAAAGGATTTCTTAGCAAGGCTAACGGATGTTCTTGTTCCGGTAGTTTCTGTAGCATTATTACTTGGAATAATATTTGGACCTGAAGCGCCATTTGTTGGAGATATATATAAAAATATATCTGACTTATTAAATCTTATTGGGTCTGATGGTCTTCTTGGGCTTGTAGCTATTATTATTATTCTGGCATATCTTAAAAAATAGATATGGTGGCTATGGGTGGAATTGAACCACCGACCCCAGCGTTATGAGTGCTGTGCTCTAACCATCTGAGCTACATAGCCAATCGTTGAATGATAATCTTTAAAAATAAAGAGTCAATTATTTTTATACATTAAATTTAAAGTGGATAATGTCTCCGTCTTTAACAACATATTCTTTTCCTTCAAGCCTCAACTTGCCTTTTTCTTTGGCTCCTTGTTCACCAGAACACTCAATAAAGTCATCGTAATCAATAACTTCAGCTTTAATGAATCCTCTTTCAAAATCTGTATGAATTACTCCTGCAGCATTAGGTGCTAAAGAGCCACTCTTGATGGTCCAAGCCTTTATTTCGTTTGGACCAGCAGTGAAAAAGGTCTCAAGACCAAGCATTTTGTAACCTTCAAAAATAATTTTATTTAGCACCGGTTCTTCCATATCCATTAATTCAAGGTATTCCTTTTTTTCATCATCGTTGAGTAGTGATATTTCCTGTTCAATTTTTACTGATGTTGGTATCACAAAAGAACCTAATTTTGATGCAATATCTTTTAAATTATTTAGATTATCAAGAGATGCTTTCGACTCATTTATATTAGCAATATAAAAAGTTGGTTTAGATGATAAAAGTTGAAAGTTCCTAACAATTTTTTGTTCATCTTTACTAAATTCTTTTAGATTGATTAATTCACCTTCTGATAGTTTGCTTTTTATGAATTTTAAAATTTCATAATTATGTTTATTATCTTTATCATTAGTTTTAAGTAGTTTTTCACATCTTGATATTCTTTTTTCAACAGATTCAAGATCAGCCATTATTAATTCTAAGTTAATTACTTCAACATCTCTTGCTGGGTTTATTGAACCATCTACATGCGTAATATTTTCATCATCAAAACAACGAACGACATGTGCCAAAGCAGTCATTTCTCTAATATTTGATAAAAAAGAATTTCCAAGTCCCTCTCCGCTGGATGCTCCTTTAACCAAGCCTGCTATATCTACTAAATCTAAAGCAGCATGAATAACCTTATTTGAATTTACTATTTTATTAATTTCAAAGAGTCTTTTATCAGGAAGAGCTACCTTGCCAATGTTAGGATCTATGGTACAAAAAGGAAAATTTTCTGCAGGAATTTGAGATTTTGTGAGAGCATTAAATAGAGTTGATTTTCCAACATTTGGAAGTCCTATGATTCCACATTTAAAACCCATTTTTATTTGGTATGAAGGATTTTTTGTACATCTTGATATTTTTTTTCAATAAGCAGTTCAAATACTTGCTCAAAAGCAACATAGGCGTTATTGATTGCGATTTTTTCTTCTGGCGAGAATTTATTTAAAACCCAATTTGTTACTTCTTCTTTTATACCCGGATGGTTTATACCTATCCTAATTCTATTGAAATTGTTTTTTCCAGTTTTTTCTATAATATCCTTGAGGCCGTTATGACCACCGTGTCCTCCACCTTCTTTGAGCCTGATTGAGCCTAGACTTAGGTCTAAGTCATCATGAACAACAATACAATTTTGAATTTCTATATTAGTTGACCTTAATACCTTTGAAATTGTCTTTCCAGAATCATTCATGTAATTTGTAGGGACAACCCATAAAACTTTATTATCGTGTGATTCTCCAATCAGTGCTTCAAGTTTTGACTTTTCTTTAAATTCTTTAAAGAATTTCTTGGATACATTAATTACCCAGTCTTTTCCAATATTATGTCGAGAGTTATCATATTTTGGACAAGGATTACCTAATCCAATAATACAGAGATTGTACATTTGATTATGACTCTTCTGAATTTTCTTCTGAGCTTGATTCATCCGATGAAGTAGTCTCTTCGCTGCCACTATCAGAAGCTTCTTCACCTTCAGCAACTTCGCCATCTTCAAGGTCTTCTTCAACAATTGGATCTTCTTCCACTGCTTTAGGAGCATTAACAGAAACAACCATCTGATCAGTTTCATCAGTCAGTCCTGGAATTTCTGATCCTTCTGGTAAAGATATTTCAGTGAGGCGAATTGAATCTCCTAAATTTAGGTTTTCAATATCAACATCTATAGATTCAGGAATATTGCCAGCAAGACACATGATTTCAATTTCTCTAATCGCCTTAGCAACAACTCCGCCATCTACCTTGACACCTGCACATTCTTCCTCATTTACAAAGTTGACTGGGATAATAACCTTTAGTTTAGTTTTACTAGAAACTCTTTGAAAGTCTGCATGAAGAAATTTACCCTTTGCAGGGTCTCTTTGAAGCTCTTTTAAAACAACTTTCTCCTCTTTACCTTCAGTTTTAATTAAAAGTACTTGAGTATAGAAAAGTTCATTTTCAGATGCTTTGGTTAATTCATTTAATTTTAATTTAATATTTAGTGTTTCTTTTTCATCACCATAAACTATAGCTGGAACCATTCCATCGACATTTCTAATTTCACGAGCTTTATTTGTACCTGTTCTTTCTCTTAGGTCAGCATTTAATGTAATTTGATCTGTCATAATTTCCTCTATAAAAACATTTCACTCAATGACTCTTCATTACTTAGACGTGTTATACACTCAGCAATTATATTAGCAATTGAAATGACGCGTATTTTACTGCATTTTTTAGCGTCTTTGTTCAAAGGAATTGAATTTGTAACAATTAATTCGTCAATTTCAGATTTATTCAATCTTTCTATTGCTGGTCCAGATAGAACTGGGTGAGTAATATATGCTTTTACAGCTTTTGCACCTTTATCTTTTAATGCTTTTGCTGCATTACAAAGTGTTCCAGCAGTATCAATAATGTCATCTGGAACTATACAAACCTTTCCTTCGACTTCGCCAATGATGTTCATAACCTCAGATTCATTTGCTACGGCTCTTCTTTTATCAATAATAGCTAAATCTGTATCATCTAATAATTTTGCAAGTGCTCTTGATCTTACAACTCCACCAACGTCTGGAGACACAACAACAACTTCATTTCTATCATTATTATCTTTAATATCGTCGACCATAAATTTTGTTGCATAAACATTGTCAGCAGGCATGTCAAAAAAGCCTTGAATTGTCTCTGAGTGAAGGTCAATAGTTAAAACTCTATCAATACCAACAGATGCAAACATATCAGCAACGACCTTTGCACTAATCGGAACTCTTGCAGATCTAACTCTTCTATCTTGTCTCGCATATCCATAATATGGAACAACTGCAGTAATTCTTGAGGCCGATGATCTCTTTAATGCATCAGCAATTAACATTATTTCCATTACATTTTTATTAGTTGGAGAACAAGTAGATTGAATTATGAAAGTATCATGACCTCTAACATTTTCTTCAATTTCTACCTTTAACTCTCCATCAGAAAAATAACCAACATCTGCTTTTGAGATTTTGATTCCTAGTATTTCTGATACCTCTGATGCAAATTCAGGATTAGCAGTACCTGTAAAAATATCTAGGCCCTTGTTTATTTTATTCATATATCCCCTTAAATATATTATAAAACATGGCTGGGGTGGTAGGATTCGAACCTACGCATGACGGGATCAAAACCCGTTGCCTTACCGCTTGGCGACACCCCAATGTTAGTTGATATTGCATATCGGCGAATATTGTAATGGTTTACAGAAAAAGAGTCTCCAATTACGTGGTATTTTTTTTATAATTTTATCAATATCACTCTCTTCTTCATAGTAAATAAATAAAGAGGAACCACTTCCACTTAGATTGATTTTGTTTTCTAAGTTGTTACTAAAAATAAACTCTTCAATATTGGGATTTTGATTTAAAAAAACATCCCAAAAGCTATTTTGTTTATTCAAAGCAATATTTTTTACAAAATTCTTTGATTTATCATAAAGATTGAACATTTTTTTTGTAGAAGAATGGATGTTTGGGTTAATAACCAATATTTTTTTTGAAGTAGTTTTAATCTCTTCTAATTTATCTCCAATGCCTTCTCCAGATGCATTTTTACCATACACAAAAAATGGCACATCTGCTCCAATGGATGAAGCAATTTTTATTAAATCATGTTTATTTAAATTTAATCTCCAAAGTTTATTTAAAGCAACTAAAGTTGAAGCTGCATTTGAGCTAGCCCCTCCAAGACCAGACCCAGTAGGTATATTTTTTTTTACTTCAATGACCACTCCAGCACTTTCATTCATTAGTTTTTGCAATTTCTCTGCAGATTGATAAATAGTATTAAACTCATCATTAAGATAAGTTTCCTTCGATTCAATGGTGATATTTCGATCTTTATTTGATTTAAACTTTAAATGATCATAAATATCAATAAGTTGGTAATCTGTTTGTATGTTGTGGTAACCGTCTTCTCTTTTATCTAGTATTCTTAGATTAAGATTAATTTTTGCAGGACATTTTGTGACTATTTCATTCATTTTTAATTAAAAAGCCTTTAAAAGATGAACCCTTATATTGCATATAAAAATTTGTTTTATCCATATTTTTATAACATTTAATATTGAGACTTTGACCATCCTCAAATAACTCATCTACATAACTTTCCCTTAATAGACAATTATTAACAATGTCTCCAATATTTCTTGGTATATCAGCATTAATCTCATAACTGCCATCCTTAGAAATATATTTCATCAAATTTGAAGAGTTATCATATTTAATTTGTAATAAATTTCCATAAAATGGCTTATGAATCTGTATAATAGTGTCGTTTTCATTGCTAGTTAACAAAATATTAAATGACAATTGGTCATAATTAAGTGAATTTACAACTACTTTTCCTTTATACACAGCTGAATTGTTATAATTGTTAATACCAGCACAGGATGCTAATAAAATAAAACACAATGTAATAGAGACCTTTTTTACTATGGAACTACAGTTATTTGGCATTAATCACAAGACCTCAAATGTTGCTGAGAGGGAAAAGTTCATTATAAATGAGTCTAACCAAATTTTACTCGATAGTCATTTAAAAAAACTATTCGGTAATGATTTTGAATCATTTTTTGGAATTTCTACCTGCAATAGGACAGAAATATACCTTGTTGGAAGACCTGGTATCTCAAAACATATTTTTAAAGAAGTACTTAAATTATTAAATGTTAAAGATATCTCAAGTGATAGTTTTTATTTTCTATCTAATCATGATGCTCTTGCTCATATGTGTAAAGTAGCATCTGGGATTGATTCACAGGTATTAGGCGAGCAAGAAATCTTTGGTCAATTCAAAACTGCTTTAAGAAATGCAAAAGAATACAAAATAATTGGTAATAAATTATCTTATTTTGCTGATAAGGTCATTGAGATTGCAAAAAAAGCGAGGACTGATACTGAAATTGGACTTAATTCTCTTTCAGTAAGTGGACTTGCCATGAAATTGATTAAAAATATATTTGAGGCACCAGAAAATCAGAATATATTAGTTATTGGAGCTGGCTCACTTTCAAAGAGTGTTATTGAAAATTTATACGATAAAGGAATTCGCAATATTAAATTAATTAATAGAACTGTTAAAAAAATTAATCTAGGTAAAAACTTTGAAATTTTGTCTTCTTCACTTGATTCACTTCATGATCAGCTTGAATTGGCTGATATTGTTATTTCTTCATCAATAACTGAAGTTCCTCTTATTGGTAAAGGAGCAATTGAAAATGCTTTGAAATTCAGAAAAAATAAACCTATTTTATTGATAGACTTGGGAGTTCCAAGAAACATTGAAGATGAAATTAGAGGAATTGAACAGGCTTATTTATATTCAATCGATGACATTGAAAAAATTACCCAAGAAAATTTTGGGCAACGTTCTATTGAGGCTGAAAAAGCTATGAACATAATTGCTCTAGAATCCAAATCAAAATTGGAAGCTTTTTCTGAGAAATCTTCCAAAGATCTAGCTAGTCTTCAATTAGACCAATTTTTAAATAGTTTATCTAGCCATGAGATCCAACAATTTAAGACAAATGGTAATTATTCAAACCTAGTTGATTCAATTAAAAGCATGAATTTAGCTAATAAAAATTTAAATGATTTTAAAGATTTAAAAAATCTAGATGACCATGTAATTAAATCTATGATCAAAAGGTTTTTTAGTAATGCATGATTCGATGCTGAAGAAGCTTGATCAGCTTCAAAATAGAATTAATGAAATCCAAGATCTACTTTTAGACTCTAAGACAATTGAAGATATAGATAAATATACACTATTAAATAAAGAGTTTTCTGAGCTGAAACCAATTGTTGAAAAATTTGACGAATACAATAACGTGTTAAAAAGTATTAAAGATACTAATGAAATAATTGAATCAGGTGATGATGATTTGAAAGTTTTGGCCGAAGATGATTTAAAAAGCTATCAAGATATTCCTGAAAAACTTGAGCAAGAACTAAAATTTATGTTATTGCCTAAAGATTCTGCTGATGATGGCTCAGCATATTTAGAAATAAGATCTGGGGCTGGTGGTGACGAAGCTAGTATCTTTGCAGGTGATTTATTCAGAATGTATTCAAGGTTGTCAGAAAGACAGGGTTGGGATTTGGAAGTTATTGATATAAAACCATCCGAACAAGGAGGACTTAAAGAGGTTGTAGCTAAGTTAAATGGAAAAAGTGTTTTCAAGGTTCTTAAATTTGAATCCGGAGTACACAGAGTTCAAAGAGTTCCAGAGACCGAATCACAAGGTAGGGTACATACATCTACTTGCACAGTAGCGGTTTTACCAGAAGTAGAGGAGGTTCAGGATATAAATATTGATAAAAATGATTTAAGAGTAGATACATTTAGAGCTTCTGGTGCTGGAGGACAGCATGTTAATAAAACTGATTCAGCTGTCAGGCTTACACATATTCCAACAGGATTAGTTGTTGAGTGCCAAGATGGAAGATCTCAACACAAAAATAAGGAGAAAGCGCTATCACTTCTTACCGCAAAGTTAAAACAGCAAGAAATTGATAATCAACAAGAAAGCATTGCAAGTGAAAGGAAAATATTAGTAGGTACTGGAGACAGAAGTGAAAAAATAAGAACATATAATTTTCCTCAAGGAAGAATGACAGATCATAGAATTAAGTTAACTCAACATAATCTTGATCAAATTATGGATGGTGATATAAAAGAAATCTGTGATGCGCTTTTGGCTGAAAATCAATTAGCTATGCTTTCACAACTTGAATCAGAGTAATTGAAAAAACATTTAAGTCATTACATTGATATGCTTGATAGCCAAGCTATTAAAAAAGATTTTATTTTTTTTCTTAAAGAAAAATTAGGCTTCACTGATATCGAGATTTATACAAATCCAAACATAGTTATCAAAAATAAAGATAAAATTTTAATTGAGAAGTTCTTAAAACAAAAAGAAGAGGGTATTCCGTTAGACTATATTTTAAATTCTTCTAAATTCTATGAATATGAATTTTTTGTTGATTCACGGGTTTTAATTCCAAGACCGGAAACAGAAATCATAGTTGATTATGTAAATAATCATTTCCCATCTTCTATTAACGTTCTCGATGCTGGCACAGGCTCTGGATGTATTGGTATCTCAATTGCGCTTCAGAATCCAAGTTTTAAAGTGTATGGTTCAGATTACTCAGAGGATGCCATAGATATTGCATTTACAAATAAATATAACCTTGATGTAAAAAATTTTTCACCAATTCTTGCAGATTGGCTATCCTGCTTTAAAACAAAATGTTTTGACTTGATCGTAAGCAATCCTCCATATATTGCAGAGGGAGATTCTCATTTAGAGAAACTGATTCATGAGCCAAAAATTGCTTTAGTCTCAAAAGAGAATGGACTTCTTTGTATTAAAAAAATTGTTGAACAATCTAATAAAATCCTAAAAAATGGTGGAACTTTAATTATTGAACATGGATATCAACAGCAAAATGATGTCGAAGCAATATTTAAAAGAAATAAGTTCTCAAAGATAATAAATTTAAAAGATTTACAGTCACTTCCAAGAATAACTATTGGGACTCTTGAAAAATAATTTAAGTTCCGCAATAAGTAACGTATGGTTCATTAGAGGATGGGGCTAAACTATATTTTTCAAATCCATTTTTTTCAGTAAAAGGTTCTTTTAGTAATTTACCAATCAAATTAATTTCTTTCATGTCTCCATTAACAGCATTTATAAGCGCATCTTCAACAATATGATTTCTAGGTATGTAACAAGGATTTTTTAAATTCATTTGGTTAGAAACATTTGCAACATTAATCTCTTTTTTCCAGGATCTGTACCATACTGAAAAATCTTTAGATTTATTAAAAACTGAATCTTCTATAGTAAGTGATTGATCAATAATTTTTGCAAGATTTCTAAATGACAACGTAAAGTCTATTGATTCAGAATGTAATATTTTTAAATAGTCATCAATTATTTTTGAATTATCATTATCAATATTTTGAAGGCCTAATTTTTCACCAAATTCTTTGTAGAAATATTCTTGATATGACGGCATTGCAAGTTGAAGAACTTCTGTGAGTTTTTTTACTGAAACCTCTTCATCCTCATCAACTAATGGTATTAGTGTTTCAGCAAATTTTGCCAGATTCCATATTACTATTGCTGGTTGGTTTTGATATGAGTATCTTCCGTTATGATCAATCGAGCTAAATACTGTTTTTGGATCATAAGTATTCATGAATGCACAAGGACCATAGTCAATAGTTTCACCAGAAATCGTCATGTTATCAGTATTCATAACTCCATGAACAAATCCAAGACCCATCCATTTTGATATCAATGAAGCCTGCTTATCACAAACAGCTGCAAAAAAACTTAGATATTTGTTATCGGTCTGCTCTAAATCTGGATAGTGCCTATCGATAGAGTAATCAGCAAGTGTTTTAAGTACTTTATTATTTTTTGTTCTTGCATATTCAAATGTACCAATTCTGATATGACTTTTTGCGACCCTGGTTAAAATTCCTCCTGGAAGTACTGTTTCTCTTAAGACATCTTCATTTGTTTTTAATGCAAAAAGAGACCTTGTTGTTGGTATTTTTAATGCATGCATAAATTCACTTATTACATACTCTCTCAACACTGGACTTAAAGCTGACCTGCCATCGCCTCTTCTAGAATATGGCGTTTGACCAATTCCTTTTAATTGAATATCCATCTTATTAATTTCACCTAATAAAATTGCTCTTCCATCACCAAGTTGAGGATTAAAGTGACCAAATTGATGACCAGAGTAGGCTTGAGCAATTGGTATTGAGTTTTGCAGTAGTTTATTACCAGCAAATATATCTAGACAGTCACTGGAGTCTACATAATCTTTATCAAAACCTAGTTCTTCGGCAAGAGAATAATTTTTTAAAATCATCTCAGCATATTTAAAACCTTTTGGAGTACATTTTTCTGAAATTTCATGAAGTTCTTCAGCATAAGAGTTCATAATATTTAGGTTTTTGATATTTTCCACTTTTATCTTAATCGATAAATTTCACAAAAGATTCTAAATTTTCTCTTCTTGTTCTGTATTGATTTATTGGATGATTTTCATCTTCATAACCAATAGCAACACCACACCAAACAATTTCATTGTCTGGATGGTCAATATGTTTTTTTACAGTTTTAGGATAAATTGACCAAGACTCTTGAAGACAAAGACTTAAGCCAAAGTGAATAGCACTTAACCATAGATTTTCTAGAAACATACCAACATGCCCCCATCCATTTCTTCCAAATGATCTATCTATAGTTATTATCATTCCAATAGGAGCTCCAAAAAAATTGTAATTTTCTCTAATTTGTTTAAAACGAGAATCAAGATCATCCTTTTCAATTGATAAAGCATTATACATATCCGCACCACATTCATATCTTCTTTTTTTGTATTCATCTGCAAGTGGTTTTGGATAAATGTCATATTCAATTTCTTCTTGAACTCCAGTATCAAAATTTTGAAGCGTTTCTTTTGCTAAATTATTTTTTGCTTGTTCACTAAGCACATATACTTTCCAAGGTTGTATATTTCCGCCTGAGGGAGCTGCATTTGCAGTTTTTAGAATTTCACTAATCAATTTCATATCAGGAACTTCCTTTGTAAAAGCTCTTACAGAAAATCGTTTTTCAATACCTTCTTTTATATTCATAATTTTGTTATCAAATTTTGTTGGTTCTTATATAATTTATAACAAACATCATAAGGGAGCAATTTATATGATTGGAGATATGCAAAGTTGGAAGCCTAATGTAGCTGGTATTATAGAGCATGCGAGGTCAATGCACCCAAGTACTGAAGTTGTTAGCAGACTTGTTTCTGGTGAAATACATAAAACAAATTATGAAGAGGTATGTATTAGATCTAGAAAATTAGCTTCAGCACTTGAAAAAGACGGTATTAAAAAAGGTGATGTAATAGCGACATTGGCATTAAATACCTATAGGCATTTAGAAATGTACTATGGTATTTCAGGAATGGGAGCGATCACTCATACTTTAAATTTTAGATTACATCCAGAGCAAGCAGTCTACATCATTAATCATGCTGAAGATAAAATGATTTTTGTTGAATTGCCTTTTATACCTATCCTTGAAGGACTTCAAGATAATCTTAGTACTGTAGAAAAATACGTCGTCTTGTGCAATGAAGACGAAATGCCAGAAACTTCATTAAAGAATGCTTTATCTTACGAAGAATACATTAAAAATGGTGATGAAAATTATTCATGGCCTGATATGGATGATGATGCAGCCTGTGCACTATGTTATACATCTGGAACAACAGGTAATCCAAAAGGAGTATTGTACAGCCACAAATCAAATATTTTACATGCTCAAGTTGCTTTAACTGCAATGACAATTCAAGCAGATGATTCAATATTAATGGTAGTTCCATTGTTTCATGTTTTGGCATGGGGAATACCTTATTTTGGTCCTATGAACGGAAACAAACTTGTTATGCCAGGCATGCAAATGGAAGGCGAGCCTCTTTACGAACTTATTGATAAAGAAGATGTAACGCTTGCTTTCGGAGTTCCTACCATATGGATGGGTTTATTAGCATACTGTAGGGATAATAATAAGATTTTAAGTTCAGTAAAAAATACAATTATTGGTGGGTCAGCATTATCTTTATCAACACTACAAGAGTTTGATGAGGTTCACGATGTAAATGTAATACATGCTTGGGGAATGACTGAAATGAGTCCGATGGGCACCACAAATATACCAACTCCTGCAATGAAAAATATGTCTAAAGATGAAAAATATTCTGTTCAATTAAAACAAGGTAGGCCAATATACGGAGTTGAATTAAAGGTTGTTGATGATGAAGGAAATGAATTACCAAAGGATGGAGAGTCACAAGGACATCTAATGGTAAGAGGGCCCTGGATACTTCAAAAATATTTTAAATCAGATGAAGACGCAGTGGATGCAGATGGTTGGTTTGACACGGGAGACATATCCGTTCTTGATGAAGATGGTTACATGACTATAAAAGATAGGGCAAAAGATGTTATTAAATCTGGTGGTGAATGGATCAGTTCTATTGATCTTGAAAATGCTGCATTTGGACATCCAGACGTTGCGGAGGCGTGTGTTGTTGGTATTCCTCATCCAAAATGGGATGAAAGGCCAATGTTATTTGTTGTTACAAATTCTGGAGAACCAATTGAAAAAGATAGCATTATCGAATTTTTAAGTGACAAAGTTGCAAAATGGTGGCTTCCTGACGAAATAATTTTTTTAAAAGAGTTGCCTCACGGTGCTACTGGAAAACTTCAAAAATTTGAACTAAGAGAAGAATATAACAATTATTATATGGAGAAATAATATGTTAAAAGTTGTAAAACCCTCTGAAATTGACTCGGTAATAGGCACTGAGGTAGGAACATCTGAGTGGGTAACAATTGATCAAGAAAGAATAAATAAATTTGCTGATGCAACTATGGATCATCAATTTATTCACGTTGATCCTGATCAAGCTACTCCTGTATTTGGTTCAACTATTGCTCATGGATTTTTATCTCTTTCATTAGTAGCTGGCATTCCATTTTCTCAAGAAATTGGAATGGTCCTTGAAGGAACTAAAATGGGTCTTAATTATGGTTTAGATAAGGTGAGGTTTCTAAGTCCAGTACCAGTAAATTCAGAAGTAAGAATTCATATGAAATGCATAGATATAACTGAAAAGAATCCTGGACAATATTTAGCTAAAACTGAAGTTACAATGGAAATTAAAGGTGTTGAAAAGCCCGCTTTTGTAGCAGAAACATTGAGCATGTTTGTAGTTTAAATTTATTTTAAAAGATCTTTTAAAATTTCATTGATAGCCTTAGGATTAGCTTTACCCTCAGTTTCTTTCATTATTTGGCCAACAAAAAATCCAAAAAGTTTATCTTTACCGGCTTTATAAGCTGATACTTGGTCAGGATTAGACTCTATAACCTTTCTAGCTATATCCTCAAGTATGCTTTCATCTTGAATTTGGACCAAGCCTTTTGATTGAATAATTTCATCTACATCAGATGCTGTTTCCCAGACCTCTTCAAGGACAGATTTTGCAATCTTTCCAGAAATAGTTCCATCCGATATACGTTCAATTAGTTTTCCAAAATTTTCAGCTGAGAGATTAGATTCATCAATATCAATATTGTCTTTATTTAATAAGGCGCTGATATCACCTACTAACCATTTTGCAATTAATTGAGCATCATCTGTTTTAGAGGAAGCATCTTCAAACATATTTGCCATAGTTTTGGAAGAAGAAATAATTTTTGCTTCTGATTCATCAAGGCCTATTTCATTAATGTATCTAATTTCTTTTTCTTCAGGAAGTTCAGGAAGATTTTCCTTAATTTCTTTTAATTCTTTGTCTGAGATTATTACAGGTAAAAGGTCAGGGCATGGGAAATATCTATAATCATTTGCTTCTTCTTTAGAACGCATTGATCTCGTTTCATTTTTTTCACTGTCATAAAGTCTTGTTTCTTGAACAACACATTCACCATTTTCGATTAATCTTATTTGCCTATCAATTTCAAAGTTAATAGCTTTTTCAATAAATTTAAAAGAATTAATATTTTTAAGTTCAGCTCTTGTTCCAAGTTCCTTGTCCCCACTTTTCTTTATTGAAACATTAACATCGCATCTCATTGAACCTTGAGCCATGTTTCCATCACAGATATCTAAAAAAGTAACTAATTGTCTAATGGCTTTAAAATATGCAACCGCTTCTTTGGCACTTGAAATTTCAGGCTCAGATACGATTTCAAGAAGTGGGGTACCAGCTCTATTTAAATCTACTCCAGTTTCTCCTTCAAACATGTCATGAATTGATTTTCCTGCATCTTCCTCAAGATGCGCTCTTGTTATGTTGATTTCCTTCTCATATTCATCGACAGCAATTTTAATCGAACCTTTTTCTACTATAGGTTGAGTCATTTGAGTTATTTGATAACCTTTTGGTAAGTCAGGGTAAAAGTAATTTTTTCGATCGAATGATGATGTTTGGTTAATATTTGCTCCTGTAGCGAGACCAAATCGTATAGCTTTATAAAATGCCTCTTTGTTTGCAACTGGGAGAACTCCTGGCAATCCCATATCTATCAAGTCAACATGTGTATTAGATTCTGCTCCGAATTCTGTTGAGCCGCCAGAAAATAATTTTGACTTAGTTGATAGCTGAACGTGTATTTCAAGTCCAATTACTGTATCCCAGCTCATTGTTTTATTCCTTCAGGTGTATACATATGCCAATTCGTTTCATTTTGAAACATGTGAGCGAAATTTAGAATGGTGCTTTCATCTAAAAAGTTTCCAATTATTTGGAGTCCAATTGGTTTATTTTCAATATTTCCATTTGGAAGAGACATAGCTGGTAATCCTGCAAGATTGGCAGATATTGTGAACAAGTCCTCTAAATACATTTGTATAGGATCATCACCTTTCGATCCTATTTTGAATGCTGGCCCCCTGGTAGTGGGCGTCATTATTACATCAATATTTTTAAATGCATTATCAAAATCATTTTTTATTAATCTTCTTACTTGTTGAGCTTTTTTGTAATAAGCATCGTAATAACCAGCAGAAAGGACGTATGAACCAATCAATATTCTTCTTTTTACTTCATTTCCAAAACCCTCCGAACGAGTTTTTACATATAACTCCTCAAGATCTTTCACATCTTTTGATCTCATACCAAATTTAACTCCATCAAATCTTGATAAATTTGAAGAACACTCTGCTGGCGCAACAACATAATAAGTTGGAACTGATAATGATAAATGTGGTAAAGAAATATCAACCAGTTTAGCTCCCATGGATTCAAATTCTTTTAATGAATTTTGATATATCTTTACAACATCATTATTAAGGCTTGATAGATCTAAATCTTTGACAATACCTATCTTTTTTCCTTTTAAAGAGCTGTTTAAATTTTCTTCAAAGTTAGGTATGTCATCATCTAGAGAGGTTGTATCTTTTTCATCATGAGAGCACATTTCATTTAACATATAAGCACAGTCCTCTGCAGTTCTTGCCATTGGACCAGCTTGATCAAGGCTTGATGCAAAAGCTATCATTCCCCATCTAGAAACTCTGCCATAAGTTGGCTTTATACCAGTTATTCCGCAAAGAGAAGCTGGTTGCCTAATTGAGCCTCCTGTATCTGTTCCTGTAGCAGCAGGAACCAGTCCAGCAGCTACAGCAGATGCTGCTCCACCTGAACTGCCACCTGGAACTAAATCTTTACCCCATGGATTTATAACGTTTCCAAAGAAACTTGTTTCATTTGAAGAGCCCATAGCAAATTCGTCCATATTAGTTTTACCAACCGAAATACATCCCGCATTTTCAAGATTTTCAATAACAGTCGCTGAATATGGAGGTATGAAATTATTTAATATATTTGAACCACAAGTTGTTCTAAGACCTTCTGTACAAAAAAGATCTTTTTGAGCAATTGGTATGCCTGCAAGAGGTAAGTCAGAAGGATTATTATCAAGCTCTTCAGCTTTCTTTATTGAATTTTCCTCATTGAGAGTGATGAATGCATTCAAGTCTTGAAACTGATTGATTAGAGAAAATACCTCTTGTATAACTTCTTTATTAGAAATCTCTTTGTGAGAAATCATATTTTTGATTTCTTTTATTGACTTATACTTTATTGTCACTCAACAACCCTGGGTACTAAAAAATAGTCTTCATTTGCTGAAGGCGCAACTTCTAAAAGCTTTTTCTTTAAATTTTTAGCTGTAACTATATCTTTTCTTGTTTTAGCTGTCTTTTCAAGAGGATTAGCTAAAGGATCTATCTCAGAGGTATCAACGTCATTAAGCTGGTCAACAAATTCAATAATATTACTTAAATCATTAATAATTTTTTGCTCTTTTTCATCATCGATTTTTAGTCTTGATAAGTAAGATATAGTTGTTACTGTTTTCTTGTCCATATATAGGATATTATTATAGTTTAGTGGGGGGATATTAACCTAACTCGCAAATTATTTAAATTGTTTATTAGAGGATAGCTTGTGAAATTTAACTTATTCAAAATGGTTGGAGGATACTTCTCTAATGATTTGTCTATAGATTTAGGTACTGCAAACACATTAATTTACACCAAAGATGTGGGCATAGTTCTAAATGAGCCATCAGTGGTTGCTATTCGAGAAAGTAGAGGACAAAAAACCGTAGTTGCTGTTGGCACTGAAGCAAAAAAGATGCTTGGTAGAACTCCTGGAAATATTAAAGCAATTAGGCCTTTATCAGAGGGCGTAATAGCTGATTTCCAAGTAACTGAAAAGATGTTACAACACTTTATTGCAAAAGTTCATGAAAAATTATTTATAAAGCCAAGCCCAAGAGTGCTTGTATGTGTGCCATGTAGATCAACTCAAGTCGAAAGAAGAGCAATAAGAGAATCAGTACTTGGAGCTGGAGCAAGGGATGTGAAACTCATTGAAGAACCTATGGCTGCAGCTATTGGAGCCGGACTGCCTGTTGAAGAAGCTTCAGGAAATATGGTTGTTGATATTGGAGGAGGCACCTCAGAGATCGCAATCTTATCTTTGAATGGTGTTGTTTACTCTGAATCCGTAAAAATTGGTGGAGATAAAATGGATGAATCTATTACTTCATGGATAAGAAGAAATTATGGCTGCGTTATAGGAGATTCAACTGCAGAAAAAATTAAATATACAATAGGTTGTGCTACTGATGATTCTGAAAAATTAGAAATGTCTATCACTGGTAGAAACCTTGCTGAAGGTATTCCTGAGACTTTTACTATTAATAGCGAACAAATTTTTGAAGCAATGAAGGATCCGCTATACGGAATTGTAAGAGCTATTAGAAATGCATTAGAGTTATCACCGCCAGAACTTGCTGCTGACATCGCTGAAAGAGGAATAGTATTGACTGGCGGCGGAGCATTACTAAGAGATCTTGATAAATTAATATCAAATTCTACAGGCATTCCTGTAATTGTTGCTGAAGATCCATTAACTTGTGTTGCCAGAGGAGGCGGCCAAGCACTAGAGATAATGGACAAGTATAATATTGATCTTTTATCATCTGAGTAAGTCGAATGGCTAGGGCAGCGCCAACCCCCGGTCAAAAGTTAAGCTTTATTTTTTTTATTATTTTAAGTTCATTAATTTTATATATTGATATAACTACAAATAATTTTCAGAGTATTAAAAATGGGTTTAAGTCATTTAAAATTTCTTCTTCTTATTTTGTCAAAGAAATTTCAGTAGAACCTCTTAAATCAATATTTAATCTTTCAAAGTCAAAGAGTCAGTTAGTTGAAGAAAATAAAGATTTAAGGGAGGCTTTAGAGTTAAGCTATTTAAATAATTATTTAATTTCCAAAGAAAACATTTTTTTTAAAGACAAAGAAATTATTAAAAAAGCACATAACGAGAATAATTATAAATTTGAATATGATATTGCATATCTAAAAAGTATTGATCCTAATATGTATAAATGCTGTGATAAACACAGAATGTTTATAGATATTAAACAAAATTCTGATAACTTGTTTGTTGAAAGTATTGTTTTTAATACTGAAGGACTTGTAGGACAAATTATTGATGAAAGTAAATTCTATGAAGTACTACTTCTAACAGATATCTCTCATTCTTTGCCAATAAAATTGAATTCAAGTGAATTCTTTTGTAATGCAAAAGGTAGTGGTAGATCTGGATATATAATTTGTACTTATAATCATCTTGTATGGACCGAAGAGATAGAGGAAAATGAAATTTTTTATACATCCGGTCTAGGTGGCATTTATCCAAAGGATATTGAAGTTGGGTATGTTAGCTCGATTGAAATCATTGATCCAACACAAACTAATATCGAAATTAAATTACTAGCCAATCCCCTTAATGGAGATATTTTTGGAGTGCTAAAGTACTGATGAAAAGTTTATTAAAAAGATTATTCTTAATCGTCTTTATTAATTTTATTGATCAAAATATTGCCCTTTTATTTTTAAAAATATCCATAATTATTCCTTTAACTTTTTTGGCATTTTCCTTTTACGTATATAAATCAGATAAAAATATTAGCTCGCTAGAGGCTTTTTCTTTTGGTTTGTTTGTTGATTTAATTTCAGATTCTTATTTTGGTTTAAATACAATTATTTTTTGTTTAACAACATACCTTATAAATCAAAATGCTAATTCATTTAAATTATTTAGTTATCTGCAAATATGTTTATTTTTTGGATTATCTGCTTCAGCATATGTTGGATTTAGTCAATTAATTATCAATTTATATGATTTCTCATATACAACTCTACTACTAAGCATATTTGTGAACATAATTTTTTGTTTTTTTGTTGCTTTAGTTGCATCATACTTTCCACAAAAACTAAGTATTAAACTTTGAAATGTCAGCTTTTAGTAGTTTTATAAAACCGTTTCTAACACTAATAACTTTTATTTTCATATTAATAGGTGCAGTTTACCTTCTTATAATAACCAAACCAGAAAGCGTTATTTTTGTAACTAATAAAATACTAAATGAAGATTATTCAATAGAATTTAAAGAAGCTAAATCTGATACAAATTTTTTATCACCCATAGTTGTTTTAACTGATGTTTCCATTAGAGAAACTGATGAGAAAGAAATCTTTAAAGCTGACGAAATTAAGATAGGTGTAAAAATAATAAAATCTATTCTAGATGGACATATATACTTGAGTGTACTCTCTTTGATTAATATTGATCTTCTAAATGAATCTAATTCTCAAAGAAACAATGGAACGTACAAATTAAAAATTAACAACGTTTACATATCTTCTAAAGAATTCACCTTTTCCTCTAATGAAAATCAAATTTTAAGTAAAGAGGGCAATTTATCTATATTAAATAAAGTCGGAGAGATAAATAATATTCCATTTAATGATCTAAAAATTTATAAAAAAAATGACTCCAATCGGTATTTATATTCTGCTTTTCTTGAATTAGATGAAAAAATTATTGAGAATGGGGATTTGATAAATTTGAATGAATTATCAGATAAAAACATTAACCTTAAAGTTTATAGCAAAGGTCACCTTGACCCTAATATAAATAAAATTTCAGCCCTTAACAAATATATTTTCAAAGACTCATATATTGTTACAGGAACAAAATATGAAGTTAAGAAAATTGATGCAGTTTTATATACAAACACTAATCAAAAGTTAAGTGGAGTATTTTCTGCAAAAATTCCAGATCAAATGATAAATGGATTCATATCAGTTTTTAATAATAAATTAACACTTAGGTCAGACGTTAAGGTAAAAATGGATAATTTTGTTAATTTTGGCGATTATTTAAACTTAAGTGGCACTGAAACTTTTAATGCAAAATTATCTATTGATGACAACGCTTCTCTTGAGTTAAGTAGTAATCTAAGTAACACAACTTTTTCATCTAACATTGATGAATTAAATAAAAGGCCATCTGATAATTTGGAAACAAAGATTTTAATATCTGATTTATCCCAACCAACATATGAGATCGAGAATAAAAAGTTTAGTGCTTTTATTAGTGATAATAATGGATATTTTTCACTTGGATCATCATTTGATGAAGATATCAAAAAACTAAATTTTACTGATGGGTTTTATATATTTCTTGAATTAAATGACCTTAGGATTGGAAATTTAGTAATAGAAAATCAATTAAATGATGAATCAAATCTTAAATTGATAAAACTAAAAATTAAACAGCTAGATTTTTTTAATAACATTTATTTTGATCAAATTTTTGAAATTAATTTTAGTGGTGATGAAACTGAGTCGTATTTTTATGGCAACAATCTCAATGGTACGTTGAAAATTGATTCCTCAGGATTTACAAGAATTGATGTTTTTGATACCAAATTTGAATTTAAAGGAGTAAATATTTTTGATTCAACTGATGCTTTCAAACTGAATGACGTAAATCTTAGATTTGTTGGAAAAAATATTCAAACTTTTGATGATGTATTTCAAAATATTGATTTTTATTTTTTAAAAAATAAGACTGTAACAACTATTGATAATATTAAAATTTCAAGTAAGAACTTTAATATTGGACCATCTTTCAAAAATGAAAAAGCATACATTAGCTATAATAATCAAAATGACTTGTATAAAATTAGAGGCTCATTTGAGCTTGATAATCAAAAAGATTTACTTGGAAAATTAATCAATTATGATTTTGACTACTTGTTTTCCGACTTAAATATTCAATGGATAAGTACTTCTCAATTAAAAAATTTAGAGGGAAGAATAAGATTTAAAATAAAAGATCTTGAATCTAATACATCTCTACCAGACTCTGCATTATTAAATGCTGTTAAGGTATTTAATTTAAATGCATTGGTCTCCAGTCTTGGTGATGAGACAAGTTTTAATTCTTCAAAATTAATTATAAGTAGGGCAGAGGGAGACTTTTATATAGGACAGAATAGAGCCTTATTAAGCAAACCAATTAAATTAGAGACAGCAGAAGCAAAAATGTCTTGGACTGGCGAGATTTTAAAAAATAATAATGGCCTTATGGATCAGCTAGATTTAAGTTTAGAAATGAGATTGAAAGTATCAGAAAATATTCCATGGTATGCAGCGGTCTTTGGAGGCATTCCAGCTCTTGCTGGAGGCTTTGTTTTAGAAAATATAATTGATGAGAGAGTTGATGATGCCTCAACCTTTGAATTTAATATTACTGGATCGATCGATAATCCTAAAATTATAAGACTAAATTAGATAAATAGTTGCCAAACCTAAGAATGACAAAAATCCAACTACGTCAGTTACCGTAGTAACTACAACGCTTCCCCCAATTGCAGGATCCTGATTAAATTTTCGCAATATAAGAGGAACTAAAATTCCAGCAATTACTGAACTAATGAGATTAATTACCAATGCACAAGATATTAAAATAGCTATCGTAATATCTTTAAACCAACCAAATGTAACAAATCCAACTAAAATTGATAAAACTATTCCATTTAATATAGATACCGCCAACTCTCTTTTAAAAAGCCAGCGAATATTTGATGTGTTTATTTGCTCCAACGTTAAGCCTCTCAATACAATTGTCAGTGTTTGAGTAGCTGCAACACCCCCCATGCTTGCGACTATAGGCATTAGAACTGCTAGATAGACAATTTTATCAATCACGTCTTGAAATAAATTTATTGTGCTTGCAGCAATGAAAGCTGTAACTAGGTTCATACTTAACCAAAATACTCTACTTTTTGCTGCTCTTCCTGGAGGAGCAAAAGTATCTTCAGCAACACCCGCCATACCTAATAGATTTTGATCTGCATCCTCTCTTATTACATCAACAACATCATCAATTGTTATTCTTCCAATTAACTTACCATCCTTATCTACCACTGAAGAAGAAATCAAATCATTTCTCTCAAATAAAGTCGCAACCTCTTTGTCATTAAGATCTGCATCTATTGGAAGAAATTCAGTTTCCATTATTTCTCTTACAAGCATCGTAGGCTTAGAGGTTATTATTTTGCTTATTAACAGTTCGCCCAAGTATTCATTTTCATTATTGACTACAAATATCTTGTCAGTATTTTCAGGAAGATCTACTTGATCTCTTAAATAACTTATTACTTCATTAATTGAGTTGTTTGGCCTAACACTAATTACATCTGTATTAAGCAATCCCCCTGCAGTATTATCTGGAAATGTAAGACCAATTTCGATTCTTTTTCTATCTACCAAAGACATATTTGATAAGATCTTGTTCATTCTTTCTTCTGGGAGATTTTGTAAAATATCTACAATCTCATCTAACTCAAGCTCTTTAACTGCTTCAATTAATTCCTCGTTAGAAATATTTGAGACCAAATCTTGCTGAATTTCTTCACCTAATTCAAAGAGAACATCGCCTTCTTCTTCAGTTTTTAATAATGAAAATAAAAGGTTTCTTTGTTTGGGGGGTGAAGATTCAAGAGCATGAGCAATTTCAGGAGCAGTCATTTTGCTTAAAAGCCTTCTAATCTGATTTAAAGATAGATTAGAAGCATCATCTAATATTGTTTTAATATCACTATCACTCATTCATTAATTCTAACCTGAAAAGAATTATCTATATCTAGATGATGGAATATTATTTTTTATTCTATATTTTGTAATTGTTCTTCTAGCCAAACTAAAGCCTCTCTTGTTAAGTTCAATTGCAATTTTTTTATCACTTTTTGGTTTACTTTCAGAATTAACGATATCTTTTATTAGCTTCATAAGTTGAGTTGCAGAAATGTCCCTTGTTTTAGAAACTGAAGATAATAATAAAGATTTGAGTGGCATAACTCCTTTAGGAGTATCAATATACTTGTTCCTTAAAATCCTTGAAACTGTTGAGGGATGAACCCCAATCTCATCTGCAATTTCTTTGTTGCTAAGAGTATTTAGTTTAAGTGGGTTATCTTCAAAAAATGCAATTTGTTTTGCGCAAATATATTCACCAACACTTTTTACAGTATCGTTTCTTTTTTTTACAGATGTTAAAAGCCATTTTGCATCATTAATCTTTTGCAAGATTTCCTCATTTTTCTTTTTCTTTAATTCTTTTTTTACATCGCTAATTAAGTCATTATCTAATTTTATTAGAGGAAAATTATTATCATTAAATACAACCTTGAAATTTTTATCTACAAAGGAGACCTTTAAGTCTGCTTCAACAAAGTCAGTTTTCTCAAAGTTTAAGCCAGGACTCAAATCACAGTTCTTTATCTCGTTTAAAGCTGCCTCAAATTCTTTATCTGTGTAACCATTTCTATAAGCAATCTTTTTTATTTCAGTTAAGTTATCAAGCTTATCATTAAGAAGTATATCTTCAATTAAAGTTCTCTTGGTTTTAGAGATATTTTTTTTATTGTCAATTTGAATTTTAATACATTCTTTATGATTTCTATAACCAATCCCGCTAGGACTTAATCTATGAATTATATTCAAAAGAATATTTTCGATCTCTTTTTCTGAAAAAATAAAATTAGACATCTCCTCGATCTGCTCTGTACTTTCTGAAAGTTCACCAGATTCATCAATGCATCCAATAATTAATTTAGCAATTTTGATTTCTTTTTCATTTAAATGAAAATCATCCAATTGAGTAATTAAAGATTCCCTTAAACTGACCTTGGACTCTATATCAAAGCTGAAATCAGAATGATTAAAATCTTCATAGTCATTATTAGCATCATTTTTTTCTAAAAATGGATTTTCTATTATCTCTTTATCAATCTTTTTAATTAATTCAAATCTTGAAAGTTGCAGCAAATCTATTGATTTTTTTAAGGATGGCGTAAGTTTTACACTTTGTTTTTGTTTTAAGTTTTTTGAAAGAATAATACTCATTTATGAATACATGTCTCCAAGATATACTTTTTTTACTAAATTATTATTAATCAGACTTTTTTTATCACCCTCTGCAATTAGCTCACCATTATTGATAATTGCAGCTTGATTACATATTTCTAGAGTTTCTCTAACATTGTGATCAGTAATTAAAATTCCAATATTCTTTTTTGATAACTTTATAAGGACATTTTTAATATCCTCTATCGCAATTGGATCAATGCCTGCGAAAGGCTCATCCAACAAGATAATTTTAGGTTTAGATGCGAGAGTTCTTGCGATTTCCACCTTTCTTCTTTGACCACCTGACAACTGTCTACCTTTTAAATTTAATATATCTGATAGATCAAATTCTTCAATTGAGGTATCTATAAATTTTTTAATGTCTCCCTTGCTTTTAAAAGAAAGTTCAGCAAGTCCATATAGGTTATCTTTTACAGTCAGGTTTAGAAATATAGAGGGTTCTTGAGGTAAATACTTTAAACCAAGATTGGACCTCAGATGCATTGGCGTAGTTGTTATGTCCTCTTTTTCAAGGATTACATTTCCTTTATCAGCATTTATTAAACCAGCAATAATGTAAAAGGTTGAGGTTTTACCTGCTCCATTAGGTCCCAACAATCCAAAGATTTCTCCATAATTTACATTAAAAGATATATCTGAAATAATTTTTTTTTCTTTAATCGATTTAGACACATTGCTTATTTCTAACATTTTTAATTATCCGAAGTTATCTTGCCAGTTTTTGGATTAAAGATGATTAAATTTGAGTTGATAGAAATGTTATCGAATTTAATTAAGGCATTTCCTACCAAGTGGACTTTTTCATCACTAAAAAAAAGTATCGTTTCTGCCTCTCCATTAAAAAAGTTATTTTCTTTGTTTGATTTAATAGAACTTGGATCTCCTGAAATTGAAATTACTTCTTTTTTATCATCATAAATTGCTGAGCTAGCAGAAATTTCAACATAACTAGAATTTATATTTACATTAGAGAAAAAGCTTATATTTTTTGAATCATTTGAGAACTCAACTTTATCAGATTCAATTTTCACTTCACTAGCGAGACTTTTTGAATTTAGATCAAGTATAAATAAAAAAAAAGGAATTATAATTAAGTATTTTTTTTTCAATTAAAGTATCCTTGCTTCAATCAAGTTATGCATTGATAAAACTCCAATATATTTATTTTTCTCAAGCACAACTAAAGTAAAAATTTTATTTTCTTCCATTATTTTTGCAGCATCTACAGCAAGTGCATTTGAATCAATCGTCTTAAAAGTTTTTGTCATAACATCTTTAATTTTTGTTGTTTGAATATCTATTTTTTTATTAATACATCTTCTTAAGTCACCATCAGTGAAAATTCCAACTATTTTTGATTTATCTGTAACCAAAGTTATGCCTAGATTTTTT
Organism: uncultured SAR86 cluster bacterium; assembly: GCA_902547695.1. GTDB lineage: Bacteria > Pseudomonadota > Gammaproteobacteria > Magnimaribacterales > D2472 > SAR86A. The sequence goes on along the minus strand of CACCOR010000001.1, from coordinate 53,574 downwards.
TTCGTTATTTCAATTAATGCTTTGTCTAACAAAGTATTCAAATTGACTTTTGGAACTTTGTTACCTTTATGCATAAGATCTTGAACTTGTGTAATAAGTTTTTTTCCTAATTTTCCTGCAGGATGAGACGATGCGAAATCTTTTTTTGTAAAGCCTTTTGCTTCAAGCAGAGCTACTGCCAAAGCATCTCCAAAAGCTAAAGCATTTGTGGTGGAAGATGTTGGCGCTAAATCAAGAGGGCAGGCCTCTTTTTTAGACTTTATTTGTATCTTAATATCAGCAAACTGTCCTATAGCTGACTTATTATTACTAGTTAATGAGACTATTTCTTTTGCATGTCTTTTTAACGAAGATAGTATATTTATAATCTCATCAGTTTCGCCTGAATTGGAAATTAGCATAACAATATCTTTTTTACTTATTAACCCCATGTCACCATGAGCAGCTTCAGTTGGATGAATAAATATTGATGGAGTACCGGTGCTGGATAAAGTTGCAGAAATTTTTTGCGCAACATGACCTGACTTACCAACTCCCATGATTACAAATTTTCCATCACAATTTAAAACCTTATCGCAAAGTTCTACAAATGAACTATCCAATTGATTAGATATTGATTGAATTGATTCTGATTCAATTTTTAAGGTTCTTTTTGCAGAGGCTATATAGTTATATTTTTTCATCTTAAACTTGAAAATTTATTTAATCCCTAATGTTATAATAGTCTAATGTTGCATACACTCAAAAAATATTTATTTCTTTTTTTGCTCATTTTAAATATAAACAACATTTACACTGCAGAAAATCCATATATTTTTATAGATTCCAATGCACAGGATATGGTTAAAGTTCTTACATCAAACTCCAATCTATTTGAATCTGACAGAGAAACTTACGAGAACAAAATTAAAGAAATTTTTGAACCTATGATAGATTTTAGAAGGGTTTCAGCTAGTGTTATGGGAAAAAAATATTATCTTCTTGCATCAAAAGAGCAAAGAATTGAATTTATTGAAATATTCAAAGATTCACTTTTAGATACCTATGCAGAAACACTTGCTCAATGGGGAGATTCAACTATTTCCACTGAATTACCAGATGAAGACTCTTTATCAAAAAAATTTGAAAGTTTTGAAAAGAATATAGAGGTTAAACAAATCTTAAATACAGGCACTAGTGAATATCCAATATCATATAAGCTCAGAAAAAGTGATAATGAATGGAAAATTGTAAATATTATTATAAATGGCGTAAATCTTGGTCTAACTTTTAGAAATCAATTTCAAGCACTTGCTATTTCTCATAATGAGAATATTGAATTAACGTTAAGAAATTGGGTCTCTGATGCAGGCGATGCAGGTATTTCATAATATGGAAGATACAATTAAGGAAATTATTACTGCTAGTATTGATGATGCAAAATGTAGCTTTGAAGGCGATTCATGTAATTTGAAAGTGGTTGTTACATCTAACACATTTTTAGGGATGTCACTTATAGATCAACATAAATCAGTTATGAGGCTTTTAGAAGATAAATTTCAATCAGGTGAATTACATGCCTTAAGTTTAGAGACTAAGACTTTCTAAAATGGAGAAATTGTTAATTAAAGGAGGAAACAAACTCTCTGGAACAATTACTTGCTCAGGAGCAAAAAATGCAGCTTTGCCAATGATAGCATCAACAATTTTGTCTGATGAAAAAGTCACTTTAAAAAATCTTCCATATCTCCAAGATATAACCACAATGTTTGAGCTTTTAGGTTCAATGGGTGCTGATATCTTATTAGATGAAGATATGAATTTCACAATACAATCTAATAACCTTAAAGATATTGAAGCTAGGTATGAACTAGTTAAGACAATGAGGGCTTCAATATTAGTTCTAGGCCCTTTGCTTGCAAAATATGGTAAAGCAAGAATAGCACTTCCGGGGGGCTGTGCAATTGGATCGCGGCCTGTGAATTATCATCTTGATTCTCTCAGGCAAATGGGGGCTGAGATAGTCCTTAAAAATGGTTATATCGAAGCGTCTGCAGAAAATTTACAAGGTGCTAACATTAGATTTGATGGAGTTACTGTTACTGGAACTGAAAATTTAATTATGGCTGCGACTCTTGCAGAAGGCACAACAACTTTATTAAATGTTGCCAGAGAACCAGAGGTTGCTGATTTAGCAAATATGTTAAATTCAATGGGAGCAAAAATTGATGGAGCTGGATCAGATAAGATTACCATCCAAGGCGTCAAAAAACTTAGTGGAACTTCATTTCAAATACCTGCAGATAGAATAGAAGCTGGTACTTATTTAGCTGCAGCAGCAGTGACTAAAGGAGACATAAAAATTGAAGGCATTAATCCAAACAGGCTTATGAACGTTATTGATAAGTTAATTCATACAGGTGCAAAAGTTGATTATGATGAAAATTCCATATCATTTAGCATGACAAATGATATTCCTAATCCTGTAGACATCACAACAGCCCCATTTCCTGAATTTCCAACAGACATGCAAGCTCAATTCTCTGTAATAAATGCTATTTCTAGCGGAACTGCTAATATTTATGAGACTATTTTTGAAAATAGATTTATGCATATTCTTGAACTTAACAGAATGGGATGTGATATTTCAGTTAATGGTAATCATGCGATAATTAAAGGAGTTAATTCATTATATGGTGCTGAAGTTATGGCAACAGATTTAAGAGCATCTGCAAGCTTAATACTTGCTGGGCTCTGTGCCAAAGGAGAGACTATCGTGGATAGAATTTATCATATAGATCGTGGATATGAGAGAATTGAGGAAAAATTAAATTATTTAGGTGCAAATATAGTAAGACTTCCTAGTTAGATTTTGCAATGGAAGACATAAAATCTATAGTTATTATCTCATTTTTTTGATTTAAGATTTCCATACTTAAACTTTCACCAAGTGTGGCAAATTTTAAAGAACTTGTTAAATTACTCCAACTTGCTGTTTCATTATTTATGCTTAGAATAACATCATTTACTCTTACACCTTTTTCGAACAAAGGACCTTTATTTTGCATCTCAACAATTCTCAATCCATTTTTAACAGAATTAACATAATTTATCCTAATTTTTGCGACTCTAAAATTACCTATCCAAAGACTTTTAAGCTCACCAAATCTAATTAGCTGAGTTGCAATTTGAACCACCAAGTTTGATGGGATTGCAAATCCAATACCTTGATATGCTCCAGTTCTTGAAAAAATTTTAGAATTAATACCAATCAAATTCCCATTTGTATTTATTAATGCTCCGCCAGAATTTCCTGGATTTATTGCAGCATCTGTTTGAATTAATTGTAAATAAGGATTTCCGTAATCCCTCCCAGTCGCACTAATAATTCCATTTGATACTGAAATTCCAATTCCGTAAGGATTACCGATCGCAAGAACTTCATCACCTGTTTTTAATTCATCAGAATCTGCAAAATTTATAGGTTTGAGTTTCTCATCAGGTTTTATTTTTAGAACTGCTATATCTGTATTTTGATCTACACCAATTATGCTTGCAGGAAAGTTGTTACCATCTTCTAGCTTAATATAAATTTCATCGCCAGAAATAATATGTAAGTTTGTAACAATATATCCATCTTCAGAAAAAATTACTCCAGATCCAATACCATTTCTATTGTTAGAAAAAGTCTTATCTTGATTCGATATAACTGTTACAACTGAGGGAATTGATTTCTCAGATGCTGAAACCAATTTGTTTTTATCATTAGATATAAAGTACCATGTGCCTGAAAATGTAATAAAAATTACCAAAAGATAATTTAGAAAATGTATTTGAAAAGATTTCATAATGTCTAACGTTAAAAATATCATCGATACTCTGAAAAACCAAGGAGCTAATCCAGATTTGTCTCAAATAAATCTAATTGAAAAGCTATGTAAGATGAACATTTCAAAGAAATTTTCATTTAAAAAAGTATTCTCCAAAGATAATTTATTAGGAACATATATTTGGGGCGATGTTGGAAGAGGAAAGACCCTTATAACTAAAACATATCTTAAAGAGTTGAAAAGAGATGACATAAAAAGCTTTCATTACATAGATTTGATGAGCTATATACATGATCAACTAAATAAAAATTCTGGAGTAAAAGATCCACTCTCAAAAGTATCCAAAACTTTAACTAAAGATGCCAGCATAATATTTATAGACGAATTTCAGGTTGAAGACGTTGCTGATGCAATGATAATTGGAGACTTGTTGAAACTTATTTCAGGACATGGAACAAAAATAATATTGACTTCAAATGCACATCCTAATGATTTATATGTTGATGGGCTTCAAAGACAAAAATTTTTAGCCTCTATAAAAATATTTTTACAAAATGTAAATATTCATAAGCTTGACGGCGACATAGATTATAGAACAAGAAATATAATCAAATTTGATGAGAATGACAGCAATAAAATTATTTCAGATGAGGAAATATTTAAGTTCATAATTGATAATTTTGCCTTAGATCAACAACAATCAGATCAAATATTAATTAATGATAGAAAATTTAATTGTAAACTTGTTTCTAATAACATTCTTTGGATTGAATTCAATGACTTTTTTAAGGAAGCTACAGGATCTATGGATTACAAATACATTTCAAAAAAATTCGATTGGATATTTGTAAGCAATTTTAAAAAGAATAATGACGACACGATTGATATCATAAGAAGATTTATATCATTCATAGATATAACATATATAAATAGAACAAAAATTAAATTTTTCTTTAATGACATTCCTATTGAAAGTATCTATTCAGGCTCAAAGATAAATAACCTATGGGTTAGATGCAAAAGTAGACTATCTGAAATGAGAACACAAGAATATTTAACTAATAATTAGTTTAATAAAAATTAACATAAATATTGATATATTTAGCTCTAAACATTAATATTCGCTACTCAAATTAAATGATTATGAAAACATACTCTTTAAAAAAAGAAGAAGTCCAAAGAAATTGGTTTGTTGTAGATGCAACTGATAGAGTGTTAGGTCGAGTTGCTACAAAAATTGCTGATAAAATTAGAGGCAAAGATAAACCAACATTCACACCTCACACTGACGGAGGAGACTACGTAATTGTAATTAATGCTGAAAAAATTAAAGTTACTGGCTCTAAATTTGATAACAAAATATACTATCGCCATTCTTTATATCCTGGAGGTTTGAAATCACAAACTTTCAAAGAATTAAACAAAAACAATCCTGAAAGGATTATTGAAGAGGCTGTAAAAGGAATGCTTCCTAAAAATAAACTTGGCAAATCTATGATTAAAAAATTAAAAGTTTTTCAAGGCCCAAATCATGATCATGAGTCTCAACAACCAACTGAGTGGAATCCTAGCTAATGAGCACTGAGATTTTTTATGCAACGGGAAGAAGAAAAACTTCCTCAGCAAGAGTATATCTAAAAAAAGGTAAAGGTGATATATCTGTTAATGATAGAAAGCTTGATGAGTATTTTGGTAGAAAAGTTGCTCAGATGTTGGTAATGCAACCACTTGAACTCCTTGATTTATCTAAAAAATTAGATATAAAAATCAAAGTTAAGGGTGGGGGAAGTTTTGGACAAGCTGGCGCCATTAGACATGGAATTTCAAGAGCTCTTACATCTTTTGATGAAGAATTAAGACCCCAACTTAAAAAAGCGGGTTTGCTTACAAGAGACCCAAGAAGAGTTGAAAGGAAGAAGCCTGGACTGGTGAAAGCTAGGAAAAGTAAGCAATTTTCTAAGAGATAAATTTAGCTTTATAGCCATACTTATTTTTAATTATAAGCGGATTTTATATTACATATTTATGTTATAATTTGGTCGTTATTTGAGTAGCACACACCCTTAATGCAAGAAAAAGATAAAACTAGAAGGAAAGTATTAATTGGCCTAACAAGTGCAGTTGGTTTGTCAGGTTTGCCATTCGCTGCAACCCCATTTATTGCAGCATGGAACCCGAGTGCAAAGGCAAAAGCTGCAGGTGCTGCAGTTAAATTGGATGTTTCAAAGATGCAATATGGACAACAAATACAAGTTTCATGGAGAAAACAACCTGTTTTTATTGTTAGACATACTAAAGAAAGTATTGCCAGCTTAGATTTGGCTTTACCAAAATTAGCAGATCCAAATAGTGATCAGATTGAAGAACCTTACAGAGGCCTCAATCCATCTAGATCAAAAAGTCCAGAATATTCAGTATTTTCAGGTGTATGTACGCATCTAGGTTGCGCACCGAAATATTTTCCTGAAATTGAACCTAAGCCATGGGATGCTACATGGAATGGTGGATTTTTTTGTCCTTGTCATGGATCAATGTTTGATATTGTTGGTAGAGTTTTTAAAGGAGTTCCTGCACCAACAAATCTCATAGTACCACCACATATGTTTGATGGAAGTATATTAACAATTGGAGAGGATAAGGAGTTATAAATGACTGAAATAGCTGGCAAATTATTTACTTGGATAAATACAAGACTTCCAATAGTTAATACTTTTGAGAGACATCTTTCCAAACATCCAGTTCCTTCTAAGGTAAATTTTTGGTATTTATTTGGCGCGCTGGCCGCGGTTACTCTTATTATTCAAATTGTTACTGGTATATGGTTAATAATGCCTTACTCCAATACTGAGGAACAAGCTTTCTCTTCCATTGAATACATCATGAGAGACGTTGACTATGGTTGGATGATTAGATACATGCATACTACAGGGGCATCTTTGTTTTTTGCAGTTGTATATCTTCACATGTTTAGGGGACTCTTGTATGGCTCATACCAAAAACCTAAAGAGTTAGTTTGGATTTTTGGATGTACAATTTACCTCGCTATGATGGCAGAAGGCTTTCTTGGTTATGTTCTTCCATATGGTCAGATGTCTTATTGGGGGGCTCAAGTAATTATTTCACTATTTGGAGCAATTCCTTATATTGGAGAATCATTAGAATTATGGGTAAGAGGAGACTATTACATATCAGGTATAACAGTTTCAAGATTTTTTGCTTTACATGTGGTTGCACTTCCTCTTGTTTTGATTGCACTAGTCTTTCTTCATTTAGTTGCTCTTCATGAAGTGGGTGCGGGTAATCCAGAAGGAGTTGATATTGAAGAACATCTTGATGAAGATGGAGTGCCGCTTGATAGCGTGCCATTTTTTCCATACAAGGTTTTGAATGCTCTAGTGGCAATTGGTGTTTTTATGACAGTATTTTCAATAATAATGTTCTTTTTTCCTGAAGGCGGTGGCTACTTTATTGAAATGGCAAATTTTCAGGAAGCAAATCCTTTGGTAACTCCAGATCATATTGCACCGGTTTGGTATTACGCTCCGTTTTATACAATGCTAAGAGCTATTCCTGATCCACTTGGTGGTTTAATTGTTATGGCTGCTGCAGTTGCAATTTTCTTTATAGTTCCCTGGCTTGATAGAAGCAAGGTTGCGTCAATTAGATATAAAGGAATTTATAGCAAGATTGCTATAACTATGTTTGGAGTGAGCTTTTTAACACTAGGATATCTAGGAACTGTTGGAGTAACAGAAGTAAGAAAAACAATGAGTGTAATTTGTACAATAATCTATTTTGCATATTTCTTGTTAATGCCAATATATACAAAGTATGAAACTACTAAGGAAGTCCCTGAAAGACTATGATTTCTATGGCTAACCGCTTTCAAATTATTTCAAAAGGCGTAGTTTTATTTATTTTATTATTTACTTTTAATGAATTGTTTGCAGCTGAGGGCGGTCCTTGTAAGGACTATGGAGAGTGTGACAAATTTCAATATTCACTTAATGATATCGAGTCTCTTCAAAGAGGGGCTTCTACTTATATCAATTATTGTTATGGATGCCATTCCCTCAAATATTCAAGATGGGGAAGAGTAGCTAAAGACTTACAAATACCAGAAGACATCTTTTTTGAGAATCTTGTTTTTGATAAATCTATTAAGCCTGGTGATTTAATGGTTGGCGCTATGCCTGAAGACTCTGCAAGTTGGTTTGGAGTGGAACCTCCTGACCTTACTTTAGTTTCTAGATACAAAGGTGATGATTGGATTTACTCATACTTAAGAGCATATTATGAGGATTCCTCTAAACAATATGGTGTAAATAATTTAGTTTATCCAGGAACTGCAATGCCAAATGTTTTGATGTCACTTCAAGGAAATCAGAGATTGGTTTGTAAAGATGTTCCTGTGCTTGCGCTAAATGGAGGGGAGAAAAGAGATGATTATGGAAATACAGTGCTTGCCGAGAAATGTGGATTTCTTGAAGTTCAGGAAGGCACTGGAATATTAACAAGAGAAGAATTTGATACGTTAATATATGATCTAACAAATTTTTTAGTTTATGTAGGTGAGCCAAGTAAAGCAACTAGAGAAAGAATTGGCTGGTATGTTGTATTTTATTTTTTAATTTTTACAGCATTATCATCGCTGCTATATAGAGAGTATCATAAAGACTATAATAAATAATTTATATGTGGGGAAAAAATGATTTTATATTCTGACAGAGATGATCACTACAGCCAAAGAGTTAGAATTGTCCTTGCTGAGAAAGATATTTCAGCTGAGATTAATGAAACCAAGCCAGAAGAAACATCTGATGAAATTCTTTCAATTAGTCCATATCATAAACTTCCAATTTTAGTTGATAGAGATTTGGCGATTCATGATCCATCTGTAATGATGGAGTATTTAGATGAAAGATTTCCTCATCCTCCTCTCTTGCCAGTTTATCCAGTGGCAAGAGCAAATTGCAGAACATTAATGCTTAGAATAGATAGAGAATGGTGCCCGCTTATAGATACACTTATTCAAGGTGAAAAGTCTGAAAAAGAAATGATGAAAATTAGAGAGGAACTTTTGCATGAGATTTCATCAATAGCACCTACATTTAAAGAGTTCAAATTTTTTATGAGTGACGAGTTTACTTTGGTGGATTGTTGCTTTGCACCAATACTTTGGAGGTTACCATCAGTTGGAATAAAGCTGCCCGTAAATAGACATTTAAAACCTTTAATAGATTATCAGAATTCTGTATTTGAGAGACCTGGGTTTTTAGATAGCCTTTCATCTATTGAAAGAGATCTTAAATCTAATCAGTAAAATCTGCAGTTGAAACTTTCCACAAATCTAAATCACGATCAATACAACCATTTCTTTTAATTTTTTTATTTCCAGAGTCTGGTAATAGATTTTCTCTAAACAAATTATTTTGAAAGACTTTTTCGATAATTAAGAAGTCTCTTATTAAACTATTCTCAATCTCGCTTTTAATTAAAGGATCTTGTTTTTTTGAAATATTTTCAATCATTTTTTTTGTAATTGGAATATATGTATTTTCGAAATCAACTAATTTTTTTACATCATTTGCATCATGAAATATTTCACTTGAAGAAAATGTATCCATATTAAGTGCATAACTTCTAAATATAGGTACGATTGTTTTTCCAACATCATAATCAGTTATATAGTAAATACTAGCAATATCATCCCTTATTCTAGGTGAATGAGATATTTTCAAACCAGCATCAAATTTAGACAAATCATTATAATTTTCCATACTTAAATCGACATTAAGAATTTCTTTTATTTGTGCATCAAAATCTTCAGGCGTAATCATAAAATATTCCTCTTCAGGATATTTATTTCTTAAAAATGATGCGATATTTTTATAATTTTCAGAATAAATAACAAAAACTTTTTTGTTTACATCTTTTTTGCTTTTAAAAATAGTTTTTTCTAGCACCTCTCTTTCTTCCTCAGCAAGGCTTTTACAAAAATATTTTAAATCTGAATTGAGTATATTGTTCTCAAGAACATAAGAATCTTCATCACCAAAGCTTATTGAAAATATATCACCATCCTTTAACAATGATTGAATAATAATTTCCTTATTTTTATTAGTGGTTTCAATTTTTAAATTAATATCAGGCTCAACAAAGTCTTGTTTCGGTGACATTGAGCAAGATGAAATAAAAATAATTAAACAAGATAAAATTAATGTTAAGCTAAATTTCATAAATTTATTATCTTAAAATGTTATATTTTATTTCAACTCCAATTGGTAATTTAAATGATATATCACTTAGGGCTATTGATGTTATAAGATCCTCAGATTATTTGTATGCAGAAGATACAAGAAATATAAAAAAATTATTAAATTTCATTAATTTAAAAGTTAAATCAAAAAGTTTTCACGAACACAACGAACAAAAAGTATCACTAGAAATTATCCAAAATTTAAAAAATGGAAACATTGTTTCAATAGTTTCAGATGCTGGAACTCCAGTTGTATCAGATCCTGGATATAAGCTAATACAAATATGTTTGAAAGAAAACATTAAATATACTTTAATCCCTGGGCCTTCTTCAGTTTTGAGCTCTTTAGTAATGTCTGGGCTTTCACCTGATAGATTCTCTTTTTACGGATTTATTCCAAGAAAAGCAGGTGACCAAAATAGATTTTTTGAAACTTTATCTAATGATGAAAAAACATCGATTGTATTTGAATCACCAAAGAGAATTAAAAAAACTCTTAATAACTTGCAAAAATTTGTAGGTAAAAATAGAAAAATTTCTTTGTGCAAAGAAATGACTAAAATTCATGAAGATGTTTTTAGAGGAAAAATTTCTGAAATCATAAAAGATATTGAGAATGATCAAATTAATCTTAAAGGAGAGTTAGTTTTAGTAATTGAGGGAGCAAATAATAAAGTAGATTTAAATATTAATATGCAAATTAAAAAAGAATTTTTATCAAAGCTATCAGCCGCTGATTCGGCCAAGTTAATCTCTATGCTAACTGGTAAAAATAAAAGAGATATCTATAAAAAGCTTATAGAAAAATAAAAAATGCTTATAATAGCGTGTGAGTTGGTTGGATGATCGCTAAATTTATTTAGAGGAAAGTCCGGACTTCAAAGAGCAGGGCGCCAGGTAACACCTGGGAGGCGTGAGCTTACGGAAAGTGCAACAGAAAATATACCGCCATTATTGGTAAGGGTGAAAAGGTAAGGTAAGAGCTTACCGCTTAAATGGTAACATTTAAGGCATTGCAAACCCCAGCCTGAAGCAAAACCAAATAGAAATCCAATAAAGTTGCTCGCTTTGGATTTGGGTAGGTTGCTAGAGTATTATGGCAACATAATATCGAGATAGATGATCATCTACAACAGAATCCGGCTTATAAACCAACTCAACTTTATTTTTGTAGATTTTTTGGCTCAAATAAATGTGTGAAAAAGTGTGCAAAAGTGTTGCAAAGTGTGTAAAAAGTCTTTATATTTTGAGAATGTTTGGATTTAATACGCCATCTATTGATAGTAAGGGCAGAATAGCTATTCCTGCTAGGTATAGAATTGACTTTAAAACACAAAATCATAACGAAATTGTAATAACAAAAGATCCTCAATATCCATCTTTAAAACTTTATCATCATTCAGAATGGCAAAGGATTTCAACAAAACTTCAATCACTTCAGGGCTTAGACCCTATCGTTAGAAATTTACAATGGACAATACTTGGTAATGCTTATCAAACAGATATTGATATCGAGGGCAGAATGCTAGTTAGAATTCCCTCAGATTTGCAAAGTTATGCTGAAATAAATGAACAGAAACAAGTTGCATTAGTTGGAATGGGTAACAAATTTGAAATTTGGAATATTGAAAATTGGGAAATGCGACAAACAGGAGGATCTCTTTCAACAGAGATTTTGGATGTTGTGCTACCTGAAAGTATTAAAGAAATGTCATTTTAAAGGGGAGTATGATGAATTTTGAGGTAGTTGAAACAAAACAAGAAAACGCAAAAATAAAAGTTGTTGGAGTTGGCGGCGGTGGAGGAAATGCCATACTTCATATGATTAATCATGATATCAAGGGCGTAGATTTTATTTGTGCAAATACTGACACTCAAGCTTTAAAATCTGTAAAAAGCGCAACTACAATAAAACTGGGCAATGGCTTGACTAAAGGATTAGGTGCTGGAGCGGATCCTGATATTGGTAGAAGAGCTGCTGAAAGTGACAGAATGGCAATAGAAGAATTATTATCTGGTGCAGATATGGTTTTCATTACTGCTGGAATGGGAGGAGGTACAGGTACTGGAGCTGCGCCTGTAATTGCATCAATCGCAAAAGAATTAGGAGCATTAACTGTTGCTGTAGTAACAAAACCCTTTAAATTTGAAGGAAAAAAGAGAATGGGAGCCGCTGAAAAAGGTCTTGCGTCATTAGTTGAAGAGGTAGACAGCCTCGTAACTATCCCAAATGAGAAACTTTTTGAAATATTAGGATTGGATACTTCCATGCAAGATGCTTTTGCAAAATCTGATGACGTTTTAAAGGGTGCTGTTCAAGGAATTTCAGACATTATTATGCAAAGAGGTCACGTAAATGTTGACTTTGCTGATGTAAAAGCTGTTATGTCAGAAAAAGGCATTGCAATGATGGGTACAGGTATTGCAAGTGGCAAGAATAGAGCTGAAGCTGCAGCAACAATGGCTGTTAAAAGTGAATTGTTAGATGATATTAATCTTAAAAATGCCAGAGGTGTTTTGGTAAATATCACTGGTAAAGAGCCTACTCTTAGGGATCAAGCTGAGGTCGCAGATATTATTGATGAGATTGTTAGTGAAGATGCAAATATTATTTATGGTCTTGTTTTTGACAAAAGTTATAAAGATGAAATTAAAGTAACAATCGTTGCAACAGGAGTGGACCAAAGAGCACCATCTTTAGTGATTGATAACGAACCATCAATGAAATTGAATCCTGTTGGTTTGGATAAAGATAAAACCAGTCAAAAAGTTGGCACGTCGTCTGCAGAGGAAATTGATTTCCTTGATGTGCCGACTTTTATGAGAAAACAAGTAGATTAAAATGCTTCATTTTCCAGTTTTACTGGAAGAATCCGTTGATTTTTTACTAAATGATGTAAATGGTCATTACATTGACTGTACTTTTGGTAGGGGCGGACATTCAAAGTTAATTTTAGAGAAATTATCAAAAGATGGACTTTTAACAGGCATCGATAAAGATCCTGATGCATGTGAATATGCTATGAAATTTCAAAATGATAATTTCAAGATTATTAATGATTCATTTAATAACATTGAGAAATATTTTAAAGAAGAAAGCATAAACGGAATTCTCTATGATCTTGGTACATGCTCAACTCATCTTGATCAACCTGAAAGAGGGTTTAGCTTCAATAAAGATGGTCCACTTGATATGCGCTTTAATAACAAAATAGGTACACCACTTTCTGTATGGTTAGAAAATGCCTCAGAGGAACAAATCAGAGATATTCTTTATAAGTACGGTGATGAAAAACATGCAAAATTGATTAGTAATGCAATTGTTAAAAGCAAGATTAAGAATAAGATTACAACAACGACTCAACTTTCGAATATTATAAAAGATATACATCCTGAAAAAAATAAAAAAATTCATCCAGCAACGAAATCTTTTCAAGCTTTTCGTATTTTTATAAACAACGAACTTGAAGAATTTGCTGAATCTCTTAAAGCAGCGGAAAAACTTTTAAAGTTAGGTGGTTATATAGTAACAATAGCCTTTCATTCATTAGAAGATAATATTATCAAAAATTTTTTTAAACCATCCTTGGTGTCTTTCCCCAAAGATATTCCTATAAATAACAAAGAAGAAAAGAGATTTAAATGTATTGCAAAAAAAGTCAGGGCCTCTAAAGATGAAACAAAAATTAACCCAAGATCAAGAAGTGCAATAATGAGAGTCTTTCAAAAAATATGATTAAAAAGAAAATAATATTTCAATATCTATTTTTATTAGTTTTAATCTTTATTCTAAGTATTGAAAAAATAAAATTATCATGGGAAATAAGTACTCTTTATAATAATAGTGAAAATATAAAAGTTGAGCTTGAAAAACTCAAAGATCTCAATCTTAAATTAACAACACAGTACCATTTAGAAAATTCTCCAGCAATTATTGAAAAAATTGCTAAAGAAGATTTAGGAATGACAAAAAAAAGACCTAAAAAAATTAATTATGAATAATAAACTCAATTACTTAAATTGGAGATTTACACTAATAGCTATTGCTATTTTTGTTTGCTTGATAGCAATAATCCATAAGATGTTCTCAATACAATTTTTTGAAAGTAATTTCCTGCAGAATGAAGGTAACAAGAGGTATGTTAAATACAAAGATGTTGTGCCAGTAAGGGGGACTATATACGACAGAAACAATTTTCCATTAGCGGTATCGGTCATTAATTATGATCTTTATGCTTTAAGGGGATTTACAAAATCTCAGCTACTTAATATATCAGAAAAAGTTGATTTGGATATTGATCCTGGAATTGAAGTTTTCAACAAGAAAACGCTTTTAAAGAAAAACATTTCAAATGAAGCGTTAATAGAAATCAGAAATTCAAGATTTAAAAATATAGAGGTGGAGGTTCGTCAAAGTAGACATTATCCGCTGGGCGATCAAATTGCACCTTTAATCGGATTCTACGGTAAAGATGGGGCACAAGAGGGACTTGAAAAAAGTTATGACAAGGTTTTATCAGGTAAAAAGGGGAGGCAAAAATACTTTAAGAATGCTAAACAAGAAATCATTTCAAAACCTATCGAAGTTTCTAGAACGATACAAGGAAGTGACATACATCTAACTATTGATAGTACCTTACAATTTTATGCATACAAATTTTTAGTTGAGGCCATAAAAAGCAACAAAGCAAAATCTGGAACAGCTATAATTTTAAATAATATAGATGGTGAAATACTGGCAATGGCAAGTTTTCCATCATATAACCCAAATCACCCTCAAAGAAAGATACAAAAAAACAGGGCTTTGGTGGATGCATACGAGTTGGGCTCAGTCTTAAAACCCATAGTTTTGTCAAAAGCTCTCGAACAAAAAATTGTGAATATCGATGAGTATATAGATATACCAAGACGACTTTATCTTAATGACAAGATTATTGTCGATTCAAAGCAATATGAGAAACTAACGCCAGCAGAAATAATTACTTATTCTAGTCAAATCGGAGCATCAAAAATTGCTTTAGAGCTGGGATATGATGATCTCAAATCAAACTATTATGATTTTGGTTTTACAAAACCAATTTCAATTAACTTTCCGTCATCCGCATTTGGCTATATGGCCATTAAGGATAAGATTGTTGACAAAGAACTTGCAAGTTTAGGGTATGGCTACGGCTTAACAATTAGTCCTTTTCAGATAGCGTCAGCTTATTCAGTATTTGCTAATAATGGGATTTTTAAAGATTTTAAGCTGCTCAAAAACGAAGATGTTTCATCGAGAAGAGTTATTTCTGAATCAACTGCATCAAATATTTTGAAAGCTTTAGAAATGGTTACAAAAGACGGTACAGGTAAAGCTGCAAATGTTAATGGATTTTCTCAAGGAGGTAAGACTGGAACTGTTCATCAAATAAGATCTGGATTAGGTTATGCGGAAGATATGTATAGAGCTTCATTCATAGGAATAACACCTTTAAACGAAAACTCTTTGACAATATTTGTTTCTATAGATGATCCTAGTCTAGACTCATACTCTGGTGGCAGTGTGGCAGCACCTGCTTTTGCAAAGATTGCAGAAAATTCTCTAAATCACTTAGGATATTTTGAAGATGAGTGAATATGAAGAAATATTAGGTATAAAAATTCCTGAAAATACTAAAATTAAAGCTGTAACTAATTCATCAAAGAAGGCAACAAATGATTCAATTTTTTTTGGATTCCAAGGAACTAAAGTTCATGGCAGCAAGTATGCTGAGGATGCCATTAAGAACGGAGCATCATTGGTTATTCACGACGATCCTTTGTTTGTAAAAAATAATGAAAAGATAATTTACTCAAAAGATTTAAAAAAAAATATTATTAAATTTTTAGATTCCTTTTATTCAATTGATATTAATAGTAATAATTTTTTCGCATTTACAGGAACTAATGGCAAGTCGTCAACTGCCTACATTTGTCATCAATTACTCCGCAATATGGATTATGAATCTTTATACGTAGGTACCCTGGGTATAAAACATAATGATGAAAAAATCCAAACAAAATTTTCAAATAAAACCACACCAGATATATTTGAATTATACGAAATAATTAGTTCACTTAATTTCGGTTTAGACTCTATGAGTGTATGTCTGGAGGTATCATCTCATGCGCTTGATCAAAATAGGCTTGATGGCATTCAATGGCTGAATTCTGCATCAATATTAAATATTGGTGAAGATCATTTGGATTATCATAAGGATATTTCTTCTTATAGAGATTCAAAATTTAGAATTTTTAAAATGAATTCGCCAATAAAACTTGTTATTGACGAATCTAATAATTTTGCAAAAGACTATGATTTTTTAAACGAAACAAAGTTGACATCTATAAGTAGTAAAAATAATTTTTCTGATATTTTTTATAAAATCACAAAAGCTAATTTTAAGAATTGCGAATTTAAAATATTTCTTAATAATCCACCAAGCGGACAAGAAATACATAAAAATAAGAAATATAAATTCAAATGTACTCTTTTCCCAGAGTTTAATATCACTAATCTTGTATTTGCAATTTCTTCTATAGGATTTGATAAATTCTCTGATAAGCATGTTAATGATCTATCTTTTATTAAGTTGCCTAAAGGTCGGACTGAAGTTATTAATAATATTTCTAAAAATATAATCATAGACTATGCCCATAATTCTCACTCATTTGAAGTGCTATTATGTTCAATCAAAAAATATTTCGACAATTTGATTTTAGTTTTTGGTTTTGGAGGTGATAGAGACAAATCTAAACGAGCAAAGATGTTACAAATTGCTTTAGACAATTCGTCTAAAATTTTTTTAACATCAGATAATTCCAGGAGCGAGAAATTTGAAAATATTATAAAAGATGCCATGAAGGGGAATAATGAAGGAGATATAACAATCATAGAAGATAGAAAAGAGGCAATAATAAATGCAAATAAATTTTTGGATAAAAATAGTTGTTTGTTAATTCTTGGCAAAGGACATGAGCAAACTCAAGAAATTGATGGAAAAATTTATCATTTTAGTGACCATGAGGTAGTTGATGAAATTTATAACTAATACTTCAGATTTAGCAAAATTTCTTAATAAGAAAATAAAATTTAACGCATTAATAAAATCAATTTCAACTGATACAAGATCATTAAAAAAGAATTCATTATTTATAGCTATAAAAGGTGATAATTTTGATGGAAATGATTTTGTTGATGAGGCACTCTCAAAAGGTTCAAATATTATTATTGCTGATAATAAACGTTTTAAAAACAATAAAGATAAAAGAATTATATGGGTGAATGATTCGATAAAAGCACTTAAAACAATATCAAATAACATCATCAAAGATTATGGTGGTAACGTAATTGCGATTACTGGCAGCAATGGAAAAACAACAACAACAAATATAATTGGTAAAACCCTAAAGAATAACTCAAAAACTTTAAAAAATTTTAATAACGAAATCGGTATGCCTCTGAGCTTGATGAATGCTTCTTCTAAATCAAAGAATTTAATTTTTGAAATTGGCGCCTCTAAATTAAATGACATTGATTATCTTAGTAAAATCTTACAACCTAATGTTGGACTAATAACAAATATTGGAAATTCACATTTAGAGTCCCTAAAGAATATTGATGGTGTTTTTAAAGTAAAGTCTGAAATAGTTAAAAATATCAAGAAAAATGGCTTTTTAGTTGTACCTAATAATAATAAGAAGCATCTTAATAAATGGAAAAAAATGAGATCAGACATAACAACAATTTCTTTTGGTATGAAGGATGATTCTGATTTTTATCCTATTGACGTAAAGATAAAACAAAATGGATTAAGCTTTTTAGTCACCTCGAGACTGCTTGAAAAACCAATAAAAATATCATCTTCACTGGAAGGAGTTCATAATGTTAAAAATATTCTTTCAGCTTGTGCAGTGCATTATTGTCTGGGTCAAAACCTACAGGATTTTTCAAAATCAATTAGCTTATCTAAATTGGACAATTTAAGGCAGGTAAAATACAAATGGCTAAAAGGATCTACCTTAATTGATGATAGTTATAATGCAAACCCAGATTCAACAAAAAAATCTATTGATTTATTAAGTAATTACAACAAAAAAAACTGTCTTATTATTAGGAGACATGTTGGAGTTGGGTAGGTATAAAAATAAACTTCATAAAGAAGTTGGGGAATATGCAAAATCTAAGGGAATCAGTAAATTGATTGCATTTGGCAATCTAACAAGACATTCAATTGATGGCTTTGGAAAAAATGGGATTTTTTTTAATGATGAGATTAAGTTAAAAAACTATTTAATGAAAAATATAACCTCAAAAAATGTTATCTTAATAAAAGGTTCAAGAGGTATGAAAATGGAGCGATTTATAGATGTTTGAGTATTTGGGTACAGTTTTAGTATCTGTTGATCCTGGTTTTGACGTTCTTAGATACTTAACTGTAAGAACAATTGGTGGTACGGTAACAGCACTTTTGCTTTCAATCTTGATGGGCCCATTAATCATTAATTCTCTCAAATCAATGCAATTTGAGCAGTTTGTCAGAAAAGATGGACCACAATCCCACTACAAAAAAACGGGTACGCCCACAATGGGAGGATTACTTATATTATCTTCTTTAATAATTTCAACTCTTTTATGGGCTGATCTTGGAAATAGATATATTTGGGTTGTTTTAGGAGTAACCATAGGTTTTTCAATAATTGGTTTTTTTGATGATTATTTAAAAATTAAAAATAAAAGCCCCGATGGACTATCTTCAAAACAAAAGATTTTTTTTCAATCCATAATTGCTTTCATATCAATAACATATCTATATTACTCAGCTGAGATTATTCCTGAACAGTCGTTTATTGTCCCTTTTTTTAAAGATTTAATAATCCCCATGTCTCCCTTTGTTTTTATTTTTATTGGAGTGTTTGTATTAGTTGGTTCTTCGAATGCTGTCAATTTGACTGATGGGCTGGACGGTCTCGCAATTCTTCCCTCAGTCTTGATTGGAGGAGCACTTGGCTTAATTGCTTATGCTATGGGGAACCAAAATATAGCAGATTATTTGTATCTACCGCATCTTCCATTATCCGGAGAGTTAATAGTGTTCTGTGGGGCACTAATTGGATCAGGTATTGGTTTTCTATGGTATAACACATATCCAGCTCAAGTATTCATGGGAGATATTGGGTCACTAAGTCTCGGAGCTATATTGGGGATAATCGCAATTATTTTAAGACACGAATTAGTTTTTGCAATTATGGCTGGAGTATTCGTAATGGAGACTCTAAGTGTAGCAATTCAAGTAATTTCGTTTAAAACAAGAGGTAAGAGAGTTTTTTTAATGGCACCAATTCATCATCATTTTGAACTTAAGGGCTGGGCTGAGCCTAAGATTATTGTCAGATTTTGGATAATCACACTTGTTTTAATTCTAATTGCATTATCAACACTAAAGTTAAGGTAAGGTTAAGTGAGATCTCTAATATATGGTTATGGGGATACAGGTAAATCTTTTGAAAGATACCTAAAAGATAAAAAAATTGATTTTGATATTTTTGATTCAAATATTGCTGAACATAATCAAAATTATAACTTTGAAGACTTTGATCAAATTTTGTGCAGTCCTGGAGTACCAAAAGACATTTTTGAGAATATTAAGAGCCAAAATATTAATACATTTACAGATGTAGACATTTTTTTTAATGAAGATAAATCTGTAAAAATTGGCATTACCGGAACTAACAGAAAAAGCACTACAGCATTTCATTTACATCAATTATTAAATAAATATAAACCTTCAAATTTAGTAGGCAATATTGGAAATACAATGTTGGACTATATCAATAATGGAAAAGAGTTCTCAATAATTGAATTATCAAGTTTTCAATTAGATAAGATGAATAAAAATCGGCTTGATTTTGGCATTTTGCTTAATATCGAAGAAGATCATCTTGATTATCATGGCGATTTTAAATCTTATAAACTAGCTAAAGAAAAAATTCTCTCAGCTAATAAAAGCATTTCTTTTGAGATAGATCCGTATAATCTATTTAAATGGATTACTGGCAAAGAAGCTAAAAAAATACAATTAAAAAATCTTCCATATAGATTTGAACATATATCTGAGAAAATTATTAATGATTCAAAGTCAACGAATTATCATTCTTTGAAATACGCAATGAAAAAAGCAAAAAAATGCTTTAATAGTGAATATATTTTGATTGTGTGTGGAAATCCTAAAAAAGAAAAATATAAAGAAATTCATCTAAAGGATCCAAGCGAAGTTTATATTTTTGGAAAGCATTCTAATCAAATAAATAAATGTATTGATCATCCTAAAAAGAAATTATTTAAGAATATTAAAGAATTATTTGACTTTGTTCGTACTAAAAAAAGTACATGTAATATACTTTTTTCTCCTGGTTATCCAAGCGGTGATGACTTCAAAGATTTTAACGAAAGAGGTGAGATCTTCAACATTCACGCATTTAATAAATAAATGAATATTAGCAGGAGTGATATTTTGGTAATTTTGCCATTGGGTTTATTGCTTGTTATAGGTTTGGTAATGGTAGCTTCATCAAGCATATATATTGCTGATGATATGACCTCTAATCCCTTCCATTTTGCTAAAAGACAAGCATTATTTATATCAGTGGGACTATTTTCAATGATATTTTTCTTAATATTGCCATCAGATTTTCTTTTAAAGTCCGATTGGATATTTATGTTATTGAGCATAATTCTTTTAATTATTCTTTTTATTCCTGAAGTTGGTACAAGTGTGAATGGGAGTATTAGATGGATAAGAATGGGACCAATTAATATCCAACCCTCGGAGATTTGTAAATTTAGTTTAATTCTTTATATTTCTGGATACTCTGTTAGAAGAATGTCAGAAATGAATTCGCTTAGAAGTTTCTTAAAACCATTATTTCTGTTATTCATAATATCTTTACTAGTAATGGGCCAACCTGATCTTGGTTCTACAGCCATCATTTGCTTTTTAGTTGTTGGTATTCTTTTTTATGCAGGCATATCTTTCTATCAAATTTGTTTGCTAGTTTTATTAATTATTTTGTTAGGTTACTTAGCTATAACGTCTTCACCAATGAGATTAGCTAGGGTTTTAGCATTCACAGATCCTTTTGCATTAGATGTTGTGCAAAACGCAGGATGGCAATTGTCCAATTCTTTAATAAGCATTGGTCAAGGTGGATGGTTTGGTCTAGGCCTAGGAAATAGTTTTCAAAAAAGCTTTTTTTTACCTGAAGCTCATACAGATTTTATATTTGCAATTTTAGTTGAGGAACTTGGAATAATAGGAGGCATGTTGTTAATTTTTTTATATGTGACTATGTTGATTGGATTGATTTTTATATCTTTTGATTCTTTCAAAAAAGATAGATTATTTCAGGGATATGTAGTGTTTGGCGTATTTCTTTTAATATCAATCCAAGCCTTGTTTAATATAGCAGTAAATATTGGTCTTTTACCGACTAAGGGCCTTACATTACCTTTTATCAGCTACGGAGGAACAAGTATCATTATAATGTTATCTTTAATGGGGATTGTCCTGAGAATAAATAATGAAAATAAAGTTCTTTAAATGAAATTCTTAATCGTTGCTGCTAAGACTGGAGGTCATGTATTTCCTGCTGCAACAGTGAGCAAAAAACTTATTAATAATGATCATCAAATTATTTTGATTGGAACTGGAAACAAAATTGAAATAAGTGCATATGAGGACCTAAATTCTAAGCAATATAAACTGAATATAGATGGCTTTAGAGGAAAAAATGTTTTCATAAAAATTAAGGTGTTATTTCAAATCGTTACTAATATATTTTATCTAATAAAGGTAATTAAAAAAGAAAGCATAGATGCCATGATTGGCTTTGGCGGTTTTATAAGCGTACCAGCTGGCATAGCATGCTTTATAAAAGGAATTCCAGTTTTTACTCATGAGCAAAACTCTGTTATGGGTTCAGCTAATAAGCTACTCTCAAAATTTGCCATGATAAATTTTCTAGGATTTGAGATTTCAAATATAAATAATTCTATATTTTCAGGAAATCCAATTAGAGACTCTTTTAGAGATTATAGTAAAGATATAACCGAAGAATTAGAAGACAAGATTAAAGTCTATATTACTGGTGGAAGTCAAGGATCTAAATATATCAATTTAAATATGCCTCATGCATTGGAGCCATTATCGGAATATTTATTAATAAAACATCAATGTGGTTTAGATAATCTAGAAAAAGTAAAAAGTGAATATGAATCGAGAAATATTGAAGCAGAAGTTTTAGAATTTTTCAATAATCCTGAAGAACAGATAAAATGGTCAGATTTTGTTGTCTCAAGAGCAGGAGCACTTAGTTTATCTGAAATCACTTCAATGAAGAAAGGTGCCTTAATGATTCCATTACCAAATTCTATTGATAATCATCAATACGAAAATGCAAAAAAAATTGAGGATATGGGTATGGGTATTTTGCATGAGGAAGATGAAGATATAAGTTATCTCACTGATAAAATAAAGGAGATTATTAAAGATAAAAAATATATCAATTGGAAAAAAAATCAACTCACAAATCATGTAAACGCGGCAAATGAAATAGTTAAACATATTGAAGAATATCTCAATAAATGAAATTTTTTAAAAAAGTAAAACATATCCATTTTGTAGGAATTGGTGGAGCAGGAATGATAGGCATCGCTAAAGTATTGCTAAAAAAGGGATACAAAATATCAGGTTCTGACATATCAGACTCTCATGAATTAAGAAAATTAGAAAAACATGGTGCAAAGATATTTATTGGTCATTCATCTAAAAATATTAAGGGTGCAGATTTGCTAGTTATATCATCTGCAATTAGTTCCAGAAATCCTGAATTAGTCCAGGCAAAAAAAGATTCTATTACATCAATACCAAGGGCCGAAATGCTTGGAAGTATAATGATTGGATATGAAAGTATTGCTGTTGCTGGGAGTCATGGCAAAACCACAACAACAAGCATGATTGCAAAAATACTAAGTGTTGCAAATTTAAGCCCAACATATGTTGTTGGAGGAAAAGTTTTAAGTACAGATGAGAATTCAGACTTAGGTAAAGGAAAATATATTGTCGCAGAAGCAGATGAGAGTGATGGATCATTTGTTCACCTTCAACCTGATGTCGCTGTTTTAACAAATATAGATGATGATCACCTGGTTCATTTTAATAACATTTTTGAAAATCTTTTAGATTCATTTGTTTTATTTTCAGAAAACGTACCTTTTTATGGATATCTGATAATCAATGGCGATGACAAGAACATAAAAAAAATCTCAAAAAGAATATCTAGATCACAAGTTACGTTTGGAGAGTCAAAAGATTGTGATTATAAAATTATCAAAATCATTTCAAAAAACGGTAAGCAAGATTTTCAAATTTTTGATAAAAAAACAAAAAAGGTTCATAAATTTAAAATTAATCTTCCTGGTAAGCACAATGTTTTTAATGCAACAGCTGCAATCGCTGTTGCGTTAGAGGAAGGTATTTCAATTAGCTCAATAAGGAATGGCATTCAAGAATTTACAGGGGTTGGAAGAAGATATGAGAAGCATGATATTAAAATTGATGATAAATCATTAACCTTAATTGATGATTATGGCCATCATCCGTTAGAAATTGAATCAAATATAAAAGCATATAAAGAAGAATATAAAAATAAAAAAGTATGCATGATTTTTCAACCGCATAGGTTTTCAAGGACAGCACAACTCTTTGATGATTTTATAAAGGTATTAAAACAAACTGATTCATTAATAATGTTAGATATTTACTCTGCAAGCGAAAAGCCAATTAAAGGCATAAACTCAAGAAGAATTGTAGAAACTTTAAAACAAAATGGTCATAAAGATGTAACTTATTTGAAAAAACACGATGATGTAATAGATTTGATTAAAAAGAAAAAGGATGATTTCGATATTTTAGTTACCCAAGGTGCTGGTAGTGTTTCGAATATTTGTCAAATAATTAAAAATCAATGGGAAGCATAAATAAAATTGCAGTTCTATATGGAGGCTCCTCTTCTGAAAGAGAAGTTTCCATACAAAGTGGTATGGGTGTGCACAATGCAATCTGCGATTTAGGCTATGAATCAGATTTAATTGATTTTAAAGATCTTAACAATTTGAATGAATTAAAGATTTATGACTTTATATTTATTGCTCTTCATGGTTTTGAAGGCGAAGCCGGTAAACTTCAAAGAGATTTAGATGATTTAAATATTTTATATTCTGGATCAGGCCCTGAAGCTTGCATGAAAACATGGAACAAAAAAGTCACAAAAGAAATTTTAAAAGAAAATAATATAAACACTCCTGCTTCTCTGAGTATTTCTGAGTTTTCTCTTGAAATAGTAAATCAAAGTTTAAACTCATCATCATTTGATCGACTTAGACCATTTAATTATTTATTCTTAAAACCTGAGGAAGATGGCTCCAGTATTGATATTTTTAAAATAAGTGATGAAGAAAGTCTTAAAAATGCATATAAAAAATGTGCTAATCGTAAAAGAGGTTTTTTATTTGAAGAATATATTGATGGAAGAGAGCTAACGGTGACCGTAATTGATAAAGAATGTTTCCCGCCTATTGAAATAATTACAAAAAATGAATTTTATGATTATGATGCAAAGTATATTTCAGATGATACCTTGCATATTGAAGCAAAATTAACGCAAAGTGAATTAGTTGATATTAAATCAGTATCTTTAGATGCATTTGAAGCACTTAATTGCAAAGCATGGGCAAGAGTTGATTTGATTCAAGATAAAAAAGGTAATTTCTATGTAATAGAGATTAACACAGTTCCAGGAATGACAAGCCACAGCAATGTTCCAAAGTCTGGAAGTCTATTAGGCTTGACTTATAATGAGGTTGTCCAAAAAATCATCGATGCATCTTTATAAAAAACTATTGCTAATAATTGTAATCTTAACTCCTACAAATTTATTTGCTGAATATGAAATTAATATTAATTTTGAATCAGGATTTGAATTTGAATCACAAAAAATATTAATAAGTGATCTAAAAAATTCTAAATCAAAAAAACAGATTGAGAAAATTCTCAAAAGACAAGATTGGATTAAAGATTTCTCAATAGTCTTCAAACCTTTTAAAAAGGAAGTATATGTAAGTATTACAAATAGAGAGCCGATTTTTGTTCTTAACAATCAATTTTTTTATGATATTAATTTACATAAATTTAAGTTTGATAATTCAAAAAGAGACTTGGTAATTGTGCAGGGACCTGTAAAAAATGAAGAAGATATTTTAGAAATAATTACTAGAATTGATTCTATTTCAAGCATTAATTTTAATCTTAATGAAATCAATTACAGTTATGTTAATGGGTGGGATGTTATTACAGATAAAACTTTAATTAGGTTTGGTAACGATTTAACAGAAACAAAATTCAAAAATTTTGAATATACAGCAAATTATTTGTTCGAGAATGGAAAAAATCCTAGTATCATAGATATTAGATATAGAGATGGAGTTGCATTAAATTATGGCAAATAACAATAAAAATTCTAATTTAATAGTTGGTTTGGATATAGGTACGTCAAAAGTTGTTTGTATTGTAGGAAGATATAATAGCGAAGCTAAACTTGAAATTGTTGCATTGGGTGCATATCCATCGAGCGGATTAAAAAAAGGTGTAGTTGTAAATATTGATGCTACCACTGATGCAATTAGCAAAGCAGTAGAACAAGCTCAATCGATGATTGAGGAAAAAATTAAGTCGGTCTATGTTGGAATTGCTGGAAATCACATCAAAAGTCTTAATTCACAAGGTGCTGTTGGCATCAAAGATAATGAGGTGTCGGCATTCGATATTGATAGAGTCATTGAGTCAGCTCAAGCAGTTTCAATACCATCAGATCAGAGAGTTCTTCATGTTTTACCTCAGTCTTTTGTAATTGATGATCAAGAAGTAAGTCTTGATCCTCTAGGAATGTCTGGAGTAAGGCTTGAGGCTAAAGTTCACCTTGTAACATGTGCAAGCAGTGCAATTAAAAACATCGAAAAATGCATAAAAAATTGTGGACTAAGTGTTGACGGTTTTGTTTTAGAGCAGTTAGCTAGCTCACACTCTATTCTTTCTGAAGATGAAAAGGATCTTGGAGTATGTTTGGTTGATATTGGAGGAGGGACGACGGATATCGCAATATTTAATACAGGCTCAATTGTGTTCACTGGAGTGATTCCAATTGCAGGTGATCAAGTAACAAGTGATATTGCTCAAGCCTTAAGAACACCTACACCTCAAGCAGAAGACATAAAACAAAAACATGGATGCGCAGTCACCGAATTTACAAAAGATGATGAAACCGTTGAAGTCCTTGGTGTTGGCGGAAGGCCGCCAAGAGAACTATCCAGAAGCTCGCTAGCCGACATAATACAGCCTCGATATTCTGAACTATTTGATTTAATTAAAGCTGAAATTTCAAGAAATGGATTTGAAGACAAAATTTCTGCTGGAATTGTATTTACTGGTGGTACTTCCAAGATGGAGGGAGTTGTTGAATTAGCTGAATCAATATTTCAAACATCCGTAAGAATGGGAATTCCGTCTAAGTTTAAAGGGATGGAGACCATACTCCAAAATCCAATATATTCAACCTCAATTGGACTTATAGAACATGGTTATAAGCAGATTAATCATGAAATGCTTGCTGAACAAAATCAAGGATTTTTTTCTAAGCTTCTTAGAATTGTTAAAAGTGAGTATTGATAATAAAAATTAATTCATTTAGAATTCGTTTTCCTTGGTTTTTACAGTAAGTAAAAATCTATAACCATAAGGAAAATATGAAAAAGTACGAAGCTGTAATTATTTTAAATCCTAACCTTACTTCTAAGGTAGATTCATTTATAAAAGATTTTGAAAAACTTCTAAAAGCTAATACCTTTAACATTAAAAAAATGGAAGATATTGGTAGAAGACAACTTTCTTATTCTATTAATAATC
Source organism: uncultured SAR86 cluster bacterium (assembly GCA_902547695.1). Lineage (GTDB taxonomy): Bacteria > Pseudomonadota > Gammaproteobacteria > Magnimaribacterales > D2472 > SAR86A. The sequence goes on along the minus strand of CACCOR010000001.1, from coordinate 26,470 downwards.
ATAACAAAGGACATTATTTAATTTTTAACATTGAAGGAAATGCAGAAAATTTAATTGATATTGAAAATAAAATTAAATACAACGAATCTATTATTAGGCACCTCTTTATTTCAGTTAAGGAGCATGACGGAGAAGATTCTCAATTGTTAGTTGATTCAAGAAATAAGAAATCTGAATCTGAAGATGAAGAAAGTAATATTAAAAATGAAGATAAACAAAAACTTGCAGATGATGAAAAGAAAAATGAGGAAGAAATAGTTTCAGAGGAAGAATCTATTGAGGATGTTTCATCTGATTCAACTGAAGAGGATAGTAAAGATGAGTAAATATGAATTACCTAAAAAGTTTGATTATAAAAACGTAAGTCTTCTGAAACAATTCATAACAGAGACTGGTAAAATTATTCCAGCTAGAGTAACAGGTGTATCTGCATCTAATCAGAGAAAACTTACTAGATATATTAAAATTGCTAGGTTTTTAGCTTTGATTCCATATACAGACATGCATAAATAATTATGAAAATTATATTATTAGACAAAATACAGCGGTTAGGAGAGATCGGTGATGTGGTCGAGGTTAACAGTGGATATGCAAGAAATTTTTTAATTCCTCAAAAAAAAGCAGCTTTTGCAAGCGAAAAAAATATTGCTGAAGTTGAAGCAAAGAAAGACGAGTTAGCAGCAATGTCAGCAGATATTCTTTTAAAAGCTCAATCAAGAGCAAAAGATATTGAAGGTTCTGAGTGCGAAATATTAGTACCTGTAACTGAAGAAGGAGCTTTATATGGATCTGTTGGCACTCGAGAGATCTCTGAGGCATTTACAGCAAAAGATATTGAAATTGATAAAAGCGAAGTCCAGCTTCCTGATGGACCTATAAAAGAAATAGGCGAACATAATATAATGATTAGCGTTCATCCAGAGGTCTCAATACAAGTTTTAGTAAAAGTATCTCCAGAGTAGTTGTATATTTTGAAATATGATGTAAAAATCATATTCCAATGTCAGATATAAATATCAATCAAAACGAACAAGCAAGAGAAGCTGAAAGAGCTGTTTTAGGCGGCTTGATGTTGGAAACTCATAGATTTGATACTGTGATACAAGTAATAAAAGAAAATGATTTTGATGGTAAAGATCATCAAATTATATTTCAGTCAATGTCAGAACTTGTTGAAGAGAATAAACCACTCGATCCATTAACCGTATCTGAAAAATTAGATAATAAAAACTCACTTAATAAAGTTGGCGGAAAAGACTATTTAATTGAATTAGCTACATCAACTCCATCTGCTGCAAATTTAGAAGCATATGCAGAAATAATTAGGCAAAGATCAATTACTAGAAAACTAATGAAGGCAAATTCTGATATTAGTGAACTTATATCTAATCCTCAAGGTCAAGACGGAGCTTCATTATTAGATAAAGCGGAAAGTATGATTTTTGCTTTGAATGATGAAACAAACCTAAACGATCAAAATCTTCAGTCAATGAGAGAATTAATTCCATCCACAATGGACAGACTTCATGAATTATCTAACAAATCTGATGGTTTAATAGGATCATCAACCGGCTTTAAAGACTTAGATAATAAACTTCAAGGATTACAGAAAGGCGATCTTATTGTTGTTGCTGGTAGACCTAGTATGGGTAAAACATCATTTGCAATGAACATTGCAGAAAATGTCTTGCTAAATGATGATTCAAATGGAGCTGTTCTTATTTTTAGTTTAGAGATGCCGGGTGAGTCTCTTACAACACGATTACTATCTGGAATGACTAAACTAAATCAGCAAAATGTAAGATCTGGGATGCTAAAAGATGACGAATTAAGAATCCTATTACAACAAAGCGAAAAGTTAAAAAATATGCCACTGTGGATAGATGACAGCTCAATATTATCCCCAATGGAACTTAGGGCAAAGGCAAGAAGGCTTGCAAGAACAGAAAAAGATGGCCTGTCTTTGATTGTTGTAGATTATCTTCAATTAATGCAACTTCCATTATCAATTGAAAACAGAGTTAACCAAATATCTGAAATTTCTAGATCATTAAAATCTCTTGCAAAAGAGCTGAATGTTCCTGTGATTGCTTTGTCACAATTAAATAGAGCCGTTGAACAAAGGCCCAACAAAAGACCAATTATGGCAGATTTAAGAGACTCAGGTGCTATAGAACAAGATGCTGATGTAATTTTGTTTATTTATAGAGATGAAGTTTATAATGAAGATTCTGAGCAAGGTAACAAAGCTGAAATAATCATAGGAAAGCAAAGAAATGGGCCCATTGGCACAGTAAATTTAACTTTCCTAAAAGAATTTACAAGATTCGAAAACTTTTCAAGTGATAGTTTCTACGATTCATTCGAATGACAACAAAAAATTCAGAATTAATTATTGATGGTAATATCTTGAGAGATAATATTTCCTATTTAAAAAATAATCTAAAAAATAATTCTAAATTTATGGCTGTTATAAAATCTGACGCATATGGCCATTTAATTGAAAATGTTGTAGGCGATATTGAAGATATTGTTGATGGATATGGCGTAGTGAGAATGGACGAAGCAAAAAAAATTAGAAAATTATCAAATAAGAAAGTTTTACTAATGCAAGGAGTTTATACAAGTAAAGATTATTCAGAAGCTAATAATTTAAATTTAGATGTCGTTGTTCATAACCATGAACAATTTGAAATAGTTAAATTAAGTAATAAATTTGATCACTTATGGTTAAAGATTAATACGGGTATGAATAGATTAGGTTTTGAAATTGATGAATTTTTAGAGATTTATTATAAATACCTGACTAATAAGAAATTTACTTTAATGAGTCATCTTGCAGCATCAAATGATGTGAAGGCTATTTCAAATAAAAACCAATTTAAATTATTTAATGATCTGTCTAATAAAATGAATAAAGGTGTGCTCAAAAGTCTTGCAAATACAGGATGTATTATGAATTTTCCTGATAAATCTTTCGATTGGGTAAGGTGTGGTATTGGTATATATGGCGGCTATTTTAATGATGAAAATATTAAAACAGCGATGACGCTAAGATCACAGATAGTCAATCTCAGAAAAATTAAGAAAAATGAAAGAGTTGGATATGATGGCAGAGCGATTGCAGACAAAGATATGATAATTGCTACAATATATTTAGGTTATGCAGATGGGCTTCCACTAGCAATAAAAGATGGAACTGAGGTAATGATCAATAATCAAATAGCAAAAGTTTTTGGAAGAGTTAGTATGGATTTAACGACAATCGATGTATCAAATATTGATAATTGTAGTGTTGGCGATTGGTGTGAATTTTTTTCTAAAGATATGCCTATTTCCAATATTGCTAAGTCTAATAGTTTAATTTCTTATTATATGATGACTAGCGTAAAATCAAGAGTAAAAAAAATATATAAAAGAGCTGAGTAATCTGCTATTCTAATATCCCATCATGATTAAATTTAATGATGGCAAAAACTAAGTACATTTTCATAACAGGTGGAGTTGTTTCATCTCTAGGTAAAGGAATCGCAGCAGCTTCTATCGGAGCTTTATTAGAAGCAAGAGGACTTACAGTATCACTAATTAAAGTAGACCCATACATAAATGTAGACCCAGGTACTATGAGCCCCTTTCAGCATGGTGAAGTATTTGTTACGGATGATGGAACTGAAACAGATTTAGATTTGGGTCATTATGAAAGATTTGTAAGATTTCAGGCTTCAAAAAAAAATAATTTTACTGCAGGTAAGGTATATGAGGCTGTTATTCGAAATGAAAGAAAAGGAAAGTACCTTGGTGGAACTGTGCAGGTAATTCCTCATATTACAAATGAAATTAAAAAAAGAATCAAAGAGGGTGGTCAAAATAAAGATGTAGCAATTGTTGAAATTGGAGGAACTGTAGGAGATATTGAAAGCCAACCTTTTGTTGAGGCAATAAGGCAAATGGCCTTAGAGCTTCCCAACTCTTCTTGGGCATTTGTACATCTTACTTTGGTGCCTTTTATAAATGCTTCAGGCGAACTTAAAACAAAACCTACCCAACACTCTGTTAAAGAACTTAGATCATTAGGAATTAGTCCTGATGTTTTAGTATGTAGATCTGAACAGGAGTTACCAAAAGACGAAAAAAAGAAGATAGCACTTTTTTGTTCAGTGCCTAACGAGAGCGTTATATCAATGCACGATGTTGATACAGTATATTCAGTACCGATTTTATTAAATAAACAAAAAGTTGATAAAACTATTATTGAAAAACTTAAAATTAAAACCAAACAACCAAACCTAAATGATTGGAAAAGAGTTGTTAAAGCTAAATTGATGCCTGAAAAGGAAGTAAATGTATCATTTGTTGGAAAATATACGGAGTTAAAAGATTCTTATAAATCAATTAATGAAGCTCTTGAACATGCTGGAATAAAAAATAAAGCAAAAGTAAATATTAATTTTGTTGAAGCCGAAAATATTACTTCAAAAAATATCAAAAAAACTCTTAAGAATGCAGATGCAGTTTTAGTTCCTGGTGGGTTTGGTGAAAGAGGAATTGAGGGAATGATTTTAGCTTGCAAATATGCTAGAGAGAATAACATTCCATATTTAGGAATTTGCCTTGGCATGCAAGTAGCGATTATAGAATATGCAAGAAATGTTCTTAATCTTAAAGGAGCAAACAGCACTGAGTTTGATCAAAATACAAAGCATCCTGTTATTGGCCTTATTACAGAATGGAATGATATCTCTGGTAAAAAAGAAAAAAGAGATAAAAATTCAGACTTAGGTGGAACAATGCGTTTAGGAGGTCAGCTATGTAAACTCAAAAAGGGATCTAATTCATTAAGAATGTATAAAAATTCAGAAATCATTGAAAGACACAGACATCGATATGAGGTAAATCCAAAATATAAAGATGATATGATCAAAAAAGGATTAGATGTTGTAGGGACATCCATTGATGGTAAGCTAGTAGAAATGATTGAGATACCAAAACATAAATGGTTTTTAGCTTGTCAATTTCATCCTGAATTTACCTCCAATCCAAGAGATGGACATCCTATTTTCAACAGTTATATTAAAAGCACGTTAAAAAAGTAAAAATGAAATTAAGAGACTTTAAAATTGATAATAACGAAAAAATGACCCTCATGGGCGGTATGAATGTTCTTGAATCAAGAGATTTGGCAATGGAAGTAGCAGAAAAATTTAAGAATGTAACTGATAAAAATGATATTAACTATATTTTTAAAGGCTCTTTTGATAAAGCTAACAGAAGCTCTATTAATTCATTCAGGGGGCCTGGTTTGGATGAAGGCCTAAAAATATTAGAGGAAATTTCAAAAACTTATGATATTCCTGTAATCACCGACATTCATGAGCCTAATCAAGCAAAATTAGTAAGTGAAATTTGTGAGGTTATTCAAATACCTGCTTTCCTTGCAAGACAAACTGATCTAGTTAGCGCAGCTGCAAAAACTTCTTCTATAATACAATTTAAGAAACCTCAATTTTTATCAGCTCAAGAGATGTCAAACGTCGTTGAAAAATGTGAGGCTGCTGGAAATAAAAATATTACTTTGTGTGAAAGAGGTAACTCATATGGATATAACAATTTGGTTGTTGATACCTTAAATTTTCAAATTTTAAAAAAATTATCAAAGCCTGTAATTTTTGATGTAACACATTCACTTCAATTACCAGGAGGCTTAGGAAGTTCAACTGGTGGCAGAAGAGAATATGTTTTAAGTCTTGCAAAGGCTGGTATGTCGCAATCAATAGCTGGACTTTTTCTCGAAGCACATCCAAATCCTGATGAGGCTAAATGTGACGGACCTTGTGCATTACCTCTCTCTTATCTAGATGAATTTTTAAATCAAATAAAAGATTTGGATGATTTTGTTAAAGGTCAAAATAATTTAGAGATCAAATAACAATGTCAAAAATATCGAATGTAAATGCTATTCAAGTTTTTGATTCTAGAGGCATTCCTACAATTGCTTGCGAAATAAGTCTTGATAACGGGATATTTGCATCAGCAATGGTTCCAAGTGGAGCATCGACAGGTTCGAAGGAGGCACTAGAGCTCAGAGACAGTGATTCAAATTATCATGGAAAAGGAGTTCTTAATGCTATTTCAAATATTAATAATAAGTTAGGTCCTTTATTAATTGGAAAAGAATCAGAAAATCAAATCGATATTGACAAAATATTAATTGATTATGATGGTACAGACGATAAATCATCTATGGGGGCAAATGCTATATTAGCTGTATCCCTAGCAAGCTCTCATGTTGCAGCTAAAAATAAAAAAGTTAACCTATATGAGCATTTTTCGAGCATCTACAAAGATATAACAGGCAAAGCAAACAAATACTCAATACCAATGCCAATGTTTAATATTTTGAACGGAGGAGAGCATGCTGATAATAATGTTGATATTCAAGAATTCATGATCGTACCGAGTGGTGCTAAGGATTTTACTCAGATAATGAAATGGTCAATGGAAATTTATCATAATTTAAAAGAAATTTTATTATCTAAAAATTATTCCACAGCAGTAGGTGATGAGGGCGGATTTGCACCAAATCTAAATTCAAATGAAGAAGCAATAGAATTAATAATTGAATCAATTAAAGCATCAAAACTTAACCCAGGAGAAGATGTGAGCATTGCTCTTGATTGTGCTGCAAGTGAGTTTTTTGATGGTAATAATTATATTTTTAAAGGTGAAAATAAAAAATATACATGTGCAGAATTTACAAATTATCTTGATAATCTAATTACACAATATCCAATTTCATCTATTGAGGACGCAATGGATGAAAATGATATAGAGGGTTGGAAGCTAGTTACTGATAAATTGGGGGAAAAATGTCAGCTTGTCGGCGATGACTTATTTGTAACTAATAAAAAAGTTTTTTTAGAAGGTATCAATCACAAACTCGCTAATTCAATTTTGATTAAATTTAACCAGGTTGGGACTATAACGGAAACAATTGGGACAATTGATTGTGCAAGAGAAAACGGCTATAAATGTATTATATCTCACAGGTCTGGAGAAACTGAGGATACAACTATTTCAGATTTAGCAGTTGGATTAGGAGCATCACAAATTAAGACTGGAGCACCTTGCAGATCTGACAGAATTGCAAAATATAATAGATTGCTTTGGATTGAAAATAAAAGCAACGATATTTTGTTAAATGAATAAACTAAATTATTTATTCTATTTATTGTTGGTTTTAATAATTATTTTGTTATTAAACAGCATTTTTTTCGGTGAGAATAACTACTCCAATAGAAATGATCTTGTAATAGAAAATACTGCACAAAAATTAAAAAATGAAGCCATTAAAAAAGAAAATGAAATTCTTGAATTTGAGATTAAGAATGCCCAAAATTCAAATGATCATGTGGAGAATTTTGCTAGAGAGAAGCTCAACTTAACTTATCCTGAGGAAGAATTTATATCTTTTGAAGAAGAAAAAAAAGACGATGAAAGCAAATAGTTTATTGGCAATAATTGCGGCTGCAGGAATTGGAAAAAGATTTGATGGTGATTTGCCCAAGCAGTATGTCAAAATTAACGGAAGATCTATTATTGAAAATGCTGTAAAGCCTTTTATAGATTCAAAATATATTTCAAAGATAGTAATCGCAATTTCTGATGGAGACGAGCTTATAAAAAATCAGAACTTTTATAATTGCGAAAAAATTGAATATATTATTGGAGGATTTACTCGACAAGAATCAATTTTTAATGCTCTTAACTCGATTGAAGATAATTATGAATTTGTAATTACGCATGATGCAGCTCGACCAAATGTTTCCGAAAATGATATTGCAAGACTTTTTGAAGATATTGTTCATTCAAAGTCAAGTTGTTCATATCTGTATACTCCTGTTTATGATTCAATTAGGGAAGACAATAGAACTTTAGATAAATCTAAATTTAATTTGGTTCAAACTCCTCAAATATGTAATTTCAAAGACTTAAAAAAATCTATACAAAGCTGTATCGATAACAATGTAGATTGTCCTGATGAATCATTTGCCATTGAATATTCAAATCTTAAATTATCTAAGATTCTGGGAGATAGATCGAATATAAAAGTAACAGAGAAAGCTGACATAGAAATTCTCAATAATTTTCTTACAAGAAGTGGTATTGGTTATGACCTTCACAAATATGAACCAGGAGATGGAATTATTTTGGGCGGACATAAAATTACATGTAATTACAGGGTTGTTGCTCATTCTGATGGAGACGTATTACTACATTCAATTGCTGATTCAATATTAGGTGCTGCTGGGCTGGGTGACATTGGAATGTTTTTTTCAGATCAAGACAATAAAAATAAAAATTTAGATAGTACGCTTATCATTGAACACTGCCTAAATGAACTAAATAAAATGGATTTAGAAATTTATAACATTGATACAACAATTATTTGTGAAAATCCTAAAATTAATCCGCATAGAGAAAAAATTTTAGAGAATTTGTCTGCAATATTAAAAGTTCCTATGAAAAAAATTGGCTTAAAAGCTACTACATCAGAAAAAATTGGAATCATTGGAAATAATGAAGCTATATCAGTTCAAAGTATAGTAAATTTAAAGGACCTATCATGAAAATATTGCTTACAAATGATGATGGATATAAAGCTCATAATATTCAAAACATGTATGAGGAACTATCAAAAGATCACGATGTGTGGATAGTCGCTCCAAAAAATAATTGCAGTGGTATGAGCGCTGCTATTTCTTATCTAAGTGAGATTGAGGTTACGAAAATCGATGATAAGATCTATGCAGTAGAAGGAACCCCGGCCGATTGCACATATTTAGGTTTATTAAGTATAGTTGATTTCGAATTCGATATTGTCATATCAGGTATTAATCATGGAGCCAATATTGGTAATGACGTTTTATATTCTGGAACAGTTGGAGCGGCTGTTGGAGGAAGGAATTTAAAGTATCCACCAATTGCTATATCAGTTGCCTCTTATGATGCTAAAGATATAAGCTTTATAACAAAAAAATCGGTTGAGTTAATTAATAAAATTATTAAATATAGTGGAACTTATAATGGAAAAGTAATCAACATTAATTTTCCAGATATTTCTGAAGAGGAATATAAAGGAGTTAAGGCAACAGGATTATCTAAAAGGGATGTTCCAGCCAAACCTATTAAGATAGAAGATCAATCCCTATCAAAAGAAACTTACAGGTATCGATATAACCTATCAGGACAGCCCATAAAAGGTGATTATGTAACTGATGCCGAAGCAGTTGTGGATGGATATGTTTCTGTATCTGTACTTGACTATAGTCTAGGCTCATCTCAATTTATTGATAATCTTTCTGAGATAATAAATGAGTAACTCTGGATTTACTTTCAGAAGGGTTAGAGAGGAAATGATCGAAACTCTTCTAGATTTAGGGATAAAAGATTTCAGAGTTCTCGATGCGATTTCACAAGTGCCAAGACATATTTTTCTTGACGAAGCTCTTTGGTCGAGAGCCTACGAAAACAGATCTCTGACTATTGGTTATAAGCAAACAATTTCTCAGCCATATATAGTTGCAAGAATGACTGAATTATTAATTTCTCATACAAATTCAAGAGGTAAAATATTTGAAAATCTACTTGAACTTGGATCAGGTTGCGGATATCAATCAGCAGTACTATCTTTTTTTTGTGAAAATGTTGATGCAATAGAGCGAATAAAACCACTTGTTCAAAAATCAAAAGAGAATTTATCTCAATTAAAAATCAATAATGTGTTATTTATGCATGGTGATGGATATCAAGATTGGGAAAAAGAAAAAAAATATGATGGTATTTTATGTGCTGCTGCTCCAAGAGAGTATCCTAATGATTTAGTTTCTGTTTTAAATAATGATGCAAAGCTAGTAATTCCCGTTGGTGGGGCATCTCAGAAATTGAATGTTATAACTAAAATCAATAATGATGAAATAAATGAAGAAGAATTTGATGATGTATCATTTGTTCCAATGCTTGCAGGAAAATCAGAAGATGGCAATGATGTATGAAAGATCAATTTAAATACTTTACAGCAGGTGTCTTCATAGGCATATCTGAATTGTTACCAGGTATATCTGGTGCGACTGTAGCATTAATGTTTGGAGTCTATGAAAAGATTCTAAATTTTTTGACGAAATTTAGAGATTTAAATTTAATTATTCCATTATTAGTTGGGATGGTATTAAGTGTATTTTTATTTTCTTCGCTTGTTAACTTTTTATACACGAACTTTACTCAAACATTTAACATTTTTATAGCTTTTATAATGATTGGATACGGCATTTTTTTGTTAATAAATACTTACTTAAAAGAAAATATTAATAAAGGCAAAACTTTTTACTTAAATGTTTTTCTTGCAATTTTTATTGGTTTTTTGCTAAGTGGCTTTTACATAACCGGATCATATCCACCTGATGGTCCATTTACACCCTCTGTAGGTGCGCTAATTATATTTGGTTTTTTTGCATGCACATTTTTACTTTTTCCAGGAATATCTGGCAGCGCATTTTTGTTAGCCGTTGGTATTTATCCTTATATTATTGGCAGCATATCGAATCTTAATATTGATGTATTACTTCCTTTTGCTATGGGAATGTTAATAGCTTTAATAATTATGCCCAGGATTATTAATAAAGCATATGAGAAATATGGAAAATCAATACTAATATTTTTTGGTGGATTAATTTTTTCTGCTGGGTTATTAGATCTTGCAGAAATAGTTAATTTTCTTTTATAAAAATTCCTTTTTACCTTTAATATCTTTATATTTCTCAGCCTCTGGTAATGGTTCTTTCGCTTCTGTTATATTTTCATAAACTTCAGAAAGCCTGAGATTGATCTCTATGAATTCTATTTGATCTGACGGTAATTCGTCATCTGCATAAATAGCTTCAATAGGGCATTCAGGCTCGCATAAACCACAGTCAATGCATTCATCTGGATGTATGACAAGGAATTCTGGACCTTCGTAAAAACAATCAACAGGACATACTTCAACACAATCAGTGTATTTACATTTAATGCATGATTCTGTTACTACGTATGTCATAATTAGTTGAGAAGACTGAATTTTAGCTTACTAATTTTTAAATTTACACAAAACTGTTTAAAAAAATAGAAAAATACTATATACTGTATAAATATACAGTAAATTAAGGAGTTAATTATGCCTAAATCGAAAGATACTACTTCAAAATCATTAAAAGATACTATTGCAAGTATTGACGATCATTTTGGTAAAGGAACGGTAATGAGAATGGGCGATCGAGAAAATCTTGATATCCCCTCAATTTCAACAGGATCACTTGGTCTTGATATTGCACTTGGAATAGGAGGAATTCCAAAAGGTAGAGTTACAGAAATTTATGGACCTGAGTCTTCTGGAAAAACTACCCTGACACTTCAAATAATTGCTCAATGTCAAAAAGAAGGAGGAACCTGTGCCTTTATTGATGCTGAACATGCTTTAGATCCACAATATGCTGAAAAGTTAGGTGTCAACGTAGACGAATTGCTATTATCACAACCTGATACTGGAGAACAGGCATTAGAAGTTGCAGATATGTTAGTCAAATCTAAGAGCGTAGATTTGGTAATTATCGACTCCGTTGCCGCATTGGTTCCAAGAGCAGAAATTGAAGGAGAGATGGGAGACCATCATGTTGGCCTTCAAGCTAGATTAATGTCGCAAGCGCTTAGAAAAATTACAGGTAATATTCAAAGGTCTGGTGCCACTGTTGTTTTTATTAATCAAATAAGAATGAAAATTGGTGTTATGTTTGGCAGTCCTGAAACAACTACTGGTGGTAATGCTTTAAAGTTCTATTCTTCAGTAAGATTAGATATTAGAAGAATTGGTTCTGTAAAAGAGGGAGACGAAGTAATGGGTAACGAAACAAGAGTTAAAGTTGTCAAAAACAAAGTATCTCCTCCTTTTAAACAAGCAGAGTTCCAGATTATGTATGGACAAGGAATCAACCAGGAAGGTGAAATATTAGACTTTGGTCACAAACTTGGTTTGGTTGATAAATCAGGTGCTTTTTATAAATTAGATGGTGAGAGTATTGGACAAGGTAAGGTAAAAGCTAGTACTTTCCTAAAAGAAAATGCAAAAGTTAGAGACAAACTTGTAAAAGAAATAAGATCTTCTTACATTTCAAGTAAATCTAAATAAATTTTTGATACAATAAATCCTATTAATTAATTTTAGTAGGATTTTTTTATGGCAGAGAAAGCATATATTGTTGAAGCAGTAAGAACAGCTGGTGGTAAAAGAGATGGAAGATTGAGTCTATGGCACCCGGCTGATCTTGGAGCAAAGGTTCTAGATGAATTAGTAACGAGATTAGATATTGATCCTGTGCTTGTAGACGATGTAATTTTTGGCTGTGTTGATCAGGTTGGGGCACAATCAGGAAACGTAGCTAGAAATGCAGTCCTGTCTTCGTCTTTTCCTGAATCTGTTCCTGGAACTTCTGTTGATAGACAATGTGGTTCATCTCAACAAGCAATTCACTTTGCAATTCAGGCTGTAATGTCTGGTACTCAAGATATTGTTATTGGTGGAGGTGTTGAAGTAATGTCTATGGTGCCTATCGGTGCAGCAGTTACAGATGGATATAATGCAGGACACGGGCTACCGTTTGATTCTGAAGGAATGAAAGAAAGATACCCAGATATATTTTTCTCCCAATTTACAGGTGCTGAACTAGTGGCTGATAAATGGAATCTTTCTCGTGAAGATCTAGATAAATTTGCTTTGGAAAGTCATCAAAAAGCAGCTCAAGCAACAGAATCAAAATATTTTGATAGAGAAATTCTACCTGTCGAAGGTAAAAATGCTGAAGGCATTAACGATTTAGTAATGGCAGATGAAGGTATTAGATTTGATGCTAGTCTTGATAAATTAGCAGGATTGAACCCGGTAACTGAAGGTGGCAAAATTACCGCTGGTAATGCCAGTCAAATCACAGATGGAGCTGCAGCTGTTCTTATTTGCAATGAAGCAGGACTAAAAAAGATCAAATCTAACCCAAGGGCAGAAATAGTATCTATTTCTGTTGTTGGAGATGATCCTGTATTTATGTTGACTGGACCAATACCCGCATCTCTTAAGGCTTTAGACATTGCTAAATTGAGCATTGATGATATGGATATATATGAAGTCAATGAAGCATTTGCTCCAGTTCCTCTTGCATGGGCAGAAGAATTAAAGGCAGATAGAAGCAAATTAAATGTCAATGGTGGTGCAATGGCGCTCGGACATCCTCTTGGCGCAACAGGGGCAAAGCTAATGACTACTATGCTCCATGAGTTAGAGAGAAGAAAGGGTAAATACGCATTACAAGCAATATGCGAGGGCGGGGGAACCGCTAATGCAACTATTATTAAAAGAGTTAGTTAAGAAATTATTTATTCTTAAAAAAATCTAAAATAGTTTTTATTTCTGTAATGGGGTTCGTGGAAGTTTCACCATTTCTTCCTATGAGCTCAACTTCATTATCTTCTGTAAATTTTTTACCTATTACAATATTTAGAGGTATTCCTATAAGTTCTGAATCTTTTATTTTCACTCCATATCCATCTTTTCTATCATCTAGCAGTACAGAATAATTCATTTCTGAAAGTTCTTTGTATAAATCTGTTGATGCTTTAGCAATATCTTTGTTCTTATCATATCCAATAGAAATAATATTTATGTCAAAGGGTGCAATACTATGCGGCCAAACAATACCTTTTTCATCATGATTTTGTTCAATTGCTGCTGCAACAAGTCTTGAAACCCCAATTCCATAACAACCCATAAATAATGTTGAAGCATTTCCATCAGAATTTAGAACACTTGCTTTCATTGATTCCGCATATAACTTTCCAAGTTTAAAAATATGACCAACCTCTATCCCTTTCTTTATTTGAATTGTTCCATTGCCATCTGGAGAAGGTTTGCCTTCAAGTGTGCTTATATCTTCTCCATCTTTTAAAAGAAGCTCAGTATTGATTGCAAACTCAGATGAATCACTTATGGCAATGGTATCTTCACCATTTTCAGCAAGCACATGAAATTCCTCAGAACTATCTCCACCAATGGCTCCAGAGTCGGCAGCAGAAATTTTGTATTCAAGTCCTATTCTTTCAAGAACTTTTTTATAAGTTTCTCTCATAATTAAATATGTTTCCTGTAACGACTCCTCATCGATATTAAAGCTGTAAGAATCTTTCATTAAAAACTCTCTTCCCCGCATAATTCCATATCTAGGTCTTACCTCGTCTCTAAATTTAGTTTGAATCTGATAAATATTTAATGGAAGTTCTCTGTAGCTTTTGACATTATCCCTAATAATGTCAGTAATAACTTCTTCGTGTGTAGGACCTAAACAAAAATCTCTATCATGCCTATCTTTTATTCTAAGTAATTCAGGACCCATTTTTTTCCATCTTTTTGTTTCTTCCCATAATTCCTTTGGCTGAACCATTGGCATAAACACTTCTTGAGCACCAGAATTATCCATTTCTTCTCTTACAATATTTTCTACTTTTTTTAGAACTTTTAAGCCAAGTGGTAGCCAAGTATAGATACCTGAAGCAACTTTACGTATCATGCCTGAACGAAGCATTAATTTGTGACTCACAACTTCTGCTTCTTGGGGAGCATCCTTAAGAGTAGGTAATAGTAGCTTTGAAAATAACATAGTTTATAATTTTATCTTTTTTTGAGGACTTATGCCGATTTATGACTACAAATGTTCTAAATGTGAACATGAAATTGAGATAATTCAAAAAATTAATGATAAACCAAAAGAGGTTTGCCCAAAATGCAACAAGAAAGGCCTTAAGAAGCAAATCTCAGCACCTTCTTTTAGGCTCAAAGGTGGTGGGTGGTATGAAACAGACTTTAAAACAGGCAAAAAAAAGAATATAGCCTCAAGTGATGGTGCAAAAAATGACAAAACAAAAGAAACTTCCAAAACAGACTCCAAGAAAGGCTCTAAACAAGATAAAATTAAGAAGTGAATAGGGAAATATCATGAAATCTCATTATTGTGGTGAAATTACATCATCTAATCTCAAAGAGAAGGTAACTATTTGTGGATGGATACATAGAAGAAGAGATCATGGAGGAGTAATTTTTTTAGATGTTAGGGATATAAAAGGTATATGCCAAGCTGTTGTGAATCCTGATAACAAAGAATCATTCCAATTAGCAGAATCAATAAGAAACGAATTTGTTGTTCAGATAGAAGGTGTTGTAAGAAATAGACTTGAAGGAACAATAAATAAAAATATGCAAACTGGTGAAATTGAGATAGAGGTCGCTAATATCAATATCCTCAGCAAGGCAAACACTCCAGTTTTTCCAATAGACGAATATCAAGAAGTTAATGAAGATGTAAGATTAAAGAATAGGGTACTTGACCTTAGACGCCCAGAAATGAATGAACGAATTATTAAAAGATCAAAAATTACTTCTTTAATTAGAAACTATCTTGATAAAAATGAATTCCATGAGATTGAAACACCAATTTTAACTAAGGCTACTCCAGAAGGCGCCAGAGACTATATTTTACCAAGCAGAGTTCAACCAGGTAGTTTTTATGCATTACCTCAATCACCTCAATTATTCAAACAACTCTTGATGATTGGCGGCTTAGATAAATATTATCAAATTGCCCGATGTTTTAGAGATGAGGATTTGAGGGCAGATAGACAACCAGAATTTACTCAAATTGATATTGAGGCATCTTTCATTAATCAGGAAGAAATCATGAAGCTTAGCGAAAAGATGATTAAAGATGTAATTAAAGAATTCTGTGGAGAAAAACTTGATAAATTTGAGGTGATTGATTGGCATGATGCTATGGAGGAATATGGTTGTGATAAACCAGATTTAAGGATTCCTTTAAAGCTCAAAGAAATATCAGATCTTGTTATTAATGAGGAATTCAAAGTATTCTCTGATCCTGCTAAAAAGGAAGGATCAAGAGTGGTTGCTTTAAAAGTTCCTAACGGAAATACAATGTCAAGAGGTCAAATTGATGACTATACAAAATTTGTATCTAAGTTGGGTGCAAAAGGGCTTGCTTACATAAAGATTAATGATGTTAAAGATCTTGAGAATGGCATTCAGTCTCCCATACTGAAGTTTTTAAATAAAAAAACAATTCAAAATATTTTTAAAACTCTTGAAGTGAAAACAGATGATTTAATCTTTTTTGGAGCTGGAAGTGAATCTGTTGTTAACTTATCAATGAGTAGTCTTATTAAAAAATTAGGACATGATTTAGATTTATATGTTTCAAAATGGGCTCCTTGTTGGATAGTGAATTTTCCAATGTTTGAATTAAATGCCGAGGGAAGTCTAACACCGCTTCATCATCCATTTACTTTACCTAAAGCATCAAAGAAAGAGCTTTTAGAAAATCCAAACGATGTTCTTGCATATGCATATGATGTTGTTTTGAACGGATATGAAATAGGTGGAGGATCTTTAAGAATTTATGATAAAAATATGCAAGAAGCAATTTTTGAAATTCTTAATATTTCAAAGAAAGAAGCTGAGAGTAAGTTTGGTTTCCTTCTAAAGGCTTTGTCCTCAGGTTGTCCACCTCATGGTGGAATCGCATTCGGACTAGATAGAATTGTCATGCTTGTAACAGATACTACAAACATAAGAGATGTGATTGCATTCCCTAAAACTCAAAGCGCGACATGTCTATTAACGGATGCTCCAAGTAAGGTTGATAAAGATCAGCTTGATGAACTTAAAATAGTTAGTACACATAAGGAAGAATAGTTAATGGCTGGTCATTCAAAATGGGCAAACATAAAACATAGGAAAGCCAGACAAGACGCATCGCGAGGAAAGGTTTGGACCAAGGTCATAAGAGAAATTACTGTTGCAGCGAAGGATGGCCCTGATCCAAATGATAATCCAAGATTGAGACTAGCTCTTGAAAAGGCAAATGCTGCAAATATGCCTAAAGACACTATTAAAAGAGCTATAGAAAAAGGTTCGGGAACAGGAGAAACTGGAGAATTAGAAGAAATAATATTTGAAGGATATGGTCCAGGAGGAGTTGCTATCCTTGTAGAAACTATGACAGATAATAGAAATAGGACTGTTTCAGATGTTAGGCATGCATTCTCAAAGTTTGGAGGTAATCTTGGAACTGATGGATCTGTTTCATATTTATTTAAAAAACTTGGAGTTATCCACATAAATAAGGATTACTCAGAAGAAATTCTTATGGAGAATGTTATTGAATCTGGAGCACAAGATTTTTCAGAAGAAGATGATTTCTTTGAAGTAACAACAGATCCAAATCAATTTAATAAGGTTATTGATTTCTTTAAAGAGAATGATATCCAATATATTAATGCTGAACTAACCTTGCGAGCTGATACACTTGTGGACCTTGATCAAGATATGTCTGAAAAAGTCTTAAATATTATGGAGTTTATGGATGATCTTGATGATGTCCAAGAAGTTCACACTAATGCAGAATTCCCGGAAAATTTTGAGATAAAGGAATAAATTTTGTCAATCAATTCAAGAAATAAAGGTGCTGCATTTGAACGACAAATTGCTAATGCATTGATAAATGACCTTAACTTAAAGAATCCAGTTAAAAGAATCTTAGAGCAGACTCGGACTAAGGAGTTACCTGATCTCATGCTTGGAAGATGGTGTATTGAGTGTAAGGCATATGGAGCTGGTGCAGAACCTAGACCTGATTGGTGGGAGCAAGTTCTCGCATCATCGAATCAAGAGGGTTTAAGACCTGCACTTGTATATAAATTTAACAATAGACCTATTAAAGTTCGAATATTAGCAAACTCCATTAATCACAATATTAAGAACGATCTTGTTACTGTAGACCTTTTATGGCCAGATTTTATTCAGATAATACTTGAGTTATTTCAGGAGGACATTGAGCTGCATGAAAAAAATCATCAAGTGTGAAGATATAGAATTTCAAATATATATTGAAGATACAGATTTTCAAGGGGTTGTATATCATTCGAATTACTTAAAGTATTTCGAAAGATCAAGATCTGAATTTCTATCATATGCAAATATTTCTCAAAATAAATTAAGAGAAAAAGATCTAGCATTCATAGTTAAAAGCATCAAAATTAATTACTTAAAAGCTGCTGAGCTTGGTAATCAAATAGTTGTTCAATCAATTGTAGAAAAAAAATCTGATGCAAGGATGATTTTTTATCAAAAAGTAGTTGATAAAATCTCTGGAGAAGAATTTGTTAATGGTGAGGTAGAGGTTTGTTTTATTAATCTATCATCGAAGAAACCAAAAAAGTTTCCTGATGATTTATTGTTAATTTTTGACTAGGATAGTGTTATGGATGATATTTCAGTATTAAATCTTATTTTAGAGGCAGGAATTGTAGTCAAGATAGTAATGTTAATTCTTTTTATTGCCTCAATACTCTCCTGGATAATAATTGTTGAAAGATATAATTTTTTTAGAAAAGTAAAAAGTGCCAATGATGAATTTTTAAGAATTTTTTGGAGTGGAAAAGATTTAGACGCTTTGTATAACGAGGTATTGAAAGATGATAATTTATATGGGGCAAGAAACTTATTTAAAAATTCTTTTAACGAATTTAATTCAATTAAGGTTGGAGACAGTATTTCTGAATTAGATCTTGAGAGCATTAATCGCTCTATGAGGGTTTCTATAGCTTCTGATGAAGAAGAAATGAACAAGCATTTATCTTTTTTAGCAAATGTTGGATCTGTTAGCCCATACATAGGCTTGCTTGGAACTGTATGGGGGATAATGACATCATTTATGGGACTTTCAGATGCTACTCAAGCTACTATAAATGCAGTAGCACCAGGAATCTCAGAGGCATTGATTGCAACCGGAATGGGACTATTTGCTGCTATACCAGCAGTAGTAGCTTTTAATAAATTTACTTCTGAATCAGAAACTATCAGTCAAGGTACATTAATTTTTGCAGAGGAGCTAGCAAGTATTTTTTATAAACAGTCAATAGATAAAAAATAATGATATATAGATTAGCAAAAAAGAAAAATCTTAAAGCAGAAATAAATGTAGTTCCATATATCGATGTTATGCTGGTTTTGTTGATTATTTTTATGGTTTTGTCACCTTTGTTGATTCAAGGTGTGGAGGTTGATTTACCTCAAACTGATACAACTAAAATGAGCGTTCAAAATGAACCACTTGTAATATCAATTGATAAAAATGGAAATTATTTTATAAACGTTGGAGAAGAATCATTACCTATTGATTTAAATGAATTAAAGAGAAAGTCTGAAGTAATCTTTAAAGCAAATCCAGAGATTGAAGTAGTTTTTCAAAGTGACAGAAATGTTGCATTTGATTTTGTAGCAAAAGCCATGGCATCTGTTCAAAGCGTAGGCATTACTAAAGTCGGAATTGTAACAAGCGGCTATGAAAATTAATCAAATATATTTAGAGGCTTCTTTTATATCTTTTGTAATTCATGCGTCAATTATTCTATATCTTTTTGGTTTTTTTTATTATGAATCTCAACAAACTTCAGTATTGAGTAAGCCAATTGAGGTAAATTTAATTTTTGAAGAAAAGATTGAAGCAAAAAAGCAAGTTAATCAAAAATTAGAACCAAAAGAAATTATTAATGATAATTCAATGAATGAGATAATTCCTGATGAAACTATTTCATTCGATTCTCTCATACCGTCTGTAAGCTTAGATGACTTAATTGCTGAAGATAAATTAATATCTAAAGAATCTCAACATAGTCAAGTAGAGCTATATAGCTCTCTTATCATAAAGAGCATACAGTCAGCCTGGCGCAAGCCAATTAATATTCAGGACGGCTTGGTTTGCGATCTTAGATTATCAATTAATAAAAATGGGAGAATTGTTAATGTTAATTTGATTAGAAGCAGTGGGAATTTAAGATTTGATAATTCAGCTTTAAGGGCTGTACAAAGAGCTGAGACTTTTAGTTTCTTTAAGGATATTCCATATAGTTTATACAACACAAATTTTAAAAGTGTAGTGATTACATTCAATCCAACATGAAAAAAATATTATTCATATTAGCATTTTCTAATGCGCTCACTTCAGAACTTATTTTAGAAATTACTCAAGGCACTGAGGATCCTTACAGAGTAGCTATTTTAAAATTTGAGGGTGATCAAAAGGTTTCAAACGACATTGATAAAATTATAAGAAATAATTTAAAGAGGTCCGGAGAGTTTAATTTATTTGCAAACGAAGATTTACTCTCTTTACCAACTAATGAGACTGAAGTTATATTTAATGATTTTAAAATTTTAAATATTGATTATTTAGTTATTGGAAAAATTGTAAAAGACGGTATTAGCATATCTGTTGTTTATGACATATTTGATATCAATAAAGGTAAAAAAATAAGGACTTCAACTGTTTACGGCATACCAAATAAAAATAGACAGCTAGGCCATTATGTAAGTGATGGTATTTATGAAGAAATAACTGGCATGAAGGGGATATCGTCAACAAAAATCCTTTATGTAACTGAGAATAAGAATTTCAATCTTATGGTTGCAGATGCCGATGGAAGCAATGAACAAATACTCTTAAAGAGTAATGATCCTATTATTTCTCCAGCATGGTCTCCAGATTCAAAGAAGGTAGCATACGTATCATTTGAAACAGGAATGGCAAAGGTCTATATTCAAGACATAGCAACTGGTGAAAGAGAACTCGCAATAGAAAATTCATCTCAAATTAGTTCACCGTCTTGGTCGCCTGATGGCAAATTTCTTTCATTGACTATGTACCAAGACGGAAATGCAGAAATCTACATACTTAATTTAAAAAATAGAAATTTAACGAGATTAACTAATCATTTTTCAATTGATACTGAGTCATCTTGGTCTCCAAAGGGATCAAAAATAATGTTTACATCAGGAAGATCAGGATCTCCTCAATTATATGAAATTGACTTGAGACGATTTAATGCAAAACCCAAAAGAATAACATTTGATGGAAATTACAACGCTAAAGGTTCTTATTTACCAAATAATGAAGGATTTATATTTGTTCATAGAGAAAATAGAAATTTCCAAATAGCAATAAAATATTTTAACGAGAATTTTATAAGACCATTAACTAATGCACAATTAGATGAATCTCCTAGTATTTCACCTAATGGAAATGTTATAGTTTATGCAATTAAAGACGATGGTATGAGCTTGCTAGCTGGAGTAACTTTAAGTGGTGCCAAGTTTAGATTGCCAGCCAAAATGGGTTTTGTAAGAGAGCCTGCATGGTCAGGTTTTTTAAGATAATTATGAGGAGTGAATATGTTTATACATAAAAATAAGTTTAATTTTATTATTGCTATAGCTTTTCTTTCTTCTTGCTCAAGTATGAACGTTACTGAAGAAAGAGTATATTCTGGTGATGTAAAAACGGTTCAAGCATTATCGTCGGCTGATGATAATATCCGATACGATAGTAAGGCAGTTTTTGCAAGTGCAACAATATACTTTGAATTTGATAAATCTACTTTAACAAGTAAGTCAATTCAAACTCTTAAGAGCGCTGTAAATGCATTAAATGAAAATTCTTCAATTCAAATTACTCTTGCAGGTCACGCTGATGAAAGAGGAACAAGAGAATATAACCTTGCTTTGGGACAAAGAAGAGCTGAGACAGTTAGTGACTATTTTGTTCTTAATGGAATAAGTAAGAATAGAATTACCGTTAAAAGCTTTGGTGAAGAAAGACCTGCTGTTATTGGTCAAGATGAAATGAGTTATGCAAAAAACAGAAGAGTCGAAATTAATTAATGAGTTTTAGATTTCTTTTTTATAAACATTTAATTGTATTTTTATTTTTACCAATTTTAGTTTCTGCTAACGTAAATGATGATGCAAAAACAGATATCTTGTTTTTAAAGATTCAAGAACTTGAATTAGAAATTGCTGAATTAAGAAATAGGCTTGAATCCCAAAACTATCTAATTGAAAAGCTTATTGCAGAGTCAACTGACGTTGATGAAAATGAGTCAGAAAATTTAGAAAATTTAACCTTGAATGCAGATATAAGGTTTGCAGGTATTGAGGATCCTAAAAGTAAGGACCAGATATATAACGCTGCAATAGAAGCACTTGAAGATCAAAACTTTGATAAATCATTTAATTTATTTAATTATTTTGTTGAAAGCTTCTCTGATGAAGAAAAAACACCTTTGTCATATTTTTGGTTAGGTGAAATTAGTTTGATTAAAAATGATCTTGAAAATGCCATGGCCTTTTTTATGGAATTAATAAGTTCATACCCAAATCATTATAGAGTTCCTTTATCACATAAGAAGATTGGCGATATTTATTTACAATCTGACGATATGAAAAGTGCAAAAGATAAGTATAATTTTGTGGTAAGAGAGTACCCAAATAATACTGCCTCTTCCTTAGCCTTGCAGTTATTGAAAAATATGGAATAATCACCATTTTCTAGTATGTATTACTATCAATGTGGGTCGCTAGCTCAGCTGGTAGAGCAGTTGGCTTTTAACCAATTGGTCACAGGTTCGAATCCTGTGCGACCCACCATCTTTGGGGATTTTTTTGATTAATTCTATTAAAAATTCTATCTCAAAGGACTCTTTTTTTGGTTCCTTATTATTTTTTTTAGTTCTTTCATCATGGTATACGTTAAGACCAGTTAGAAATGAAATGGCAGTAGCTAATGTTGACGAGTTACCATATCTTCTAGCTGCAGGTGCATTAGCAATGCTAATAATTAATCCTATTTATTCCTGGATAGCATCAAGATCAAATCTAAAAAAAATAATACTATATTGCTATTCGTTTTTAATATTGAATTTAATACTATTTCTTTTGAGTTGGAGAACATTTGGTCTTGGCGATTCAATATGGTTAGGAAGAATTTTTTACGTTTGGTGCAATGTATATTCTTTCTTTGTAGTTTCATTATTTTGGGTTGTAATCATAAATTTATATAGAGACTCAAAGAAGAGATCTTTTTATGGTGTCATAATGGCTGGAGGCTCACTTGGAGCAATATTTGGTTCTGAGATTTCAAAGAGGTTTTCAGGATCTTTTGATGAGCTTGGCCTAGAGTTATTTTCTTTATCTGCAGCATTATTTCTTTTTTTAGCCATGCTCCTTGCTTTATATATGCTTTCAATTTCGAACAATGATCAAACTATTGACACAGATAATGCAGGTGGTGGTAGTTTTGATGCAATCAAAAATTCATTACAAATTAATGAAATAAGAAATATTGCTTCTTATGTTTGGATTTGGACAGCTTTAATGACAGTTCAATGGATTACAGCAATAAATATTGTTGAAGACTGGTCACAAAACTCAGAACAAAGATTACGATTTTTTGCAATAATGGAGCAAGTAATATCTCCACTAACTTTAATCATTCAACTCTTTTTTACAAATTTAATTATTAAAAAAATTGGCATAAAAAATATTTTATTAAGCTATGGAATATTGTTCTGTATAGCATTCATACTGTATGGTCTAATTCCCTCAATAATTTCAGTAGGCGTTGTTACTGTCTTTTTAAGAGTTTTTGAATATGGAATAAACAAGCCAACTAGAGAAACTATATTTAGTACCTTGAAAAAAAATGATAGATATAAGTCAACAGTATTTATTGATACTTTTATATCAAGGTTTGGCGACTTATCCGGAAGTGGATTTATTGCTATTGGAAAATTAACAAGTATTGCTGCAAATAGTTTGCCATTAATAGCAATTCCAATAGCAGGTTTTCTTTCTATATTAGGTATCAGGATATCTAGAAATATTAATACTAAAGACCTCTAGATTCGTTAATTTCTTTTTTAATTTCAACCATTTTAGTCATTATTCTCTCAGATACCTGAAAATTATTTTGTGTTAGCTTTAACGCAAATTCTAATTGATTCAACGCTCTTTCATTTTGCCCTAGAAGTAAAAAATATTCGGCCCGACTTTGATGGTAACCAATAATGTTTTTGCTACTTCTTTGAATTTCAGAGAGTAAAAGCCACAAGTCAGGATTATTATTTTTTCTTAGAAGTTGATCTCTTATAATTTCTTCTGATTCAAAGTATCTCTCCATTGACAATAGTATTTTTGATTTAGATATCGAAAGGGGATAGTTTCTTGGAGATATTTCCAAAAATTTATTTACATGAACTAGTGCATCTTCATATTTTCCAGATTCAAAAAGAAAATCTACCTTAGTATTGTTCAAAACTAAATTTTTGGGATATGAAGATATTAGCTTATTAATTAATTCAAGACTCTCCTCATAATTGTTATTTTTATGATGAGCAAGTGCTAAACCATATAAGTTATATTCTGTAGGATCTTGATTTACACGCTCCCTAAATTTTCTTAGAGAATTTTGAGAAATATTTTCATAATAAATTTCTAATCTAGCTTTAATTAAAGAAAATTCTAGTGAATTTTTTTTTGTACCTTCTGTTGGTAAATTTTCTGCAGCGTTAAATGCATCGCTTATTCTTGAGGAAGAAAGTGGATGAGTAAGCAAAAATTCTGGCGGGAGATCTCCAGATAGCCTTCTTATCTCATTCATATTTTCAAACATTTCTCCCATTGATTCTGGGTGATACCCTGCTTTAACAAGATTTGCAAAACCAACCCTATCTGCCTCCTTCTCAAATAATCGACTATATCTTAGGCTCTGAGATTGAAGTATTGCTGGACCTACTGCCATAGCATTTGGGTTATTACTAATTAGTGCAATAGCTATTGAAGAGACCATTACAAGTGCTGAAGCAAGATTACTATCTTGTGATTTGAGAACATTTCTTGCAAAGTGCCTTTGACTAAGATGAGCTAATTCATGTGCAAGTACTGATGAAAATTGTCCTTCATTATCTGAATATAGAAACAATCCTCCATTAACGCCGATTATTCCGCCTGGAGCAGCAAATGCATTTAAGGAGTCATCATCAATTAATAATATTTTAAAGTATCTATCTTTAACTTGGCTATATTCAGAAAGTCTATAAATTAAATGCTCTGTGTATTCAAAAATAATGGGATCTGATATTAAAGGTGCATTTGAGTATACTTGTTTAAGAAACATTTCACCTATAGCTTTTTCTTCATCAGAAGAAACCGCTCCCGAGACACGATCACCAAGTTCAGGCAAATCTATTTCTTTAATATCCTCATTAAATGAGACAAGGTTTATCGAAATAAATATCGTTAAAATAGATGCTATAAGAATCTTCATTACAAAAATAATAACTAAAATTTTTAGTTAGAACAGTATATAGAAGAAAAGTTTAATATTTTTTAGCAAATTCTTATATATAATGTCCATAGAATTTATATGATCGAACATTTTAAAAATATATTCAGGCGCATTTTTAGTAATGAGGAAACAGTTATATTTTTTTTAATAATCCTCTCAACTCTAATTTTGTTTAGTTTATTTATTGAGGTTTTAACACCTTTTATTATCAGTATTGTTGTTGCATATTTACTAGTAGGTCTTCAAAAAAAGATAGAAACATATGGAGTTACTCAACCTGTTTCTACAATAATCGCATTCTCAGTATTTATTATTGTTGGAGCAGCCATGTTTACTTGGCTTATTCCTTTGCTATATGTTCAATTACAATCCTTTGTGCTTGATATACCAAGATTATTTAATGAATTTTTAAATTTTGTCTCTACAATACCTGCAGCATTTCCAGATTTGGTTAATTCAGATCAAATCTCTGTATTTTTCCAGGCAGTATCATCAGAGCTTTCATCAATAACGCAAAATATCGTTAAATCTTCAATCTCTGGAATTCAGAGTACTATAACAGTGCTTTTATATATTATTTTATTTCCAATACTTGTTTATTTTTTCCTATTTGATAGAAAAAATATAATCGAGGGCTGTCTAAGGATTATTCCTGGTGACAGAGCAATGCTCTCACAAATATGGTCTGAAATGGATGTTCAGCTAAGTAATTATGTAAGAGGTAAAGTTCTCGAGATATTTATTGTGGGGATTGCTGCAGCAATTCTTTTTGCTTCATTCGGCCTTAATTATGGAGCTTTATTAGCTGTACTAGTAGGACTATCAGTATTAATTCCTTATGTTGGAGCGTTCTCAATTACAATCCCTATAGTAATTATCGGTCTTTTGCAGTTTGGTTTGGGGACGCAATTTTACTTGTTAATCGGCCTTTATTTATTACTTCAATTTCTTGATGGAAATCTTTTAGTACCAATAATTTTTTCTGAGGCTGTAAAGTTGCACCCCATAGTAATAATACTTGCAGTATTTATCTTTGGAAGTTTATTTGGTTTTTGGGGCGTATTCTTTTCTATACCATTAGCAACATTTATAAAAGCTGTTTGGAATGCTTGGCCTGGATTATCGTAAATAGAAATTTATACTTTATA